>PLSY01000157.1 GCA_003164275.1 Acidimicrobiaceae bacterium | reverse complement strand
TGGGGTCAAGGCCACAATGTGCCCACGGCAGGATTCGAACCTGCGACACCTCATTTAGGAAACGAGTGCTCTATCCCCTGAGCTACGTGGGCGCGCAGTGAGATGCAGATTGTATGTCCGCTGCGTTCCTCATTGGTCACAGGACGTCCACACCGTAGGTGAGGGTGAATCGGCTCCGTTGGGTATGTCCAATGAACATTGACTCCGTCGGCTGGATTTACTAGATCCCCCAGGCCGTAGAGTCGGGCAACGAGATCGCTAGTGACGGAGAGAACAGATGAGCCAAAACGACGAGTGGTCACCGGATGAGCCGTCGGGATCAGACCCCTTCGAGCAGGGTGACGAGGCAAACGACGACCGGGAGGCACTCGATCCCAACTTCCTCGAGGCCGTCGAACTCGATCCGTCGCTTGACCCGACCCTGATCGTCGATGAAAAGGAGCTCGAAGAGGCGGGTGCGGTGCTGGACGATCCAGAATCTTTGGCCGTCCTCGACGGCGGGATAGATGATCCCGACGGCATCGGTGCGCCAAGCGAACGGACAAGTGCCGAATCAGGCGATGATGACGGTTGGGATCTTGATGCACCAGAGGTGTCCAAAGCCAACGATTCCGCCTCAGATCTCGACTGAAGCCCAACACGTCGCATCACCCACCGGCTGCGCAATCTAACCGCCGTTGAACTTTCGCAGGGCTTGCGTTACCGATGCAGACAATGTTGGGTGCACGACAATCAGGTCCGGCAACCACGGATCCTCCTGGGAGTAGATGAGTGGCGAGCCGTCTAGGCGGCTCGCCACGAGACCGGTGGCGAGGGCCACTGCCACCGGAGCCGCCGAATCCCATTCGTACTGGCCTCCCGAATGGAGGTAGATCTCGGCATTCCCTTGGATCACGGCGGCGATCTTGGCCCCGGCAGAGCCCATGGGTACGACGGTTGCCCCCAGCTGTTCCGCGACGAAGGGAACGAACTCGGGTGGGCGGCTTCGACTGACCACCATCCGAGGCACGGCTGCCGGCTGGGCCAGAGGAGGAGGGTTCCCCGTCCCGAGGACCCTGTCGAGCGACGGTAGGGCCACAGCCCCGACAACGGGTTCGCCGTCGATGGCCAAGGCTACGTGGACGGCCCAGTCAGCTCTGCCCTCCGAGTACTCGCGAGTGCCGTCGAGGGGGTCAATGATCCAGACGCGGCCGGTTTGATCACCCAACTTCTTTGTCTGGTCAGCCTCTTCCGACCGAATCCGGTCGGCTGGATAGCGATCGGATATCCGTCGCATGAGGTGTTGGTGGGCGAGCTGATCGCCGGCATCCCCGAGTGCCCTTCCTGATTCGGAGGTGGACCGCAGGTTCACGAGGAGCTGGCCGGCCTCCCCCGCCCATCGCATGGCATCGTCGTTCTCCGCACTGAGCATGCAGTCATTCAACACGACAAGCCGGCCGAGGACGAGAGGGGCCCATGCGTCCCAGTGACCTGGCAGCGGTCGGGCACCTACGATCGTTGAGCCATGGTTGCCATCCCCGTCATGACCATCGAGGAGCTGCAGCAGTTCCTACTCGATGCCTTCCCTGGGGCTCCGGCTCCCTACGTCGTCGAGGAAATCACCGACCATTCCATCCAAATGCGCCTTCCGGTCGGTGAAGCTCACAGCCGACCAGGTGGGACCGTATCGGGTCCGTCGCTCATGGCCCTGGCAGACTGCACGGCCTGGTTGGTCATTGTTGGACAGATAGGCCCGGTCGCACTCTCAGTGACCACCAGTCTGCACATCGACTTCCTCCGCAAGCCCGCACTGGTTGATGTCGTGGCCCGGGGCGAGCTGTTGAAGCTTGGCAGACGGCTGGCCGCCGCTGAAGTGTCCATGTACTCGCGAGGGAGCGAAGCGCTGGTGGCCAAAGCCCAGGTGACCTACTCGCTACCGCCGCGCTAGTCCACCCGACTGGCAATGTCATGGTCGAATGGTTTCCCGGTCACTCAGTCGGTCTGGCTGCCGGCCACGGTCGCCGCGGCCCGCTCGTCCTCGGCTGCCCATTCCGCCTGCATCTGCTGGTACACCCTGTGCTCGACGATGAAGGCCAAAAACGGCACGAAACCGGCTGCGACCACCAAGAGGATGCGCCCGATTCGCCAGTGGGCCCTCCGAGCCAGATCCGCTCCGGTGGCCAGATAGACGAGATAGAGATAGCCGTGAATCGGGGCGACAATCTCCGCCGCCATCTTCTGATGGGCCCAGTACTGCAACGGGATGGCCACGAAGACGAGCAACACCAGCGCCGTTCCGACGATGAAGGCCATCACCCGGTAGCGGACGAGGGCCCCATACATCTTCGAGCGGTCAGGTGTCGGACTCACGAGATCGAGCCCAAGTGACCACGCTCGTCCGAGTTGATCGTCACCTGTTTCCCTTGCCCGAGTCAGCATTCAACTCGGCCAGGTAGCGGTTGTAGGCGGTCAGCCTGGCTGCTTCGTCAGGCGTCTGCTCGGCAAAACGCTCCCGATGATGAGGCGCTGTCTCGTCGACTGCTGAGTTGGCGGCGATGGCGATGTTCTTGCGACGCCCTCCCGTCAACGCCCAACCGGGCTCTTTGGAATCCGCGCCGGCCCTGCCCCCCGAACCGGGTAGCACCCGGCGAGACACGGCGGTTGTCTGGTCGTGAATGAGCTGCCACCACACGTAGACGGCATAGCCCCCAAAAAGCGGCCACTCGAAGGTATAGGCCCAGCTCAGGGTATTGCCCCCGAGCGCCCGTCCCAGTTGCCACCACGTCAGCCAAGCGAACACGGGCAAGAGGATCAGCAGCGCCACATGCATCCCGATGAACCGAGGGGTGAAGTACCGACGCACCAGCCCATCGTACCGTCGCTATGGCGGAACTCCCATTCGGTCAGAGGTCATGACCATTCGAGCAACGCACGCGAACCGGGCCTACTATCTTCCCGTCCGGCAATCAGGTACCCCACGCGGAGGTTTGGCGGGCGGTTTGTGCGCCACCGTCAGTTGAAAGGACCACCCCTTGGACCAGCGTGTGAGGATCGGCATCGCCGAAGCGATCGGGACGATGATCCTCATCGTCGGAGGCCCTGGGACGGCGGTGCTCGCGACCGGCAACTTCTTCCCCAGGGGATCTGTCGGCACATTGGGCGTGGCCCTCGCTTTCGGCCTCAGCCTCTTGGTGGCCGCCTACGCCATCGGCTCGATCTCGGGGTGTCACATCAACCCCGCGGTGACCATCGGCCTTTGGGTGATCGGGAAGACCACGACTCGTGAGCTGCCCTTTTACATCGTCGGACAGATCGTCGGGGGCCTCATCGGGGCCCTCGTGATCTTCATCGTCGCCAAGTCGAGTGCCGTGGCCTTCAGCGCCAGGACCTCGGGCTTCGCCTCCAACGGGTACGGCATCCACTCGCCCGGCGGATTCAAGCTCGGAGCCGTCATGCTCGCCGAGGTCTTCTTCACCGGCGTGTTCGTCTTCATCATCGCCTCGACCAGCCGCCTGTCCATGCCCGTTGGCCTCACCGGGGTCACCATCGGGCTCACCCTCACGGTCATCCATCTCATCTCCATCCCGATCGACAACACCTCGGTGAATCCGGCAAGGAGTCTCTCGACCGCCGTGTTCCAAGGCAGCTGGGCTCTCAGTCAGCTCTGGGTGTTCATCGTCTTCCCGATCGTCGGCGCCATCCTCGGGGGCGCAGCCTGGCGGGCCCTTCGTCCGGCCTCTGACGAGATGCCCGAAGAGATCTCCGAGGCCGGTGCACCCGCTCCCTACGGCCGGCGTCCCCAACCCGAGTAAGCGCGTTGACCCACGCGGCCTCCCGCAACCAAGTCACACCTCGGTCCTAGATTGGCCCACATGTCCCACATCACCCAGCCATCGACTCTCTTCGCACCGGACATCGAAGTCCGGGTCAGCAAGCGAAGGAAGAAGACGGCCGGTGCCCACTGGGAGGGTGACAGGATCGTCGTGGTCGTGCCCACCCATCTCCGCGGCGCCGACCGGGACCTCATGGTCGAGAGTCTGGCTGCTCGACTGGCCCGCCACCGACCACACCTCCACGCCTCGGACGAGCACCTCCACCAGCGGGCCCTGGCCCTTGGCCGGCGCTATCTCGACGGTGTCGAGCCGGCGTCGATCCGGTGGTCCACCACCCAGACGAAGCGCTGGGGCTCGTGCACCCTCATGACCCGCGAGATCCGGATCTCGGAAAGGCTCAGGGTGGTGCCCGCCTGGGTCCTCGACTCGGTCATCGTCCATGAGCTGGCCCACCTGATCGAGCCGAACCACTCACCCCGATTTCGGGAGCTGGAGGAGCGCTTTCCGCGCCACCGCGAGGCCGACACGTTCCTTGAGGGCTACTCGCTCGGCCTCCACATGCCGAATGCCGGCGACGCCAGGCCTGAGCTGGGCGTCGATACCGCGCCCGAGGCCTTCGGCGCTGCCGCCAGCTGACCTCGTAAACATCCGTCCATCCCGTGTTTTCGCACCAACCAGGCCTAATCATACAAACTCGACTTGATTAGTCACCTTTTGCTGCTTACAGTGTGGTTATGGCAATCGCCTACCTCGAATCGGCCACCTCGTCCAAGGCATCCGGCGGTCACGCTCCGATGTGTGGACTCCAACCGATCGGCAACGTCAGCGCCAACGAGGCTCAACGTCGCGAGGTCGACCTCTTGGCCATCGCCCAGGGCTTTGCTGTCTCGGCCGGCGACATCAGCGAGTTGCGAGGCCTGCGAGAGCGTTCCTGGATACTCCTCGCCGTCACCGACCTGTTCGAGGCCTGGGCCATCGGTTGGCCCCCTGGCGGATACATCAAGCTCCACGATCACGGACGGTCGCACGGGGCTGTCACCGTGGCTCGGGGCACTCTCACCGAGACCACGGTTCGGGCCACCCAACGCGGGGTCGCCGTCATCGGCAGCCACCAGGTCGGCCCGGGAGAACACCGCACGTTCGGTTCCCACTATGTGCATGATCTCGTCAATGACGGGCTCGAGGATGCCATCAGCGTCCATGTCTACGGACCCAAGTTGGAAACCATGACCTACTACGAGCTGGATCAGTTCGGACGCCTCGATGCCACCCACACCGAAGAAGTAGCGCCCATCGGCCCGTTTGACACCACCAGCGTCCACGATCCTTCGTGAGCCCCTCGGCCGACGACCTCGTCGACGAGGCTCGGCGGCGCATCGGTCGCACCGAGCCAGCCGAACTCGAGTCGATCGCCGAAGCCGGAGGGCTGGTCGTGGACATCCGGCCGGTCGCACAACGGGCGTCGGAGGGCGAGCTCCCCGGAGCGCTCATCATCGAGCGCAATGTCCTCGAGTGGCGGCTTGACCCCCATGGGGACCATCGATTGCCGGACGTCACCGGCTTCGGGCAGCCGGTGGTGGTTGTCTGCTCGGCCGGCTATGCCTCCTCCCTCGCTGCCGACTCCCTCCGAGCCCTCGGCTTCAAGCGTGCCACCGACTTGGCCGGCGGTTACCAGGCCTGGCTGCAGTGGCAGGCCCTCAGCGACTGATCCGGCCCCGTCCCTGCCTCATCGGGCCGTGCCTTCGCCCTCTTGCTACTCGGCCCTGATGCCCCCTGGGGAAGGGGCGCCACGAGACCGCAGCTCGCCCTCCGGCTGAAGGCAGTACGCCCAGGGAGTTGCCAGCCTGCGAGCGGGTGCCGTCGGAGGGAACCGTGCCATTGAACGGGAAGGCGCCGTGCCATCACCGAGCGCTCCGGTGCTGAGCGGACGGCTCACCTGTTTCGGCGACGGGCCCAAGGAAGTGCGGACAGTAGACGGCGGACGCCCCGCACGGCGCGACTTGTCGAGGTGGCCGTCGGCTCTCCCATGGGGTGGGTTCGGTCGGGGCCAAGCTGAGACTGGCTCGTGGCGTAGTCGGATCTGTCGGCGACGGGCGGCAGTTCGCCCGAAGCCCCGGGCCAGACCGACTCGGGCGCTCCGTCGAGGGCGTTCGCGATGCCGAGCGCCTCGTCGCCCAGCTTGTCCCGCATGCATCGAAACAGCGCAGCGGTGACCCGAGCGTCCCCGAGGGCGCTGTGGTGATCGATCCAACTCAGGCCGAAGTGGTCACAGCAGTCGACCAGTTTGGCGCGGCCCTCTAGTCCCAGCTGCTCTTGGGCAATGAGCAGCGTGTCGACGGTCGCCACGTTCCGCGGTGCCATCTCGTCGCCCCCCACTCGACGGCACTCTGCCTCCAAGAAGGCCTGATCGAACCCATTCACATTGTGCCCGACCATCACTCTTCCGGTCAGTTGATCAGCCACATAGGGATGGATGAGGGCGAAGCTCGGAGCCCCATTGAGCATGGGCGCAGAGATGCCGTGGATGTGCGTTGGGCCGGGGTCACACCCTGGGTCGACAAGGGTGGAGAATGCGCTGAGCTCACGACCCTCGTCGTCGAGGATGACCACCCCGATCTCGACGATCCTCTGCTCTTCGGGATCGAAACCGGTCGTCTCCACGTCAACCACGGCAAACCCTGAGCGAAGATCGGCGTGACTATCCACGTTGCTCACCGTAGATGGCGGCTGCGACAAACAAGGGAGCTCCGAGCGCGAGCCGGCCAAAAAGGCCCCATCCGCTGGCTGTTGCAGCCATTCGGTTTCGTGCCGTCCCCGGCCGCATCGGTGCTCGCCCCAACGACGAACTCCTGGAGCGACGAACTCGTGTCGTACCCACAGTCGAGCTTGTCGGTCATCACCATTGCTGCTCACGGGACCATGCGACCCGTGAGCAGCACGGTCAGGCCTTGGCGCCGACCAGTTCGCCGAGCTCACGGGCCACGTCGGCATCGTGCTTGGCCTGGTCCTCTCGCGCCCGCTTCGGACTCCAGCGACCCCGATTCAAGAAGACGGTCGGAATGAACAAGACCATGCCGGCGATGCACACCCAGAACCAGTTCTGCCATTCCTTCGGCGACTGCTTGACGCCGTTCTGCAGAGCGGTCAGCTGTGCCTGGTTGGCCGACAGATAGTTCAGCTCCTTGCTGTACGGCACGACCAGTGTCTTCAGCTGCGTTTGGTACTTCACCACCATGGCCAAGTTGACCGGCCCGAGTGCCTTGGCGGCGGCGGCGATGTTGGCGGCGCTCGGGTCTGCGGCCAGGGCGCTCACTACCGGCACGTTCTTCGGCTCGTTGAGCACGGCGAGGAAGGCGGCGTGGTCAGTGGCGAACGCCACCGAGGCAGGGTGCTCGGAGAGGAAGCTCTGGGCATTGGTGTTGGTGCCGGGGATGGTCTGGGTGGCCAGGGGCTGGTTGTTGACAACTGGGTTGACTGCATGGATGACAACCGGAAGGAAGATGAACGAGATGCCGACGGTCAGCCGCAGCACCCATCCCCATAGCGCCAGCCCCGTCCCTACCAAGGCAGGGTTCTTCTTCTCTACCATCTCGGTGTAGCCGGCCATCCAGGGCGCATAGGCCAAGGACAAGAAGGCGGCCAGGATGATCTCGACGACGACCAGGTGGTAGTAGGGGGTGTGGGCGTTGCTGGCCTGGTGGGAGAACAACAAGAGGAAGACGATCCCTCCGACGGAACCCACCAGCATGAATGGCTTGCGCACCTTCAATAGGTCGGACAGCACCCCGAAGATGATGAGGGCCACGGCATCGGCCCCCCAGAACCAGGCGTTCAGCCCGTTGGCTTGCGAGACCGAGAAGTTCGACCCGTTGGAGTTCACGAACACCGTCGAGAAGTAGATGGTGAAGAACCCGGCGGCGGCGAAGTAGACGAGGAGGAACAACGAGATGCCGAGTGACGACCCGATCAGGTCCCACTTGAAGATCTGTCGCCAGGGCTTGGCCGTGGCCGCAATGACCTCGCTGGTTGAGATGCCCCGTGCTCGTGCCTCGACCAGGGCCTGGTCCTGGGCTGACACCATCAACTGGTCCCGCAGCTTGGCGGACAGATCCTTCATGAAGAACAGGCAGACGGCGAAGGTGGCGATCGCCGTAATTCCCGAGATGATGAACTGGCTCTGGAAGTCGACGAAGTGGTGGAGCGTCTGTGTGGCCACCACGCTGGTGATGAGGCTTCCGGCCACTGGCCCGACCGTCCAAAAGCCCATGGCTGATGCCCGGCCCAACTGGGGGCTGAAGTCACGGACCATGGCCGGCGTGGCCACGAGGATGGCCCCTTCGACCAGGCCCACCGCGCTGATGACGATGGCGAAGCCCCACTTCCCATGGACGTTGGGCACGCCGACGGCGATCAGGAGGCCGACGACCAAGAGGCCGTAGATGATCACATTGGCCCGGCCCAGCTTGTCGGTCTTGCCGGCCGGCAACGAGGCGAAGGCACCGATGAGGTTCGACACGATGACGATCCACACGTAGAAGCTGAAGGACATGTGGTAGCCCTGGAGGATGTTCGGGGTGACGCCCGTTTGTGTGTAGTAGGTGTAGTAGAGGACGATGGTGGCAAGTACCGCCAGGCCCAGGTATCCCGTCCGTTTGCCGTTCGACGGATAGTCGTGGACTTCGTGGACGAACAAGAAGCGGAACAGGGGTCCGTGGGTCGACGGACTCGGCTGCTCCGGGCTTGAAGTCACCGCCGTGGCGGTATCTGTCGTCATGCAACTCCCCCTGGTTACTCGGGTGTTGGCGAGTCACCCCGACCTCGGCTCCGACCGTAGCGCAACCGACGGGTTAGACGCCGTATTATCGAGGCGGACAGAAGTTACCCAAAAGTAAGGTGGGCGCAAACGCCACCTCTCCTTAGTCGAGTAGTGCGGCGGCCACGGCCTCTCGATCAGTTCGCACCGTGCCGAGTTCTGGGGCGAGGCTGGCTACTCGACGGTGCCACAGGTGCACCGGCTGGTCGGCATAGATGCCCTCGCCCCCGCAGACCTGATGGGCCGAGGCCGTGACGCGGCGACAGGCGTCGGTGACGAAGGCCTTGGCCGCGGCCACGGCCACGCCCCCCGGCTCATGGCGATCCAGCCGACCGAGGGCGTCATAGACCGCGTCCCGAGCTGCGGTCACATCGATCAACGAGTCGGCCAGCCGGTGCTGGATGGCCTGAAACGAGCCGATGGGCGTGGCGAACTGCTCGCGGCTCTTGGCCCACGCCGTTGCGTGATCGAGGGACGCCGCCGCCGCCCCAACCATGTCGGCGGCCACCATAACCCTCGCCACGTCGAGGGCACGAAACAGCCAACCCGTTGATCCACTCGTCGGCGTGAGCACCCGGGAGGCTGGGACGACGACCGAGCTGAATCGGACGTGACAGCGCCGATCACCGCCCACGGTCGGCACCACCTCCATCGTGACTCCGTTGGTGTCCGCCTCGACCACGAAGAGTGGAGCGCCCTCCTCCCCTCCAGTCGCGCCGGGTACCACGACGAGGAGCTCATCGGCGCTCGCCGCATACGGGACGAAGCCCACTATCCCCTCCAGGGTCCAACCTCCGGCGACCCGGGCCGGAGTGGCGGAGAGGCCCGGTCGCCCGGGCTCCTCCGCTGGTTCGACCATGCAGGTGGCGAACCGTCGGCGACCGGCCAACAGGTCGGCGAGCCATGACCGGTCCTGGCCAGAGCCGGCCAGCAGCTGTCCACTCAGGACGAGGCCGTTCAGGATCGGAGTCGGGACCGGCACCCTAGCCAGCCCCTCGATCACGACGGCCAGGTCGCTGAGATCGCCCCCGGATCCGCCCACTCCTTCGCTGAAGCCGGCGGTGGCGAGCCCCGAGCGCAGGAGCTCGGACCAAAGCGCTCGGTCGTAGCCGGGCTCCTGGGAGGTCACCGATTCCCACGAGCCCGGGTCGGACCGGCCTTCACAGAGGACCCGAACCGTCTCGGCCAGCGCCACCTGGCGGGTGGAAAGCGAGAGGTCCACAGCTAGGCCTTCTCTCGAGGGAGGGCTAGACCGGCCCTGGCGATGATCGTCCGCTTGACCTCGTTCGTCCCGCCCCCGAGCGAGCCGTGGACCCGCTCGAGATACTCCCAGGCGAACCTTCCGTCGCCAACGGACGCGCTCGAGCCGGAACCGAACAGCGGCCGGTAGACCGATCCCTGCATCCCGGCGATGTCAGTGGCCGTCCGGGCCAAGCGCTGCAGTAGCTCGGTGGCGTAGACCTTGGCCATCGACGCGGCGACCGTCCCGTCCTGGCCCGAGTCGACCGTCCAAACGAAACGACGGGCCAGGCGCTCGGCCACCTCGAGCTCGATCCACAACTCGGCGATCCGGTCACGGACGACGGGGTCATCGGCCAGACGCTGACCGCCCTCGACCGTGTCCTTCACGTAGGCGATCAGGACGTCCAGGACGTGGTGGGCCATACCGACGTGGAACATGCCGCCGCCCTCGGTGGCGACAGCTGCCCCCAGCTGGCGCCATCCGTTGTCCCGGCGGCCGAGGAGCGCGTCGGGTCCCACCCGGACCCGGTCAAAGACCAACTCCCCGAGTGTCCAGTGGTTCATGGTGCGGCGTCGACGGAGTGTCAGCCCCTCCGAGCGCATGTCGACGAGGAACATCGACAGGCCGTTCTTGGCCGGGACGTCCGGCGTCGTCCGGGCGATGGTGCAGCACCACTGCGCCTTGTGGGAGCCGGTGACCAGGGACTTCACCCCCGAGAGGGCGAAGCCGTCGCCGTCGGGCTCGGCCACCATAGCCAGGGCCCCGAGGTCGCTCCCGGCACCGGGCTCGCTATAGGCGATGCAGGTGAGCAGCTCACCGGACATGAACTTCGGCAGGAAGTACGCCTGCTGCTCGGGCGAGCCCCAGGCGACGAGCGGCTGGGCCGTCAAGGTGACCGCCGTGTCGATGAGGGGGGCGTCGGCTGTCGCCACCTCGAGATTGAAGGCGGCCTGGAATGCGCTCGGCCGCCCCCCGCCCCCCAGCTCGGCCGGGAGGGAGACGCCGAGGAAGCCGCGGGACCCCGCCTGGCGCAGGACCGAGGCCTCGAAGTCCTCGTTGAGTCCGGTGAGGTCACCGTCATCGCCACAGGTGGCGGCGTCGACAGCCATGACCTCGTCGAGAAAGGAGCGCACCTCGTGGCGAAACGCCTCCACCTCTGGAGCGAAGCGGAAGTCCACCCTCAGCTCACCTTTCCTCTCTGCGCTCGAGCACTCGTTCGGACGTGCGGCTTGGCCCTCTGGACGCTTCACTACACTCGCTGATGCTCAGTCGCCCGAAGGCCAAGCATCTCCGACCAGACGATACCGGCGCCAGTAGTCACCGCGGCGACGGAACCGTGGGGTAGTGGATGGGGCCCTCGCCGGGTGGCCCGGACGCTCAAAGGAGAGACATGAACACCGCAGTGATCGTCGATGCCGTGCGTACCCCCGGGGGCAAGCGGGGAGGAAAGTTGGCCAACTGGCACCCGGCCGATCTCGCTGCCATCTCGCTGAAGGCCATCGTGGAGCGGAACAACCTCGACCCGGTCCTCATCGACGACGTGATCCTCGGGTGCGTCAACCAAGTCGGCGAGCAGGCCATCAACGTGGCGAGGAGCGCCGTGCTCGCTGCCGGATTCCCCGAGTCGGTCCCGGCCACGACCATCGATCGCCAGTGTGGGTCATCGCAACAGGCTCTCCACTTCGCCGCCCAGGGAGTGATGGCCGGGGCGTACGACATCGTCATCGCCGGTGGCGTCGAATCGATGACCCGGGTGCCCATGGGGGCGAGCACCCCGGAGGGACTCGGGGCGCCCTTCGGCCCCGCTGTCCATGCCCGCTACGCCGACCAGGGGGGGAGGTCGACCATGGGTGGCGCCGCCGAGCTCATCGCCGACACGTGGGACCTCTCCAGAGCGGAGCTCGACGCCTTCGGCGCCCGCAGCCAGCAGCTGGCCCGCCAGGCCACCGACGAAGGACGCTTCAAGAACGAGATCGTGCCGGTCCAGGTGAAAGACGCCGATGGCCAGCTGACCGACGAGTGGTTCTCTGTGGACGAGGGGCTCCGGGACGGCACCACCGTCGAGTCGCTGAGTGGCCTGAAGACCCCGTTCAAGGAGAACGGCAAGATCACGGCCGGGACGTCCTCCCAGATCACCGACGGCTCCTCAGCCGTTCTCGTCATGAGCGAGGACAAGGCCAAAGCCCTGGGCCTCACTCCGAGGGCCCGCTTCCACAGCTTCGCCCTGGCCGGGGTGGACTCGGTGATGATGCTCACCGGCCCCATCCCGGCCACCCGCACCGTGCTCGAGCGCGGCAAGCTCTCGATCGACGAGATCGACCGCTTCGAAGTGAACGAGGCCTTTGCCTCCATCGTCCTCGCCTGGGCGAAGGAGCTCGGCGTCGACCTCGACAAGGTCAACGTCAATGGAGGGGCCATCGCCCTCGGCCATCCGGTGGGATCCTCCGGCACCAGGTTGATGGCCACCTTGTTGAACGAGCTGGAGCGCTCCGGGGGCCGCTACGGGCTGCAGGTCATGTGCGAGGGCGGTGGCTTGGCCAACGCCACGATCATCGAGCGCCTGGGCTGAGCGTCGCACGTCGTTCGCCGGCCATGGGGCGGACGACTGGGCCGGCGGGCCGAGCGACTAGCCGATGGCTACGTTGCGGCGAGCGATGCGCCAGGTTCCGCCGGTGCGGCGAAAGAGGTCTCGGTAGGTGCCGATACTGACCAGAACGGGCGCCGTGGCCGTCATCTCGAAATAGGAGAAGTAGGAGAGGGCCTCGGCCTCGTCGGGGCC
Source organism: Acidimicrobiaceae bacterium (assembly GCA_003164275.1). The sequence goes on along the minus strand of PLSY01000157.1, from coordinate 44,325 downwards.
GGCCATGGCCACAGAGACGGTGGTCACCACATGGCGTGAGTTGCTGCCCGGACCTCCTGTGCCAGTGGCCCGGCGTGACTCGGCGAGTTCCCGGAGCTCGGTCCTGCCCTGGAGCGTCCCGATGGGGAGCACGAGCTCCGCCTCGGCAACGAAGGCATCGAGATAGTCGTCCAAGCCACCCTGGTCCGTGCAGATGGCCAGGCGGCACACCACGTTGGTGATGGCGAGCTGTGCCGCCAGCTCATCGATGGTGCCGTCCATTGGGGAACCCTTCAGGACCTCAGCTCACCACGCCCGAGGCGTAGAGCTCATCGATGGCCGCGGCGTCGAGGCCGAGGAGTTTGCTCAACACGGTGGTGGTGTGCTCGCCCATCATCGGGACGTCGGACTCGGGGCCCTCGGCCACCTTGGACATCTTGACCGGGTTGCCGGCGACGAGCACCGGCTGCTCGACGCCATCGGTCCTCTCGAGCTCGACCAGCATGTTCCGTTGGGCGAGGTGGGGGTCTCGGGCCACTTCGGCCGCCGCGCTACACGGCGCCGCGGGCAGGCCGTTCTCGGCGAAGGCGCTGGCCGCCTCGAAGGCGGTCTTGTCCGCGGCCCAGGACTCGACGGCCGGGCGGATGATGTCCTCCATGTGTTCGCGCCAGCCCTGGCGCGTGCTCAGCCTCTCGTCTTCCAGCCATTCGGGATGGCCGATCAGGTTGGCCAGGCGCTCGAACTGGTACTCCCGGACCACCTGCAACATGAACCAGCCGCTGGCACTTTGGAAGGAGTCGAGGATGAGCGGCAGATTGAGCTCGGCATCGGGCTCTTTGACCTGGCCCATCGACCAGTAGTTCACGGCCAGGTCGCACAGCGAGACCATGGCGTCGAACATGGACACGTCGACGTGTTGGCCCAAGCCGGTCGTGTCGCGGTGCCGGAGAGCGGCCAGTACACCGATCAGGCCGAACATGCCGGTGCCGGTGTCGCCCAGTCCACCGACGGGGGCGATGACTGGCGGCTGATGGGGTCGCCTCGAGTACTCATAGATGCCCGACATCGCCTCGGCCACCGAGGCGTAGGCCGGCCACTTCTCATAGGGAGACAGGCCGTCATTGCCGAACCCGGAGATCGACAAGTAGATGAGCTCGGGATGATCCGCGCTCATGGTCTCGTAGTCGAGCCCGAGCCGCTTGGCCTTGCCCGGCCCGAGGTTCTCGCACACCACATCGGCTTCGGCGGCGAGGTCGAGGACGAGCTGGCGACCCCGGTCGGACTGGAAGTCGATGGCCACGCTCTCCTTGCCCAAGTTGTTGCGCAGGAAGGTCGCACCGACCTTGTCCCCGTTCTCCTTGGTCACCGTCGGCGTCGAGCCCCGGCCCGCATCGCCCCGGCCGACCTGCTCGATCTTGATCACCTCGGCGCCCAGCCGGGCCATGAACTGGGTGGCGAAGGGAAGGGCCTGCATCTGCTCGAGGGCAATCACCCGTATCCCGTCCAGGGGGCGCCCGAAGCCCCTTGCCTCGTCGTTGGCCGTATCACCCAGTCGCATCGCTATCCCCCAGGGGCTCGTTCAATGTTGGTGTTCGTTCGATACCCGGCGTGGCCAGATTCCGTCCACGCCGGCAGCTCGGGCCCCATCCGACCCGATGTTTGGGGCATCGTAGCCCTCGTCCGATGATCACTCCCACTCGCGGTAGAGACGTAAGGAGCGGACTCCGAAGGAGATCCGACGCTCAGGCCCCTGTCCACCGCGGGGCGCGCTTTTCGACGAACGAGGCGATGCCCTCTCGGTAGTCGGCCGAACCCATCACGATGTCGAGCGATGCATTCGAGATGGCGAACGCCTCGTCGTCGTCCCGGTGGGCGGACTCCAAGATCACCCGCCGGCTCTCTCTCACGGCCAACGGGCTGTTGACCATGATGCGGTCGGCCAGAGCCAGGGCTGCGTCGAGAGCTTCACCGTCTTCGACCAGCACGTTGACGAGTCCGAATCGTTCGGCACGCTCGGCCGAGATGGGGTCGCCGGTCACTGCGCACTCCATGGCCACGTTCTGCGGGACCTTCTGAGGCAGTCGGAAAAGCCCGCCGGCTCCGGCCACCAGTGACCGCTTGACCTCGGGAATGCCGAACGTGGCCCTCCGGGACGCCACCACCAGGTCGGTGGCGAGGACGATCTCCGTGCCTCCGGCCAGCGCGGGTCCGTCGACAGCGGCGATGATGAGCTTGGTCCGCTCGCGGGTGACGAAGCCGGCGAAGCCCCCCCGCTCGGTGAACATCCCGCCGGCGCGGCGCGTCTGGAGGGCCTTCAGGTCGGCCCCGGCGCAGAATACGGGCGGAACCCCGGTCAGGATCCCCATCCAGAGCTCGTCGTCGGATTCGATCCGGTCGATTCCCTCCTCGATGCCTGCCGCCACCTCGGCGTTCACCGCGTTGCGGGCCTCGGGACGGTTGATGGTGAGGACGGCGCAGTGCCCCCTTTGCTCGAACGCAACGGTCATCTCGCGCCCCTCTCCCTCACTGGGCTGCCCACTACTTCGGCCCCGGGCCGGTCGGGTCGGTCCGCAGTCCCTCCCGCCCGGCGCGCACGGCCAGGTAGGGGGGCATGATCGAGTAGGCACCGTCGACGATCACCTCGCCGCCGGTGTGATAGCTGAGGGTCGGGTCGGCCAGGTAGACAGCGGCCTGGCCGAGGTCGTCGGGCGTGCCCCAACGACCGGCTGGCACTGACGAGACGACCTCGATGTCGAACTCGGTCGGCACGGTGTCGGCCTGGAGGCGCTCGTTCTCAGTGAACCCGGGGATGAGCACATTGCAGCGGATCCGATACGGGGCGAGCTCGGCGGCCAGCGATCTGACCAGTCCCCCGAGCCCGGCCTTGGCCGTGGCGTAGCCGGCCATCATGGGCGCGGCATGGCGGGAGGCCACCGATGACACGGCGATCAACGAGCCGCCCTCCCCGGCTTCGACCATCTGTCTCGCCGCCTCCCGGAAGCACAGGAAGGCACCACTCAAGTTGGTGTCGAGGCCCCTTCGCCATTGGGCCAGCGTGGTCTCGAGGAAGGGGATGTGGCTGCCGGCCCCGGCGTTGGCCACACTGACGTCAAGGCGCCCGAACCGGGCGATGGTCTCTTTTGTGCACCGGACCACGTCGTCCTCCTCGGAGACATCGCACCGGAGACCGAGGGCCGTGATGCCCTGATCGGCCAGCCGACCGACGGCCCGCTCGGTCTTCGCCTCGTCTCGGCCCCACACGGCTACCGTCGCCCCGGCCATGCCCAGGGCGGAGGCGATGCCGAAGCCGATGCCGCCGTTCCCGCCGGTGACCACCGCAACCCGGCCGGTCAGGTCGAAGGTGGCCATCAGAGTCCGCCGGCGAGCAGTGCCTGCGCTGCTGCGCTGCCCACGGCTATCGACGTGCGGTGGCTGATCCGCCATGCGCCGTCGACCCGGGAGAGCTCCCAACGCCCACATCCTTCCCGCCAGATGTCGAAGGTGTCGCCCGACCTCTTCACGACCATGGCGTAGCCGGTCGCCATGGCCCGGTCGCCATCGACCACGATGGAGAGGGGTCCGATGAGGTGGGCGCAGTTCGGCAGGAGTGACTGATGCGTCTCATTGTCGACGAGGCCCTTTGCCCCCTCACGACCGTGGAACGTCGCTCCACCGCCGAAGTCCACCTCGATGACGCAGTCGTCCGTATAGAGGTCGGCGGTCGCCTCACCGTCACCGCTGTCCACAGCGAAGCCGTACCGGACGAGGGTCCGGTGGATGGCCCTCTCGTCCTCGACTAGTTGGAGGCGACGCTCCAGCTCGTCCATGCGATCCTCGACTTCGGTCACGATTGCTCCTCCCCCACCTCGGCATGACGGGCCCGCGGGCGGGCCAAGGCAGGTCGCAAAGGTACCGCCCTGGCCGTGCTAGCGACAAGGCGGTCGATCGCGGCTGGACAGGTGGGATGCATGGGGTCCAGGTTGGGGATCGATCGCTGCTCGCGCCTACAATGCGTGCTCGCCGTGGTCGTCGCCACCGCGCACCCCCGAGAAAGGCACTGTCGTTCAATGAGCGCTACTTCCGATGCAGGCACCGCCACCCCAACTTCGATGACCGGCGGCGAGGCCATGGCCCGCCAACTCCGTCGGGAGGGCGTTGAGGTGATCTTCGGACTGCCGGGGGACCAGCTCATGGCGGCCCTCGACGCTCTGGTCGACACGCCTGAGATTCGCTACATCGTGACCCGCCACGAGCAGGGCACGACCTATATGGCCGACGGCTATGCCCGGGCCACCGGACGTCCGGGCGTGGCCATGGTCGTCCCCGGGGTGGGAGTCCTGAACGCCGCCGGTGGCCTCGCCACCGCCTATGCCTGCTCATCGCCCGTCCTGCTGCTCGCCGGCCAGGTCAACCGGCACGGCATCGGCAAGGACCTCGGACTGCTCCACGACGTCCATGACCAGCTCGATCTGGTGAGGCCCATCACCAAGTGGGCCGAGCGCGTGCTCGATCCCCAGGGCATCCCGGCCGCCCTGCGTGAGGCGTTCAACCAGATGAACTCCGGCCGCCCCCGCCCGGTCGAGGTCGAGATCCCGCCGGAAGCCTTTGCCGAGAGCGACCTCGTCACCCTCATCGACCCGGTCGAGGTCCACCCAGTCGGTGCCGATCCCGACCTGGTGGCGAAGGCCGCAGACCTGCTCATCAGCTCAACGACACCGTTGGTCATCGCCGGCGGCGGAGTGGTGCTGGGCGACGCCACCGAGGGGCTTCGCCAGGTCGTCGAGCTCCTCCAGAGCCCTGTCGTCACCACCCGAGAGGGCAAAGGGGCCATCGACGATCGGAACCCCCTCTCGGTCGGTACGGCCTGGGTCAACCGTCGCCTGAAGCCGCTCATCGACTCCGCCGACGTGGTGCTCGCCGTCGGGACCCGCGGCCAGGGAATGGGCCTCACGGAAGGTCAAAAGCTCATCCACCTGGACGTCGATCCCGACCAGATCGGGCGCAACCATCCTGTCGACATCGCCCTGGCCGGAGATGCCCAGATCACGCTGGAGGCACTGGTTGCCGCCCTCACCGAGCGGGGTATCGACCGGCCCTCGCGCACCGACGAGGCCAAGGCCACCCGGGCGCAGGTGGAAGAGCAGCTCCGGGCCGTCGGGCCCCAGACCCACATGGTCGAGCTCCTTCGCCAGGCCGTGCCCGACGACGGGATCTTGGTCTGCGACACCACGACCATCGCCTACATGTGCCACATGCGCTATCCGGTCTACGCCCCCCGCACCTACTTCTCGACCTCGTACATGGGGACCCTCGGCTTCGGCTTCCCGGCCTCACTCGGGGTGAAGGTCGGCCGGCCCGACTCCCCGGTCGTCACCGTCACCGGCGACGGCGGATTCCTCTTCGCCGCCACCGAGCTGGCCACCGCCGTCCAGCACGGGATCAACACCGTGACCGTGGTCTTCGACGACGGCGCCTACGGCAACTCGAACCGGGACCAACGGGAGAAGTACCACGGCCGTGAGCTCGGCACGCTGCTCCGCAACCCCGACTGGGTGGCCATGGCCCGGTCGTTCGGAGCCGACGGCATGAAGGTCGACGACGTGGAGAAGCTGCCCGGGGCCATCGCCGAGGCCCTGGCCGCCGACACCCCGATGGTCATCGCCGTCCCGATGGACCGGATGCCCTCCCCGTTCTGAGCGTGCCGCCGGCGGTCCTCGCCGACCGCTGGCGGCACGCTCAGCCCATCTGCGGGATGACGTCTTCCAGAAGGACGCGGGCCTGGTCTGCCATGGCACCGAGGGTCGCGGCCATGAAGATGAAGTGGCGCACACCGGCCTCGACGTACTCGGTCAGTCGCGCCGTCACCTCGGCCGGCGTGCCCACTGCGGCCACGTGGGTGATCATCTCTTCGAACCCTTGGTCGTAGGTCCCCCCGAGGAAGGCGGCGGCTTCCCGGCGGGCGGCGTCTCCGTCCGGTTGGACGTTGAACGCCGTGAACTGGGACCACGAGAATCGGGTCAGGTCCCGAGCTGCCTCTGCGGCATAGGCCCGGACCGACTCGACCGAGCTGCGATAGCGACGGGGCGAATACATGTAGGGCATCCATCCGTCGCCCATCCGGGCCGCACGGCGCATGGCCGCCTCCTTGCGACCGGCCACGAGTATGGGCAAGCCACTCCCCTGTTGCGGGGCGGGGTGGATCTTCACGTCCTCCATCGGGTAAAAGCGACCGTCGTGGCTGATCTCCTCGGCCGTCCACAGCTTCCGGAGGAGCGGGATGGCCTCGTCCAGCCGGGCCCCACGCTCACCGATGGGCACCCCCGTCGCCCGGAACTCCTGGGGGTATTCCCCGCCGATCCCCACCCCGAGGGCGATCCTTCCCCGACTGGCGCAGTCGAGGTCGGCGATCTGCTTGGCCACCAGGGCCGGTGGATAGAGGGGCAGCAGCAGGATCGAGGTCCCGACGGTTACCTCGCTCGTCTGCTCGACAAGGCCGGCCAAGCCCATCATGGCCTCGGGCGAGGGATTGCGTGAGGCGATGTGGCCGCCTGTCCACAGTGAGTCAGCACCCATCGCCTCGAGCCGGGCCGGCTCGCTCCTGGCGCTCGTGACGAAGCCAAAGGTGATCCTGTCGTCAGACAGCAGCTGTTCGGGGCGCACTCATCCTCTTTCCGTGCTTGGACCTCGGGACCGGACCCTACCTTCAGACCGTCGGGACCTTCAGACCGTCGTGCGCTGACAGCTGTGGCAGTACACTCTGCCTGCTGTTCGCACGGACCATGTCCGGCGCACCCGGGCACCGCCCGAGGGAAGGTGCCGGGTGACAGGTCATTAGTTTGACGAGAGGAACAATCATGGTGTTGAAGGCTGGGACGAGGCTGAAGAGCGCAGTGGACGAGACCGAGGTGATCGTCGTGCGGGCGCCCGCAGGGGACGTCGACCTTCGCTGTGGCGGGGCGCCGCTCCTCGACTTCGCCGACGAGCGACCCGCCGGGGGCACCGTGGCCACAGGCTTCAACGGTTCGACGCTGCTCGGAAAGCGTTACGCGGAAGAGGAGGTCGGCATCGAATTGCTGTGCACGAAGCCCGGTCAGGGCTCGTTGTCGATTGCAGAGATTCCTCTTCTTGTCAAGGAGGCGAAGCCCCTACCGGCCTCCGACTAGGTTCGCAACGCTTCGAGCAATCGCCTACGCTGACGGGCAATTAGCCGCAGTATCCACTTGCGAATCTTGGGGGTTCGAACAATGCCAATGGAGTTTGGAATATTCATCCAGGGATACATTCCGAAGTGGAAGTCGGCATCGGACCCTGACGCCGAGCACACGGCGCTGATGGACGACCTCGCGTTGGCCAAGGCGGCTGACGAGGCCGGGTTCAAGTACATCTGGGCCAGTGAGCACCACTTCTTGGAGGAGTACTCCCACCTGTCGGCCAACGACGTCGTCTTGGGCTACCTGGCCCATGCCACCAAGCGCGCCCACATCGGCTCGGGCATCTTCAACCCACTGCCCCAGGTCAACCACCCGGCCAAGGTGGCCGAGCGGGTCGCCATGCTCGACCACCTCTCCGGCAACCGGTTCGAGTTCGGCTCCGGGCGCGGAGCGGGTAGCCACGAGATCCTCGGCTTCCTGCCCGGCATCGAGGACATGAACGACACGAAGGCGATCTGGGAGGACGTCATCGCCGAGTTCCCCAAGATGTGGCTACAGGACGAGTACCAAGGCTATGACGGGAAGTTCTGGTCGCTGCCTCCCCGCAAGATCCTGCCGAAGCCGTGGGGCCCGGGCCACCCGGCCATGTGGTACGCCGCCGGCAGCACCTCGAGCTACGAGATGGCCGCCCGCAAGGGCCTCGGCGTGCTCGGCTTCTCGGTCGGGTCCCTCCCCGACCTCGAGGCCATCCTCGACACGTACAAGAAGGCCGTCGTGAACGCCGAGCCCATCGGTGCGTTCGTCAACGACAACGTCATGGTCTGCACCGCCGCCTTCGTCTCCGAGGACAAGCAGGCCGGCTACCAGAAGTGCCTCGACGCCAAGCTCAACTACCTCCAGAGCAACGTCTTCCGCTACCACGACACCTTCCCCCACCCTGAGGGCGTGCCGTACTGGCCGGAGACCATCCCAGACCTGGACCTGCCCACGGTAGAGCTCATGGCCGAGGTCGGGGCAGCCATCGTCGGGGACCCGGCTCAGGCGCTCGATCAGTGTCAGCGCTGGGAGTCGGCCGGTTGTGACCAGCTGACCTTCGGGGTTTCCGGGGGCGATCTGGAGGCCGCACTCGAGACCATCCGGCTGATGGGCGAGCACGTGATCCCGAAGATCGACACGGATCCGATCCACCGGACCACGCGCTTCCGCGACACGGTCAAGTAAACGCCAAGACGGCTGGCCCGCCTCACGGCGAGCCTCGCTAAGACGGATGGCCCGGGTCACTCATCGAGTGGCCCGGGCCATTGTCGTTGGACTGCTGATGAGCGGGAACTCGGCCGCCCGACGGTCAGCGGGCGGTGGCTCCGGCGTCGACCGTCATGGTCAGCCCGGTGACGTACCGCGACTCGTCGGAGGCGAGGAACAGTACGGCTTGGCTGATGTCCTCGGGCTCGACCAGTTCGACCGGAAGCGAGTTCATGAAGATCGACCCCACCTTGAAGTCGTTCATGATGCGGTCGCCCATGGATCCAAACCCTGCGGCCATCGCAGTGTTGACCCCGGTCGGATGGATCGAGTTGACCCGGATGTTGCTGTCGGCCAGCTCGTTGGTGAGCACGTGCATGATGCCGACCACCCCGTGCTTGGCCGCCGCGTAGGGCAAGAGGAACGGTTGGCCCTTCAAGCCGGCCACCGAGCTGATCAAGATGACCGAGCCGCCGCCGGCATTGACCAGATGGGGGACGGCGGCAGCACAGGTGTGCCACACGCCGGTCAAGTTGATGCCGATGACCTCGTTCCACACCTCGGGGGTCACCTGGTCCCACGGTTGGATGGTGCAGATGCCGGCGTTGGCCACCACCACGTCCAGCCGACCGAGCTGTCCGACCCCGTCGGTCACCACCTTGGACACACCGTCGAGGTCCCGGACGTCGACCACTCGAGAGACGATGGAACGGCCGGTCGCCTCGACCAGTCGTACCGTCTCTTTCAGGTCATCCTCGTTCGGACCCGCGTACTCGGTTGCGGGGATGTCCGCGCACACATCGATGGCGATGATGTCGGCGCCCTCTGAGGCCAGCCTCACGGCGTGGCTCCGGCCCTGGCCCCGGGCGGCCCCGGTAATGAATGCCACTTTTCCGTCTAGCTTGCCCATCGGGCACCTTCCTCTCCATCAGCGGGCCCCAGGGCGCAAGCCCGGACCCGGCGTCGACGCCGGTATTGGCGTTCCCCTGGACCAACGGTATCCCGCCCCCCGACTCGCTGCATTTCGCATCCGATGACGGCGTGACCCACCGCCGACCGTGACGGGGGGCGGGAATCAGACCGTCGTCCCGCCGGCCTGGCGAAAACGCGTGGTGCGGTGGACCGGATCGGGGTCGACCTTCGGGATCACATGCTCGCCGAGGAGCCGGATGGTCTCGAAGATCGTGTCGTCGGGCAGACCTGGATGCATGGCGAACACCAGCTGGTCGGCGCCGGCGCTCTCCCACATCCGCACCTGGGCCAGGGCCTCGTCGGGGTCCCCGAGGATGACCGACCCGACGCTCGCCATCTCCCGCATCAGCTCAGGCGTGAAGTCCGGGATGCGTTCCGGCCACGGAGGCACGCCCTCGGGGTGGGGGAAGGTGTCGTGGTATCGGAACGACTGGGTTTGGATGTCGTTCATGCGGGCGGCCACCGCACCCTCGAGGGCCCGGGCCGAGTCCTCGGCGACGAACGCCTTGGTCGTGACCATCAGATTGTCGTTCACGAACGCCCCGATCGGCTCGGCATTCACGATCTCGGCCTTGTAGGCCTTCAGCACCGGCTCCAAGTCGGGCACGGCACCGACCGAGAACCCGAGCACGCCGAGTCCCATCCGGGCGGCCATGGCGTAGCTCGGGGTGTTGCCGGCGGCGTACCACATGGCCGGGTGCCCGGGACCCCAGGGCTTGGGGAGGACCTTGCGGGGTGGGAGCGACCAGTACTTGCCGTCGAAGCCCTCGTACTCGTCCTGCAGCCACATCTTCGGGAACTCGCCGATGGTCTCGGCCCAGATCTCTTTCGTGCCGTTCATGTCCTCGATACCTGGCAGGAAGCCGAGGATCTCATGGCTCCCGGCCCCACGGCCGGTGCCGAACTCGAAGCGACCGCCGGACAGGTGGTCGAGCATGGCCACCCGCTCGGCCACCTTGACCGGGTGGTTGACCGGCGCCAACGGGTTGAAGATGCCCGAGCCGAGGTGGATCCGCTCGGTCGCGTGGGCGAGGTAGCCCAGGACCACGTCGTTGGCCGACAGGTGCGAGTACTCGTCCAAGAAGTGGTGCTCGCTGGCCCACACGTACTTGAACCCCGCCCGGTCGGCGGCCACGGCGATCTCCAGCTCCTTCATGAGCACCCAGTGCTCTGCATCGGGCGTCGACTGGCGCCTCGACTCCGGCACATAGCCCTGGATGAAAATGCCGAGTTCCATGGTCTCCCCTTCGTGGGAACCTCCCCCGGGTCCCTATTGCAGCATATATGAAACATTCGTTTCGTGGGTGACCCATGATGGCTGCCCGAAAGGCTCGTCGGGTCTCGACGGGCCTGACCTAAACTGCACAGATGGCCCGCTCCGCACCTGCAGTCAGATATGCCGCGGAGATGATGGAGTTCCTGGCCGACGACCCGAGGTCGGAGTACACACTCTCCGAGATCGCCCGGGCCATCGACCACAACAAGGCCAGCTGCTCGGGCATCCTCCACACTCTGGAGCAGTCAGGGTTGGTGTCCCGCCACCCAGTGCACAAGCGCTACTCGGTGGGCCCTGCCCTCATCAGACTCGGGGCGGCAGCGAGCGACCGGTTCCGGGTGATCGGCGCGGCTACTACCGAAGTGTCGAAGCTGGCCGCGGAGCTCGACCTCCAGTGGAACATTTCTGCCCCGATCGGCGGCTACATCGTCGAGCTGGCCGCCTCGTACCACCGCGTCCCCCTCTTCGGTCTCGAGGTCGGCCAGAAGGTCCCCTTCGTCGCCCCAGTCGGAGCCGTCTATGTGGCCTGGTCGTCGCCGTCCGAGATCGAGGACTGGATCAATCGATCGGATGGCGGCCCCGACGACGAGGCCAAGGCCGCCCGGCACCGCCAATCGGCGGCCGCCATCAAGAGGCGCGGCTACTCGGTCGGCGTGCAGTCCGACGTCTACGCCAAGATCCTGGAGGCGGTGTCCTCGGGCATGGAGGAGACGGCCGAGGAAGAGGATGCGTCGGACCATGTCTTGAGCATCCTGCGGGAGTCGAGCAGCGACGACTACTCCCTCATCGACGTCCAGCCCGACGCCAAGCACCGGGTGGTCTTCATCGCCGCACCGGTGTTCAACGCCGACCGTGTGGTGGCCGCCATCACCCTGGTCGGTTTTGAGACCCCCCTCGTCGAGGCGGAGATCGATTCCATCGGTAAGCGGCTGATCGAAGCGGCCAAAGCGGCATCGCACACCCTGGAGCGGGAGGATCTTGGCCGGCCCTAGAGTCCCTTGCTCGCCCCCGTCCGTCACTGTATGGTCACGGACGCAACATATGTTTCATATGTGAGATGGGGGAAGATGAAGCTCGATCTGCTGTACGAGTTCCAGCCGAAGGTGAAGCCCTGGAAGGAGCCTCACCCCTACGGCCAGCGCCACGCCGAGCAGGCCGTCTACGACGAGGGCATCGCCCAGATCAAACTGGCTGACACGCTGGGCTTTCAGACCGTTTGGTGCGTCGAGCACCACTTCCGAGACAGCCGCTCGGCCTGTCCCTCCAACGAGGTGGTGCTCGGGGGGCTCGCTCTCGCCACCGAGAACATCCGCCTCGGCTTCGGCGTCTCGCTCATGCCCCCCGGCTTCCAGCACCCGGCTCGGGTGGCTGAGAAGGTGGCCACGGTCGACGTGCTGAGCCATGGCCGGGTCGAGTGGGGCACCGGTCGCTCGACGCCGATGGAACAGGTGGCCTTCGGGGTGCCGATTGACGACCGCTCGCGAGCCCAGTGGCGAGAGGCGGTAGAGATCGTGGTGCGCATGTGGGAACAGGAGCGGTTCAGCTGGGACAGCCCCTTGCTCACCTTCCCCGAGCGGATGCAGACCCCGAAGCCCTACCAGGACCCGCACCCCCCTGTGTGGCTGGCCGCGGCCAGCGAGGCGTCGGCGGCGAATGCCGGACGCTTCGGGCTCGGACTCCTGTCGTTCGCCCTGTTCCAGCCGGTCGAGGTGATGGCCGACATTGTCAAGGGCTACCGCCAGGCCCAGGCGGAGGCCAAGACAAAAGGGGCATCGGAGCTGCTGACCCGGGTGCGGAACGACCGGGCCGGGGCGTACACCCTCGTCCACTGCTGTGACGACATGGACGAGGCCGCGGCCTACGGGCTCTGGGACTCCGTGCACTGGTGGTACAAGAACAACGCCGAGTTCACCTTGGAGTGGGAGCTGCCCAACCTGACCCCCGAGGAGCAAGAAGGCGTCTTCCCGCTTTTGAAGGACATCTTGGGGGGCAACATCGACGTCCAGAAGTACCAAGACGAGGACATGATCATCATCGGGACTCCCGAACAGTGCCTGGAGAAGATCCTCCGCTATGAGGAAGCGGGGATCGACCACCTGCTGTGCTACTCACAGTTCGGCATGCTCCCTCACGAAAAGGTGATGCGCAGCATCGAGCTGCTCGGCACCAAGGTCATCCCCGAGCTCGAGGCTCGAGGACATCGGGCCGACTACTCTTCGCTCACGGCCAACTAGCCCGGGTGACGATGCCGGCCTGTGCCGATCGCCGAGTCGGCGCCAGGGGGTAACGGTGGACACCTTCATACAGGCAGGTACTCATGGTGTGACCGGGGGGTCATGCTCGTCGTCCTCGTCACCCGTCGCGTCCGACGTCTCTTCGCCGGATTCGGCCTTCACGCCCGCCACGCCCTCTGCGGCCTTTCGTGCCGCCTCTTCTTCCTGCTTTTTCTTGGCTGCGGCTTGCCGCAGGCCCGAGATCAGATCCATACCAGCTCCTTGCGAGGTTCGAGGGCAACAGTTCGTGACCTAACGAAGCATCAACCTATTGGGGGAAAACATGAAATGGAAGAGTAGGCATCATTGGATCACCTTGGTCGGGGCGCTGGTGGTGGGGGTCTCCACCGTGGCCCTGCCGGCCACGACGGCGGTTGCCGCCACGAGCAGTAGCTCGAAAGCGCCGATCGTGGTCGGCGGCATTGCCGAGGCTGCGGACTATCCGGGCCTGGCTGACGGCTTCAACGCCCGGATCGCCCGGTTCAACAAAGCCGGAGGCGTCGAGGGTAGGAAGGTCCAGTTCATCGGCGTACAAGATGACGGCGGTGACCCGTCCCGGGACCAGACCCTCACTGAGTCACTCGTCCAAGAGCAGCACGTGGACATCGTGGCCCCGGTCGTGTCCGAGGTCTTCAACCCGTCGGCGACCACCTTCCTCGCCGCGCAGAAGGTGCCGTTCCTCGGGTGGGGACTGGCGCCGGACTGGTGCAACGTTCCCTACGCCTTCTCGGTGGACGGATGCCTGATCCTCACCGACGGCAAGGTGTCCCTCGCCACCGGTGGGGCCCTGGCCAAGTACCTGGCACCGAAGAAGCCGTCCCAGACGACGGTCGCCATCGTCAACGGTGACATCCCGACGGCAGCGGCGTCCGGGGCCTATGAGGCCAATCTCTTCGAGGCCGTCGGCATGAAGGTCGTGTTCAACAAGGGCATCGTTCCCATCGCCGGCACGTCGACCAACTATGCGCCCTACGTGCAGCAGATCGAGGCGTCCAAGCCCGACGTCGTCTTTCTCTCGCTCGACTTCGCCTCGGCTACGGGACTGAGCGCAGCGTTCCTGGCCGCCGGGGTGAAGACCATCCTCTACAGCCCGGTCGGCTACAGCGAGGGCATCCTCGAGACCCAGCCGAGCGTCAAGGCGGCGCTCCAGGGTCAGGTGGTCAACTCAGAGATGCCGGCGGCCGAGGACAACAGCCCGTCAATCAAGCAGCTCAGTACGGACTTGAAGGCCATCGGCAAGGCCCAGCCGGTCGGCCTGGGCGCCTCGCTCGGCTACTACACCGCGGACATGCTGGTCCAGATGCTCCAGAACGCGGCCAAAAAGGGAGCTCCCCTGACCGGGGCCGGTATCACCCAAGCGGCCAACAGCGGCTTCACGTACCAGCAGACGCTGAAGGGTGGTGCCTGCAGCCAGACCTTCCCCGCCGCCCACAAGGACGGCATCATCGGGCTCACGCTGATGGTGGTGTCGGGTTCGCAGTACAAGGTCAAGGTCCCTTACGCCTGTTACCCGAACGTCGCCATCAAGACCACGACGAGCACGTCGGGTTGAGCCCATCGTCGCAGGGGCCGTCCGCTCTGGACCGTCTCACAGGGAAGGTGGCAGTCGTCGTGGGCGGTGGCAACGGAATCGGTGCCGCCAGCTCACGACGGCTCGCCGCCGAAGGGGCCAAGGTGGCCGTGGCCGACATTGATCCGGCCGCCGCGTTGCGGGTAAGCGAGGAGATCGGCGACTCCGCCATCGCCATCGCCTGCGACATGGCCGACGAGGAGTCGGTGGCACGGCTCTTCGCCGAGGTTTCGTCGACCTTCGGCGGCGTCGACCTCCTCCACAATGTGGCGGCCGACCTGTCGGCTGGAACCCTCGGCCGGGACACCGACCTGCTCGACATCGACTTAGAGGTCTGGGACCGGACCATGCATGTCGACGTGCGGGGCTACGTCCTGGCCATGCGCCAGGCCATCCCCTTAATGCTCGCCCGGGGTGGCGGCTCCATCGTCAACACCAGCTCGGGCGCCGCCTTCGTCGGCGAGCGCAACCGCCCGGCCTACGGCGCAGCCAAGGCAGCCATCAACGCCGTGAGCCGTCACGTCGCCAATCGCTGGGGACGGGAGGGCATTCGCTGCAACGTGGTCGCGCCCGGGCTCATACTCACCGACACGGCGGCCGCTTCCATGTCTGAGCTGCTGGCCAAGCGAGAGGCGAAGAACCCCTCTGGCCGCCTCGGCGAGCCCGATGACATCGCCGCGGCCGTGGCCTACCTGTTGTCGTCGGACGCTGCCTTCGTCAACGGCCAGGTGATCTCCGTCGATGGCGGGGTCACCATGCGTTGATCCGCCTTGTTGGATCGAGTTGAGCCTGATTGAATCGCCACGTCGTCAAGTCCCAGGGGGTCGTCATGACGCAGTCCGAACTGCTCATCAAAGGTGCCGAGATCGTCGACGGGACGGGGATGCCCGGCTTTGTCGGCGACGTCGCCGTGGCTGACGGCCGGATCACCAAGGTCGGCCGCCTGAAGGGGGCGACGGCCGACAAGGTGATCGACGGCGACGGCCTGGTCCTCACCCCGGGCTTCGTCGACGTCCACACCCACTACGACGCCCAGCTCCACTTCGAGTCCTCCGCCTCCCCGTCGTCGTGGCACGGGGTGACCACCGTGCTCACCGGGAACTGCGGCTTCGCCCTGTCGCCGGCCAAACCCGAGGACCTCCCCTGGCTGGTGCTCATGCTGGCCAAGGTGGAGGGCATGTCGGCCGAGGCCCTGACCGAGGGCGTCGACTTCGAAGGCGGCAGCGTCGGGGACTTCATGGCCAATCTGGACGGCCGCATCGGGGTCAACATGGCCTACTACGTCGGCCACTCGGCTATCCGGCGCTGGGTGATGGGGGCTGAGGCCTCCGAGCGGGCGGCGACGCCTTCGGAGATCACCCAGATGGCCGCCCTGGTCGACCAGGGCATGAGCCAGGGGGCGGTCGGCTTCTCCACCTCCCAGCTCGACGTCCACGCCGACCACGAGGGCAAGCCCATCCCCTCCAACCTGGCCAGCCCCGAGGAGATCCTGGCCCTGACCACCGTGCTTAGCCGCTACGACGAGGGCATCATGGAGCACCTGTGCCAGAGCTTCGCCGTCGGCTATGACCAGGCCGACCGTGACCTGCTCCGGGGCATGGCCGTCACCTCGGGGGGCAAGCCCCTCCACGTCAACCCGCTGCTCCGGTTCACCAACGCCCCCGATGCCTGGCGGGACTGCCTCGACGTCTTGGAGGAGTACTCGAGGGAGGGGCTGCGGGTCTATCCCATGGCCTCGGCCAACCCGAAGGGTCTCCACGTGGCCCTGGCCGACACCGGCATGTTGGACGAGATGCCCACCTTTAGGCGGGCTTTGGCCGGCACCGTTGAAGAGCGCAAGGCGGCGCTCAACCGGCCCGAGGTCAGAGACGCACTGCGCCTCGAGTTCGACGACCCCGGCCACCTCCGCCAGCTGGCCTTCGGCTGGGACAACTTCCGGGTGGTCGGCGTGCGGGACGAGGCACACAACGGCTGGCTGGACAAGACGGTGGCCGAGCTGGCCGCAGAGCGGGGTGCCGACCCCATGGACACCTTCTTGGACCTGTCCATGCAAGAGGACCTGGAGACCATCTTCATCATCGACCGGCCGGTCACGAAAGAGGACCACGACGTCATCGCCGAGCTCCTCCGCCACCCGCTCACCACGCCAGGGTCGAGCGACGGCGGGGCCCACGTCAACACCTTCTGCGGGGCCGACTACACGACCAGGATCCTGACCGAGTACGCCGGCGAGGAGGGCTTCAGTTTCGAGGATGCCATCAGGAAACTCACCTCGGTGCCGGCCATGACCGTCGGGCTGTGGGACCGGGGGGTCATCCGCCCCGGGGCGGCCGCCGACCTGTTGCTTCTCGACCGGGACAACCTAGGCGTGGGCCCGGCCCGCCTCGACCGGGAGTTTCCGACCGGGGCCGCCCGCCTGGTCTTCGACGAGACGGGCTACCAGGCGACCATCGTGGCCGGCCAGGTGGTCATCGACGACGGCAAGCCCACCGGGGCGACCAGTGGCACCGTGCTCCGGTTCAACCAGGGCGGCTGACCCAGGGGCTCAGGTGGGGCCGGTTGCCGGATCAGGAACCAACAAGGGGGAGACATGGACGCCGACATTCGCCGGTTGATGGACATCGAAGAGATTAAGCAGCTGAAGGCCCGGTACTTCAGGGGACTCGACCTAAAGGAGTGGGATACCTGGGGGCACGTCTTCACCGAGGACATCCACACCGAGGCCGATGGCTTCCCGTTCGACGGGAGGGACGCCTTCATCGCCGCCATGCGCGAGATCCTGGCTGACGTCCGCACCGTGCACCACGGGTTCATGCCTGAGATCACGATCACCGGGCCCGACGAGGCCATCGGCATCTGGGCCATGCGCGACTATCTCGTCTTCCCAAGCGAAGGGGAGCCGGTCGGCTTCATTGGCTATGGCCACTATCACGAGCGCTACGTTCGCCAAGACGGGTCGTGGCGTATCCGCCACCTGGTACTCACGCGTATCGGCATCGACCCACTGAGCGGCGGCCTCCCTTCGACACTGGCTGGTTAGCCAGCACCGCGGCGACCCGACGACACAACGACAACGACGCAGATACAACGACGCAACAAGGAGGGCAACGTGCCCGAGCGCACAACCCAGTTCACCGACACCGACGTTCTCGAGCGCTATCCGTCCACACCCATTGATCTGGACAGCATCGAGCTCTACCGAGGATGGCTAGAGGAGCGACTACTCCTCTCCAGGTGTGCCGAATGCGGCCATTGGCACCACCCCCCTGCCCCCCTCTGTCCTAAGTGCTGGTCGTTCGACGTGGTGCCCACCGAGGTCTCGGGACAGGGCACGATCCATCTCCTCATCCTCGTGCACCAGGGTGCCCCGGCCCCGGGGGTCGACTACACCGAGGGACCGCACCCGGTGGCAACCGTCGAGTTGGTCGAACAAGTCGGCCTCCGGTTCACCTCCACCGTCATCGGATGCCCACCCGAGGACCTCCGAATCGGCCAGTCCGTCTCGTTGGCCTGGGTCGATCGGGGCGGCGCGCCCTACCCTGTCTTCCACCTCGACCCAAGCGTAGAAGCAGGTGCCGTTCATGGCTCGTAATCCGATCAAGGACCAGGTGGCCATTGTCGGGATCGGCTCCACCGGCTTCGACCGGCATGGCCGACGGACTCCTGCGTCGCTCGCCACCGAGGCGGCGGCGTCGGCCATCCGGGATGCCGGCCTCACCGCCAAGGACATCGACGGCGTGGTGTCTACCGGTGAGCCCGCCGCCCCGGCGCCACAGCAGCTGGCGGCCATGCTCGGCCTCAGTGACGTGACCCACTATCCAAAGACCACGCCGGTCGTCATGTTCGCGCTGATCGACGCCATGAACGCGGTGTTCTCCGGCTCGGCCGACACCGTGTTGCTGTACAACTCGGTGTACCGCCTTCCTTGGAACTCGAGGGGGGCGGCCGCCGACCCCTTTCGTCGCCACTACACGACCGGCGTATCCGCCAGCCCGGAGTCGATGAGCAATGCCGTGGCCTATACGGGTTGGGCCAGCCGCTACCTGCACGAGTACGGGCGGACCAGAGAGGACCTCGGGCTGGTCACAGTGAACGCCCGGAGCAACGGCACCCGCAATCCCCTGGCCACATTGCGTGACCCGATCACCATGGACG
This sequence comes from Acidimicrobiaceae bacterium, assembly GCA_003164275.1. The sequence continues at coordinate 25,707 of PLSY01000157.1, read as the reverse complement.
AGTACCTGTCAGCCCGAATGATCCGCGAACCCTTCGGCATGCTCGACATGGACATCCCCACCGATGGAGCGGACGCCTTCATCCTCACTACGGCCGAGCGGGCCCGGGACCTGCCTCACCCTTCCGTGCTCCTCCACGCTTCGAGCACGGGCACTGCAGCGTGCCTGGCCGAGGATCAACTCATCGACCTCCAACATCACGGCCAGCACGTGGTAGCGAAGAACCTGAGGGACAAGAGTGACCTGTGGCTGGAGGACACCGACGTGTTCCTCCCCTACGACGGGTTCACCATCATCACGCTCGGTTGGATCGAGAACCTCGGCTGGTGTGGCCCTGGTGAGGCGGGAGACTTCCTCCGCGAGCACTGGGACAAAGACACGGATCGTGTGCTGATCAATGGGCGCGTGCCTCTCAACCCCCACGGCGGAGCGCTGGCCGAAGGGGCCACCAGGGGCTCTGGCTACGTACGCGAGGCCGTCACCCAGCTGCGGGGCGATGCGGCCGATCGCCAGGTCGAAGGGGCCCGCACGGCCCTCGTCGCCTCCGGCGGCTTCTTCTTCAATCCACAGGGCCTCATCCTGCGAACCGAGTGAGGTCGGGGAGGCAAACCCGCTAGGGGTCGGCGACGAGCTCTTGGAGGCAGATGCCCATCCCGACGGCATCCCGATATTGGGCTTGGCGGATGGTGAAGCTCGGAGCGCCGTCAGCCACGATCCCCCGGGCCCGGACCACGTCGGAGGGTACGGTCTCCGCAAAGGTAAGTGTGGCGCCCTCGGCCACCAGTCTGGCCCCTGACTCCTCGATCGAGGCGACGCTGTAGACCACGGTGTAAACGCCCTCCCCTTGCTCAGCGAGCACGGATCGGACCTCGTCGGCTCCCCCGCCCTCGGCGTACGTCGGGGCGACGATCTCGATGCCCGCATCCCACGCCAACAGGACGTGTAGGCCCCGGTCGGGCAGGTCGATGTCCACCATGGTGAGGCCGAGGGCGCGCTCCCAGTAGCGGCGGACGGCCTCGAGGCTGTCTGCGGCCACGCACCACACCACATGGTGGATCCGGTCGACGCCCTCGGTCATCTGGGCATGCTCATGCGTCGGCGAAATGCTTGCGAAGCTGGTCCTTCAGGACCTTGCCGGCGGCATTGCGGGGAATGGCGTCCAGGATCTCCAGCTGCTCGGGGAGCTTTTGGATCATCAGGTCGTTGCTCTTCAGGTACGTCACCATGTCCTGGAAGCTGAACGATGTGCCGGGCCCGGCCAGCGCCACCACCGCACAGGCCCGCTCCCCCACCTTCAGGTCGGGGACGCCGATGACGGCGACGTCACCAACGGCTGGATGGCGGAAGAGAAGGTCCTCTATCTCCTTCGCCGAGATGTTCTCGCCGTTGCGGATGATGACGTCCTTCAGGCGGCCGACGATGGTGAGAAACCCTTCGGAGTCGAGGGTCCCGAGGTCACCGGTGCGGATGAAGCCGTCGGCGTCGAAGGCCGCTTCGTTGAGCGAGGCGTCGAGATAGCCCTTGCACAGTTGCGGCCCCTTCATCCGGATCTCCCCGGGCTCGCCGGTAGCGGCAAGTGAGCCGTCCTCGGCCACCAACTTGATCTCCACACCGGGCGAGGCACAGCCCTCGGTGGCCGCACGATGCCCGTCGGCGGCCGACATCCCGCAGTAGGTGATGATCGGCGCCTCGGTCATGCCATAGCTGGAGACGATGCCGGTGCCCCCGAGCTCGGCTCGGAGCTCGGCGTGCAGGCTCGGCGGCTTAGGGGCCGCGCCGGACAGGAAGGCCCGGATCCGAGGGAACAGCCGGGTTCCGGGGCTGACCTGGGTAAGCTCCCGCTGGGCCTTCAGATAGGCGAGATTGAAGGGTGTCCCGATACCGGCCAGGGTGACCCCGTTGGCCGCCAGCATCGGGATGGTGACGGCCGGATCGAAGGCCTCGGCCAACAGATGGGTGGACCCCGCGGCAAAGCTGGTGAGAAGCCACACCACGCCGGCGATGTGGGCGAACGGGAAGACGAGGGTGCTGCGATCCCCGGGAGCGGGATCGACCATACCGAGCATCCCGGGGACGGCACCGATCAGCGTGGCATCGGTGTGTCTCGTTCCCTTGGGTGATGCTGTGGTCCCCGAGGTGAAGTAGACCCAACGCACGGGGACGTCCTCTTTGTCGGTGGCCGGTCCGATCACCGGTGGGAGGGTGGCGGGGTCCCCCGTCGGAAGTACCCGTGTCTCCGCATCCAAGACCATGATGTCGAGACCCTCTTCGCTCCGGGCGATCTCCTCGGCCATGGCCGGGTAGTCGAACTTCTTCCACATCGATGGGACCACCAAGAGCTGAGCTCCGGTCTGGTGGACGATGAAGGACACCTCTCGGGCCCGGTAGCTCGGGATGAGTGGTACCTGCACCGCCCCCAAGCGGGCCAGGGCGCCGAGTAGCACCATCGACTCGATCCAGGTGGGCAGCTGCCAGACCACAACCGAACCGTCGCTGATCCCGTGGCCGGCTAGTCCGGCCGCCACGATCTCCACACGCTCGCGGTACTCGCCGAAGGTGATCTGGACGCCCCGCTCGTCGATGGCGAGGAGCACGTCCGGCGTCTCGGCCACACGGGCGACCAGCTCCTCCCAGAAGCTGTGTCCCGTCGTCATCCGACCACGACCGGTCCAGGTGGCGGATATTCACGGGCATGGCGGCTCAGGTCGCCGGCCAAGAACGGCTCGCAAGCTCGGGACCGGAAGCGCCATGCCCCGTCCAGCTTGACCAGTTCGTCCTGGTACTGCCCAATGAAGATGGGCTGTAAGGGGAAGTCCGAGAGGGCTTGGAAGATGGTCACGTACGACCTGGCCTCAGCCGTCATCCCGTCGTCTGCCACCTCGATGTGCAGGTTGGTGATGACATGGCGGGTGTGGGGAAGCCCGTCATAGAACAGTCCGTTCTCGTCGAAGAACTTCTGGAGTGCCTCGGGGCCCTCCGAGGTGGCGAACTGGTTGGCGATGCTGGCGTCGGAGAACAGGGCGACATAGTTCTCCATGTCCCCCGAGTCGAACAGCTCGCAATAGCGGGCGAGGAGGTTCTCGATCTCCCCACGGTCATCAGCCATCGTTGACCCCTTTGTTTGTGCTCAGTGGCGCCCCAGCCGGCACCATGTGACTCTGCTGTGGGTGGCTCCAGGCGGCGACCGGTGTCAAAAGGCGGTGAAGCCGCCGCCGTCGACCACGACGGTCTGCCCGGCCACATATCGCGACAGGTCGCTGATCAAGAAGACGGCGACCGGCCCGATGTCGGTCTCGGGGTCCCCGAACCGTCGGAGCGACGTGCGATCCATGAGCCGTCCCTCAGTGAACACCGGGCTGTTCTGCGCGGTCACCGCCATGGCCGGCGTCAGTGCCACTGGGGCAATGGAGTTGACTCTGATGCCGAGTGGGCCCCACTCGCGAGCGAGGCTCTTTGCCATGCCTCGCTGAGCCGCTTTCACCACGCCGTAGGCCGGGATGTAGGGGCTTCCCTCCACCCCGGCAGCCGACGTCAAGAAGATGAACGTCCCCTGGCGCTCGAGCAACTGCTCGTAGGACGCCTCGGCCAAGTAGTACGACGCTCGCACCGCCGTGCTCATCATGGCGTTCCACGTCTCGTCGGGCACGTCTTCGACGATGTGGGGCTCGCCCACAGGAGCAACGGCGTTGTGGATGACGGAGTCGACGCCTCCGAATCGTTCGATCGCCGCAGCGATGACGCCCGACACGTCATCGGACGAGGTGACATCGCACCGCAGTGACAGGGCACTCCCGCCCCGGTCGGTGATCAGCTTGGCCACCTCGTCCCCGGTCTCGATCCTTCTCGCCGCGATGACGACGTTTGCTCCGTGGGTTGCGCAGGACAAGGCGATGCCGAGGCCGACGCCCCCACCAGCCCCCGTCACGATGACCGTCTTTCCGGCCAGCAGGTCTGTCGGCTGGTCGACCGGCGGTGTGTAGCCCTCGAGATCCGTCATCCCTACAGCCCCATCCACAGGCCGCCGTCGGCCACCAATGTGCTCGACGTCAGGAAGTGGGCATCGTCAGCACCCAGGAGACCGACCAGCGGGGCGAGATCCTCGGCCGGGTCGCCCACCCGGCCCATGGCCGGAACGGAGAGGGAGATCTCCCGGAGGAGGCGGTTGCCATGCTCGACATCGACCCAGAGGCCCGGGGAGGTGGCCAAGGTGTTGACAATGACGCCGTCTGCGCCCCAGCACCGACCACACCCCTTGGCCAGCATCCTGAGCCCCTCTGCCACCGTTGACAGCATGACGAAGTTGGCGGCACCGGACATGCCGACCGTCGGGACGACGAACACCATGGAGCCGCCGCCCGCCGCCTTCATTGGCCGGATGAGGGCTCTCACCGACCACCATGCCGTTCCGAGCGTTCCCTCGCATGCGGTGGCCCACTGGTCTTCGGTCAGCTCGGTGAATGTCGTCTTGGCGGTCAACTGCTCCGGATACCAGGAGTAGACGAACTGATCGACGGAGCCGAGCCGGTCGACGGCGCTGGCCATGGCGGCTGTCACCTCGGGCTCAGTGGCCAGCGAGCAGACAACTCGGCTGACGCCGGAGTCGAGTCCCTTCTCGCTCGCGGCCGGACCGACGACGACAACCTCGGCGCCACGTGCGGCAAGGCCGTTGGCGATGCCCGCCCCCGGGCCCGAGGCCCCGGCCACCACGACCTTCCGGCCCGTGACTCTGCCACTTCGCTCTTCGTCAGCCGTCAACCTGGCGCTCCCCCCCGGTGCTTGGAACTCGTGTCCCGATGGGGCGAAATACTAACGGGCCGTCAGATGGCGCGCCCAACCGAGAATGGAATTGTCTGTGGATGGAAGCGCCCGAACTTGCGATACTTCCTGACACCTGGTCTCACCGGCCGGGTTCACGAAAAGGTTGGTGCGCCATGGCCGTTCGCAGTCTGTTCCTCTACGAGGTGGTCGATGTCGTGGGGCAGGGCCAGTACGACTACATGGAGCACCTCTACAAGGACCCGGTCCAACGGATGCCGGAGATGAACAGCCTGCAGGGCTCGTTCTACATCTGCTCACAAGGAGGCGGCCGCTGGCCCCAGGTCATCAATATCTGGGACATGGGCAACCAGGGATGGAAGAGCTGGGCGTCGAACGTGGACAGGATGAACTTGAAGCGGCGCAAGGCCTTCTACGGCGATTGGTGGGACGAGGCGGCCAAGTGGCGCACGGGCGGGTTCGACCGCATGTGTGGGGGCGTGCCCGGTAGCCCCACCACCGACGAACTGGCCGCCAGCGGCGTCAAGGGGACACTGTTCGTCAATGAGATATTGACCGTACGACCCGGCACACAGCTCGACTTTCTGGCCGCCGTACTCGAAGAGCGTGTGCCGCTGATGCGCGAGTACGGCCACGAGCCCACCGGCATCTACGAGGTGCTCTCCAACCAGCATGAAGTGGTCATGGTGTGGGCCACCTCGATCGCCGCACAGCTCAAGCTCCGCCAGAACCGGGACACTACGAGAGGGCTCAGCGACGAAGGCGAGGAGGACGAGCGGTTGGTGGCTTGGGAGCGCCGCTCAGCGGAGTGGGTCACCGGCGGTGACACCCACATCATGACCCCGCTCCCTGGCACCGTCTACGGTCCGGCCGATTGGGAGGAAGCTAGCCTCGAGGACTGGTTCCACCCAACCGGCAGCACCGATTGACGGTGGGCAACGCGCTCGACTACGAGCCGGTGGCCACCTTGATGTTGTTGTAGCAGGTGAACTTCTGGAACAGCTTGTAGGTGGTGCCGGCACCCTGCACGGTGGCGTTGCACGGCTGAGGCTGGTCGGCGAGCATGGGCCATGTGAGCGGCCCGTTGCCTCCTGACATCGACGGCTTCACGGTGATCCCTTTGGCCACGGTGGCGAGGAAGTTCGCCGGTGTCACAGCAACTCCGCGGTTCTTCGTGGCCTGGAGGAGCTGAATGAACAGGTCGGCGCTCCAATACCCGGCATCAGTACCGATCTCGATGTCAGGGACCGCACCGATCGCCTTCAGATCCTTCTGCTCCTGCTTGACGGCGGGCGTGTTGTCGTAACCCGTCGGCAGGAGATTGGTGACGTACACGCCGTTCAAGGCGGAGGCAACCGATGGTTCGCTCTGCAGGGCAGCCGGCTCATAGGAGGACCCGTTGTAGATGAGCCCTTTGTAGCCGGCGGCCTTGAGGGCGGCGGCGAGCGTGACGGCGGCTGCCGATCCTGTGACCTCGAAGACGACGTTGGGATTGGTCGCAAGGATGGCCTGGACGAATGGAGCCTGGCTGGATGCCCCGGTCAGAGGAATGTTGTTCTCGTTCAGAACGACATTCGCACCCTGCTTCTGCCATACCTCGCCCAGGGTCTTGCTCACTGTCAAGGCCGCGGCAATGTTGTATCCCTCCATGGCCACCCGCAACTGCGATGCCGGCTTCTTGGACGCCTGGATGATCTGCTTGATGGAGGCAGTGGTCTCGTAGCCGGCAGAGGACTGCTGGCAGCCGACGATGCTGACGGCGTACTTGTCGTTGCACCATGGCTCAGAGACGCCGTAGCCGAGAATCGGGGTCTTGCTCTGATCGACGAAAGTGGCGGTTGCACCTCCGTAGACGTCATCGGCCACCGGCGTGATAGCGAAGACGTGGTCACTCTGGATCAGCTGCTGTGCATCTGACAGCTCGGAGCTCGGACTGTCCTGGTCGTCACTCACCCCGAGGAACTTGATCTGCCGGCCGCCGAGTCCACCGGCCTTGTTGAACCGGGCGATCCGGGCCTGGAAACCCTGGGCCGTGCCCGGGAAGTTGAAGCCCGCATCGATTCCACCGACCACGATAGGACCGCTTGGCTGTGTGGCAGCCGACGCCGGGACGGAGTCGGCTAGTACGCCTACCGCCCCAACTCCGAGAGCCAACGATGTAGCGAGCGCCATCGAAGCGATGACGCGTTTCGTGCGTAGTGCCTGCATGCTCCCCCCCCGGGATACAGCAATCTGATGATTGCAAATGTGTGACGTACGTTACGTATGTGGTCCGCATAAGTCAAGGAGGCCGGCGGTCACTGCCCACCGCGGCCCACTCGATCGGCGAGGTCGGTTGCCCTCGATGCACTAGAACTAGCGCTGTCGTATGGGCCTGGGTGACGCCGGGACCGGCCATCCCCGGCCGCTCGGGCCGACCTGCTCGAGACCGGCACACCTGCCTTCGAGATCAGGTGATGGCGACCGGGTTGACCGGACTGCCGGCGGCACCGGTGACCGGGAGTGGGCAACACACGAACAGGCACTCAGTGACTCCGTCGCTGGCGACTTGCCTGAGGTCGAGGACCTCGATGAGGTGCACTCCGAGGTTGACGAGAAGCTCGATGTGTCCCCCCAAGAAGATGTCCCGATCGAACGGGACAGCCTCGACCCCGGCATTGTCGACCCCTACGACGGCGATGTCGTGGTCGGCGATGAACGAGACCGCATCGAGTCCGAGCCCGGGCTGGGTGCTCGGCTCCTCATCTGCGCCATTGGCGAACCACATGTCGAGATAGCCAGTCCGAACGAGGAGGATGTCGCCCGATCTGAAGTCCGTGCCCTGGAAGACGGCGCACGAGTCGAGATGTTCGCCGGTGACGACAAAACCGGGCTCGAGCCAGTCGAGTCCCCACATTCCGGGCAGATCGAGTACGACGCCCCGACCGACGATGGTGCCCACACCATCGACTCCGCACCGGGTCGCTCCTTCTCCTGTGCGGATCGATGACGTCGAATGTCCGTTGTAGAGTGTTCCGTTCGATTGGATGTGGGAGAGGGCGTCGAGATGGGTCTCATTGTGGGAGGCCAGGATCAGCACGTCTTCGTTGGCCCCGAGATCAGGAGGCGCCCCGTACTCGATGAAGGCCCCCTCGTCGGCCCGATTGCGAAGCGATAGACGCTGGGGAGAACCTCGGTACCCGAAGGTGGGCATGCCCTGATGCTGGATTGGGAGTCCCAGCGGATAGACCTTGCCCGTCTTGCACAGTTGGGCAGCGGCTGCGACCACCGGAGGGGTCAGCAGATTGAGTGCCCCGCGCTCGTCGTCTGCTCCCCACCGCCCCCAGTTCGTTCGCTGACCATCTCCAGCGCGCTGCGCATCCATCGATCGCTCCCCCTAACTCCCGTGTCCGCCCCGCAGCCCCCGGCCGCAAGGTCCGTCGCCTGAAGCAGAGACTAGGCAGCCCATGCATCCGTTGCAGGGTAAGCACTTACATTATAAGGTTCCGCCTGCTGGTCCGGCGTGGGGTGTGGCGTCCGAGATCCAGTGCAAAGGGGGAAGTATGGAGTTCGGGATATTCATCCAGGGATACGTTCCGGAGTCGAAGCGACGTGGCGACCCCGACGCCGAACATCACGTCTTGATGGTCGAGATCGAGATCGCCATCGCGGCCGATGCGGCAGGGGTCAAATACATCTGGACGAGTGAGGACCACTTCCTCGACGAGTACTCCCATCTCTCGGCCAACGACGTTGTCTGCGGGTACCTCGCTCATGCCACCAAGCGGGCCCACATCGGATCGGGGATCTTCAACCCGCTCCCCCAGCTCAACCACCCGGCCAAGGTGGCCGAGCGCGTGGCCATGCTCGACCACCTCTCGGAGGGACGCTTCGAGTTCGGCACGGGACGGGGAGCAGGGAGCCACGAGATCCTGGGCTTCATCCCGGGAGCCGAGGATCTCAACATCACGAAGGAGATCTGGGCGGAGACCATCGGCGAGTTCCCGAAGATGTGGCTCCACGACGAGTACGAGGGATTCGAAGGAACGTGGTGGTCGCTACCTCCGCGCAAGATCCTTCCGAAGCCCTGGGGGCCGGGCCATCCGGCCATGTGGTACGCCGCTGGGAACCCGGCCAGCTACGGTCAGGTGGCAAAGATGGGCCTGGGTGCACTCGGCTTCTCGGTGGTCACGATCCCCGAACTCGAGCCCGTGCTCGCCACGTACAAGAAAGACATCGCCGAGGCCGACCCGATCGGTGCGTTCGTCAATGACAATCTAATGGTCGTGTCGGCCGCCTTCCTCGACGAGGACTCAGATCGTGCCGTTCAGTCTGCAGTGGATGCCAAGCTCAACTACCTCCAAAGCAACGTCTTTCGGTATCACGACACGTTCCCCCACCCCGAGCACGCCCCCTACTGGCCGGAGCTGATACCCGACTACACGCCAGAGACGATCCGACTCGGCACACAGGTGGGCGGGGTCATCTGCGGTGACCCGGATGAGGCTCTCGAGCAGTGCCAGCGCTGGGAGAGCGCAGGCGCAGACCAGTTGACGTTCGGAATGTCCCAGGGCCAGCCCAAAGAGGCCACCCTCGAGACGATCCGAATTCTCGGTGAGTACGTGATCCCGAAGATGGACACCGATCCCGAGCATCGCACCACCCGCTTCCGGCGGGAGGCCGCCGGGGCTGCCAGTGGGCGCTAAGACGTCCGATACGGAGCGGCCGGACGGGGGGCCTGAGGGCCGGTTCGGACACGTCTCCGGCGACTTCGACCCCTTCGAGGCGAAGGACAGGCTGATGGGAATCGGGGGCGCCGATGACACCCACCGGACCTTGACCTCCCTTCGGAATCAATGTCCGGTGGCCGGTGGATCGCTGTCTGCCCACTTCGGTGCTGAAGGGGTCGACACACTGCTCTACGGCGAAGACGAGCAGGCGACCACCTTCTCGTTCCGTGCCGCTGAACAGGTCCTGAAGGATCCGGCCCGGTTCTCGGCCAGTTGGTACGCCAACGTCTTCACCATGGTCGGGCGGACCATGATCGAGATGGACACCCCCGAGCACCAGCGTTACCGGAGCTTGATCCAGCCGGCCTTCACCAAAAAGGTCGTGGACGGTTGGGCGGAGGAGTGGGTTCGCGGCATGGTCGATGGCATCATCGACGGATTCGTCACTGACAAACGAGCAGAACTGAGCCACCAGTTCGCCTTCGACTTTCCGATGCGGGTCATCGCCCGGGCGGCCGGGGTGGCTGACGAGGACTTTGCCGACTTTCATCGTGACTCGGTCATCATGTTCAACCAGGGGCTGGCCGAAGAGCCCCGTCGAGCAGCCGCCGAGCGAATGGGTACCCACATCGAGGCGATGATCCGAGCACGGAGGGACCACCCGGGGACCGACCTCGTGTCTGTGCTCCTCGGGGCTGAGCTGCGCCTCCCTGACCGGGAAAGCCAAAAGCTGACTGACGAGGAGGTCGTGTCGTTCGTCCGCCTGCTCATCCCCTCGGGGTCGCAGACGGTCTATCGCGGCATCACCAACACCATGTTCGGCCTCCTCACCCTTCCCGACCAGCTCGACGCCGTGCGGAACGACCGCTCGCTCGTCCCTGTCGCCATCGAGGAGGGCCTGCGCTGGGAGTCGCCCGTCGTCACCACCGTTCGCCGGATTACTGGCCAAACGGAGCTCGAGGGAGTCGACCTTCCGGCCGATGGGGCCATCAATGTGTGTCTGGCATCGGGGAACCGCGATGGATCCCGTTGGGACCACGCAGAAGAGTTCGACATCCATCGGCCCGAACATGGACACCTGTCCTTCGGAGCCGGTCCGCATATCTGCCTGGGCATCCACATGGCCCGCATGGAGATGCGCGTGGCCATCGAGTGCCTTCTCGATAGGCTGCCTGGGCTCCGCCTCGACTCCGGGGCCGGGACTCTTGGAGTCACAGGGCTGTACTATCGCACTGCCGATCGACTCCCGGTCATCTGGGACTGAGGTGGGGCCCGCGAGCTTGTCAACGTCCGACGCCACCCGCATCCACGGCCCGGCGCCATTGATTGGCCGCCGCAGATGACCGTACCCATGCGTTCCCGCCGGCTCGGGACTCTTGGTCCCATGGGCTCAGCCGGCGATGCCGACGGCAAGAAGAGACTCCTGCATGCCTGATCGTTCAACCGCTCCAACCGACTGCTTCGGAGGACGCGGGCCAGATGCACCGCCGACCACGGGACTAGACCAAGGCTTCCTCGCACCACATGCCGTCAGCCATTGGGCACGCCGAGACCCTCTTGGGATTGCGCTGCAACACGTCGGGGGTGCATCGGTGAGTTACCGCCAACTCGACGAGAGGTGCCGCCGTTGGGCCTCTGCCCTGGCCGAACTGCAGATCGACGAAGGGTCGATCGTCGCCACCATGCTGCCGAACGGGCCGACTTGCTTTGCGGTGTGGCTCGGCCTCGGGTGGCTGAGAGCCATCGAATGTCCGCTCAATCCCGCCTTCAAAGGTACGATGCTCGCCCACGTCCTTGCGGACTCAGGCGCGGCCGTTCTCGTCACCACTCCGGATCTCCTCGCCGTTGTGGCCACCGTGATCGGCGCAGTCCCCGATCTCCGTCGCGTGGTTGTGGACGGAAGTGAGCAAGCGGCTCCCGAAGTAATCGCCGCCTGCGTCGAGGCCGACGTCGACATCATCGACTCCGAGGAGCTCATCGACGGCACCGAGCCGGCAGCCGGCCTTGCTGGTCCCCGGTACCACGACGTGGGTGCGCTGTTGTACACGTCCGGAACGACGGGGCCTTCGAAGGGGGTGCTCGTCACCTGGGCGTCGATCTATCAGACCTGGTCCTGGGTGCCGTCGGATGCCCTGCTGCCCGGGGAGGGCCTGTACTGCCCCTTCCCCATGTTCCACACATCGGGCAAGTCGGCGCTCAACTCCACCATGGTCCGAGGTGGGCGCTTCGTTTGGAGGGACCGCTTCAGCGCCACCGACCTGTGGGATGACATCCGACGAGCGGAGTGTGCAGCGGCATCACTTGTCGGCCCCATGCTCTCTTTCGTCTTCAGCCAGCCTGAGGAACCAACCGACGCCGACAACCCGCTGCGATCGATCATGTGCGGCCCGATGATCCCGGAGATCGATGCCTTCGAGCGTCGCTTCGGCGTGCGTGTGGCCACCTGCTATTCGATGACTGAATTCGGCAGTCCGTTGGCCACCGGATGGGACCACGGGCCATGGGGCACGTGCGGTCGACCGAGGGAGGACTACCCATGGAGCCAGGTCCGGGTCGTCAATGAGTTCGACGAGCCACTGGGTCCCGGCGAGGTCGGCGAACTCGTGGTTCGAACAGAGGAGCCCTGGGCCTTCAACGCCGGATACCACGGCTTGCCCGAGGTGACTTCCCGAGCATGGCGCAATGGCTGGTTCCACTCCGGGGACGCCTTCCGCTACGACGAGGATGGTTGGTTCTATCTGGTGGACCGCCTGAACGATGCCATCAGGCGGCGGGGAGAGAACATCTCGAGCTTCGAGGTCGAGCAGATTGTGCGTGAGTTTCCTGGCATCACCGACTGCTCGGCGATCGCCGTGCCGGCCGAGCACGGTGAGGACGAGATCCTCGTAGCCCTCGAGGTCGCCGACGGCTTGCGCCTTGACTACTCTGAGCTCTCCCAGTGGTTGGAGGCGAGAATGCCCAAGTTCATGCTTCCTCGCTATCTGCGCACCATCGTCGCCCTTCCCCGAAACGAGACTTCGCTCCGCGTGCAAAAGTTCCGGCTTCGGGCCGATGGGATCACCGGGTCGACCTGGGATCGGCTCGCCGCCGGAGGCGGGTAGCGCGAAAAGATGCATGTGGCATCGAGTCACCAAAGGGTGGGCCTGGGAAGCAGGGCTAGTCCTTTCGAGCCTCGCTGTCATGTCGGGAGCCGGGAGGAGCTAGATGTCCATCAAAGTTGTCCACTGGGGAACCGGGACCACCGGGATCAAGGGGCTAAGGGGCGTGCTCAACCACCCTGAGCTGGAACTTGTGGGCCTCTACGTGGCTAGACCTGAGCGTGAAGGGGTCGATGCCGGAGAGATCTGCGGGCTGGGACACGTCGGTGTGGCGGCCACCAACGACGTCGATGCCCTGCTGGCAGTCGACGCCGACTGCCTCAGCTACTTCGGCAACGGGAACGTGCTCGGGGACAGCCCCGAAGTAGTGGCCGCCGGTGTAGAGACCGTCGCCCGATTCCTGCGGGCTGGCAGAAATGTGGTCACCCCGGCGATCACGTCGCTCGTCTTGCCCGACTGGGCCCTGGAGGAAGAACGCCGCCCCATCGATGAAGCATGTGCGATCGGTAACGCGAGCTTCTTCGCCACCGGGGTCGAGCCGGGATTCGCCAGTGATGTATTGCCGTCCGCCTTGATGGCCATGGTGGACGAGATTCGCTGCGTGAAGGTCTCAGAGATCGCCAACTACGGAGAGATGCCGAACGCGGCCATGTTGCAGTTCTTCGGATTCGGGCGGCCCGTGGACGAGCCCGTTCCCCTCTTCGCCGAGAGCGCGCCGCTCGAGTCGTGGTCCGGAGTCGTCCACGAGCTGGCAGCCGAGCTTGGCTACGTGCTTGACGACATCAAGTTTATCACCGAGGTCTCACCGGTCGATGAGGACGTCCAGCTTGAGGTGGCCCTCATCGAGAAGGGGACCATCGGGGCGATCCGTTTCGAGCTGCGAGGCATGGTTGACGGGCATCCGCTGGCCATCTTGGAGCACGTCAACTACGTCGCTCCCCGAGCAGGTGTCCAGTGGCAGGACGGCACCGGCGGCCGAAGCCTCGTCTACCGAATCGAGATCCAGGGCAAGCCCACCTACACCTGCCTTTTGGACGTGGACCTGTGGGGAGACGATGTGTCCTCGTCCCCCGCGGCCATGAGAACGGTCAATGCCATCCCCATGGTGCAAGCGGCACCTCCGGGGATCCTCGGTCCCACCGATGTCACCATCCCGCCCAGGGGGCGCCGAAACGTCAAGCTCTCCGACTGAGTAGCGGGGCTCCGACCGCCTTCAGGGCCCTTGGCTACTGCGAATCGGGAAGCTCCCCGGGGCGAGCGGCATCGGGCCCATTTGGGTTCTCTTGTTCCAGCGGGATCCGCGGCGCGGAGATCTGGCGGGCAACGATCTCGATGGTGACGCGATCGGTTCCGGGGGGATCGAAGGGGTAGACGTCAGCGTCCATGTACTTCTTCGCCACCGAGTTGATGAACGTGCGATCAGGATCGGGCACCAGATTGGCTGTTCCTCGCACCTCTACATACCGATTGGGATTCTTGCGATGAGGCACGCACAGGGCGATGCGGGGGTCGGCGAGAAGATTGCGGTACTTCTTCCGATCGGTCGTCGTACTGAGCCTGATCGTCTCGCCGTCGAACAGAAGTGCCAGCGGGGTGATTGACAGCTCACCATCTGGTCGGATGGTTCCGAGGTACCCAGTCGGATTGTCGTCCAAGATGTCATGGACGAAGGGCGGAATTCGTGGGGCATTGGGCTTGACGTCCGGGGATGGCACAGGAGTCCTCTCGATGGCAGCCGGCAGTTGCGGTCCGCTCGCTTTATCAGCCTGGGACAGCGTCATGTAATCTAGCAAGTGCCTACTACCTATGGTCGATGGAGTGACGAGACGTGAACCCGACAGCGGCACCAAGGAAACGCCGGGCCACGGGGGAACCGAGGCGCCTCATCTTGATGGCCGCTCGCGAGCTCTTCTCCCGGCAGGGCTATAACGACACGTCGACCCGGGAGCTGGCCGACCGGGCCCAGGTCTCCGAGACATTGATCTTCCGCTATTTCGGGTCCAAGGCCACCCTGTTCTACGAGGCGTTGGTCGTCCCGTTCGTGGAGTTCGTAGACACATGGGCGGAGGACAATCGCTCCGGCCGGCTCGACTCGCTCAACGACCACGACTTCGTGGTCGCCTACGTGACCGGCGTCTATGAGCTCTTCCGGGCCAATCGCGGCCTGCTTGGTGTGGTGTGGGCTGCCGACGCCAACGAGGAGCATGTGCTGGCCGAGTCCGGCGTACTGGACGAAGTGAGCACCGCACTCGCCGTGTTGGTCCATACGAGCAAGCTGGCAATGCAGCAGCGCCACCCCGAAGTGGAGCACCGCGAGGACCTTGGATCCAAGGCGGTGTTGGCCATGACAGCCGGCATGGCCGCCTTTGGCCAGTCCTTCTACGGCGATCCGAGACCGAACGACGACGAGATCATCAACGAGGTGGTCCAGCTGATCCTGCACGGTTACCTCTACTCGTACGCGCCGTCCACCAAGAGCAGGGCGAACAGCCACATGACCGAGGGCTCAGGACGTGGGCGGTCCGGGTGAGGACAGCCGAGCGCCGTCTAGAGCGGCCTCTCCCGCCACTGGGCCCAGCAACACGATCAACCGGAGTGGATGCTCCCCGCAGTAGCCAAATGAGAGGAAATAACCATGGCCGTCACCCTGGAAGAGCTGATTGAACCAACGACGACTGCGTTGTTGGCCATGGAGGTCAAGCGCGGATCGATGGGAGACCTGGCTGTCGACTATCCGTTGGCCGATGCAGCGAGGGAGATGGGGCTCCTCGAGAATCTGGCGCGCCTATTTGCCACCGGTCGGGCGGTTGGCGCAACTGTCGTCCATTGCACGTCGGCCTTTCGGCCTGACGGTGTCGGCACGGCACGGAATGCCCCCGTGTTGGCCTGGGGGACCAGACGGAACTCGGACCTCTTGATCGGGTCAGAGAACGCCCAGCCGGCACTCGAGCTCGGACAGGTCG
The DNA here is from genome assembly GCA_003164275.1 of Acidimicrobiaceae bacterium. The sequence continues at coordinate 10,162 of PLSY01000157.1, read as the reverse complement.
ATTCGGACATCGAGTCGCTCCGGACCCACGGGGTAAGCCCCTTCTCCGGCACCGAGCTCGATGCCGTGCTCCGCTCCGAGCGAATCGAGAATCTCATCGTGTGCGGCGGGTCTGTCAACGTCGGAGTGCTCGGCACCTGCATCGAGGCGGTCAATCTCGGCTACCGGGTGGTCGTGCCTCGGAACGGCGTGGTCGGCGTCCCCACTCACTACGTCGATGACGTGCTGCTCCACACCATTCGCCTCTTGGCCATGGTGACAACTGTTGACGAGATTATCGACGTGTGGGCCCGCCGGGGCTGAGCTCTTGAACGACGGGGAATCCATCTGGGCACGCCATTGGTCAGACAGTCGGCAGCAACGGCAATGCCGCATTGGCGCGGGCGGCATGGAGGATACGGTACCGAGGTGAGCAGTCAGGGGGACAAGACGGAAAAGGTCCCACTGGGACGTCGGCGTCTCCTGGTCCTGGTCGTATTGGGCCTCGGACAGTTCATGTCACTTCTCGATACGACGGCAGTCAACGTGAGCATCCCGTCGATCCAGAGTGATCTCCACATCTCCCAGGTATCGCTCAGCTGGGTCTTGAACGCCTATCTGGTGACGTTCGGCGCCTGCTTGTTGGTCGCCGGACGACTGGGGGACCTGGTCGGGCGGAAGCAGGTGTTCATCGCCGGCCTGGCTATCTTCTCGGCTGCCTCGTTGCTGTGCGGGCTCTCTGACTCCGCCACCATGCTCATCGCATGGCGATTCGTCCAAGGTGTGGGGGCGGCCGTCGAGTGCGCCATGATCCTCGGGATCATCGTCAGCATGTTTCCCGACTCGGCCCAACGGAATCGCGCTATCGGGATCTACGCCTTCTTGGGGGCGGCCGGCGGATCGATAGGCCTCCTCATCGGCGGGTTGATCACCGCCTCAATCGGATGGCACTGGATCTTCTTTGTCAACATACCCATCGGAATCCTGGCCATGGTGGTGGGATTCTTTGTCATCGACCGCCATGACGGCCTCGGCATCGCCAAGGGTGTCGACATTGTGGGTGGTGTGCTGGTGACAGCCGCGTCGCTCTTGGTCGTGACCGGATTCGTCGAAGCCGGCACCGACGGGTGGAGATCGACGACAACACTCGCCTCGCTCGCAGGCTCAGTGGCGGCGGCACTCCTCTTCCTCTTCTACGAATCCCGCCATCCGAACCCGCTCATCCCGATACGCGTCCTGCGATCACGGAACCTCGTCTGTGCCGGGATATCCCGGGCCATGTTCTGCTTCGGGTCGTACGGGTCCTTCTTCCTCCTCGTGCTCTACCTGCAGCAGGTGCTCGGCTACGGCGCCCTCGGCAACGGCTTGGCCTTCCTTCCGAACTCGGTGCTGCTGAGCGTGATGGCGCTCACGCTCACTCCCCACCTCATGGGCCGGATCACCGCCAAGGTGACTCACGTCATCGGCCTCATCGGCTTTGCCTGTGGCCTCAGCCTGCTTATTGGGATTCCCGTTGCCGGGACCTTTTCGGCCAACGTCCTCCCGGCCATGTGCGTTCTTGGGCTCTCGGGCGGTCTCTTCACCGTGCCGAATGTGACACTGGCCATGGCCGAATCGCCGGCCGATGATTCGGGACTGGTGTCCGGGGTCATCAATGTCTCCCAGCAGATCGGGGCGGCGATGGGAGTGGCCGTGCTGGCCAGCGTCTCCTCCATCCATACCCACACTCTGGCTGCGTCGGGCGTGGGACACCTCACCGCCGTGGTCGATGGATTCCACGTCGGATTCGCAGTAGCCGTTGGCGCTCTTTTCATCGCCATCGCCGCCGGCTTCCTGGTGCGCCCCATCAGGGCCACGTCGGTAAGCGAGGAGACCGAGACAGCTCTTCAGATCACCGAGATCGAAGCGCTCTAAGCAGATCGTCGTCCGAGGAGGGCGAGCAGCGACCTCGAAAAGACCGATGAACAGCACTTCGATCGTCGTCGATTCCGAATGCTCCGGCTTTGGTCGTCGCCACTATGGCCCTCCCCCGTCGTCTGTTGGCCGACATGCCACCATGACAACGGTTCGAGCATCGGTTGACGTGGAGAACGATGGCGTGTGCGCCAACAACGGGTCGTACGGCGGTTACCGTGGTCACCGCCTGTGTACTGCCAGCATCGGAGAGAAGGGGAACGATGGCCGACACCGAAACCGAACGGGGCGACGACCAGGCCACCTCCCAGATGATCGCCGATATCCAGCGTCGCTTCGCCGGCCCGGTGGTCAGCATCCGCCGCCAGGCCCGCTGGCGCCCAGCATGGTTCGTAACAGTGGAGGAGAGCGACGGCCCGCTCGATCTCTATGTTCGTGGTGAGCGCACTGACATGCGTCCGATCTTCCCGCTACGGCATGAGCAGATGATGCAAGAGCAGCTCCATCGAGACGGCATCCCGGTTCCCCGGCTACGCGCCTTTTTGGACCATCCGGCGGCCCTTGTCATGGATCGACTGCCAGGTCGCACCGACTTCGAGGGCTCGACCGAGACCGAGCGACGCTCGGTCATGGACGACTATCTGCAAGTACTCGCCTCCATGCACCGACTCGACGTCGCCCCCTTTGTCCGACAAGGCGCCGAGCTTCCCCCTCAACCGAGTGCGGCGGCCCTCACCGGGATCCAGGCCTATGAGCGGGCATACCGCCTTGAGAAGGTGCGGCCCGATCCCTTTATGGAGTTCTGCCTGGCATGGCTGAAACGCAACCCCCCTCGCCATCACGTCAGGCAGTCAGTCGTGGTCTGGGACTCAGGTCAGTTCCTCCATCAAGGGGGCAGGGTCACCGCAGTACTGGACCTCGAACTCGCCCACATCGGTGATCCTCTCATGGACCTCGCCGGGCTTCGGATGCGGGGAACGGTCATCGACTACGGAGACACGCTGGAGCTGTACCGTCGCTATGAGGAGTTGGCCGGGTTCGAGGTCGAGCTCGAGGGGGTCGAGTACCACCACTTTGCCTTTGCCCTGACCTCCCAGTTGGCCTATCACCGTGCTCTTGCCAATCCCACGCCAGAGAGCGACCTCATGAACTACCTCCAATGGTGCAGTGAGTCCAACCTCTTCGCCGTCGAGACGTTGGCGCGTCTCGTCGGCATCGATCTCGAACCCGTCGAGGTGCCCATCCCCCGGGTGTCCCCCGCCGCCGTGGCTCACCGCCACCTCGTGGACAGCATCCGGCCGCTGGCGGGCCACGATGAGCAGAACGCCTACGCGCTGCGCATCGCCTTTCGTCTGGCCCGCCATCTCCGAAGGTGCGACGAGATCGGCGAGGAGGTGGTTGAGCGGAATCTCGACGACCTGGCCGGCCTTCTCGGCCGTCGGCCCGAGACGTGGGACGACGGGGAAAAGAGCCTCGAGCAGTTCGTGCTGGCGTCGGATGGCACCCAGGACGGTAATCTCGTCAGCCTGTTCCATCGACGACTGGAGAGGCAGCGCATGCTGCTCGGACCGTCGGGTTCGGCCATCGCCACCCACCTCGCCCTCCAGCCCATTCTCTAACCATCTTGCCGGACGTCCGACCACGGTTTGCCTCGAATCCACATTTCCATGACAGATCGGAGAAGCACCCATGGACTACCTCACCGAACGGGCGGGACTGGATGGCAAGGTGGCCGTCGTCACCGGCGGGGCCGGCGGGCTCGGCTGGCCCATCACCCGTGATCTGGCTCGGGCCGGCGTGCGGGTTGCAGCCTGTGACCGGGACGCCGAGGCCGTCGACCGAGCCACAAGCGAGTTGGATGCAGCCCCAGTCGACACGTTCGTCGAGTTGGCCGACGTACGGGACCCCGAGGCGCTCGAGGCGTTCTTCGCCCAGGTAGATAAGCGCTTCGGTCGGATCGACATCTTGGTCGACGTGCCCGGGGGCAGCTTCGTGGCCCCGCTGATGGAGAGCCGAAGGAAAGGCTGGGACGCTGTCATTGAACAGAACTTCACCTACGTTCTCGACACCACCCAGCAGGCCGTCAGACGGATGCGCCAGGTTGGCGGTGGGAGCATCATCTACATCACGTCGATAGAAGCCCATCGGGCCGTTCCCAACCGTGCCGTCTACGGCGCCATGAAGGCGGGCGTCGCCAATCTGGCCAAATCCCTGGCCATCGAGCTCGGGCCGTCGGGCATCCGGGTCAATACCGTGGCCCCCGACGTCTTCCCGACCCCGGCCGCGGTACCGGGCTGGAGGCCGGAGGACGACGCGGCGCCCGAGCGCCTCCTGAGCGACCGGATCTCGATCCCGCTTCAGCGAAAGGGTCAGGGCGAGGACATCTCTGGGCCGGTCCTCTTTCTTGCCTCGGACCTCGCCTCCTACATCACAGGAACCACCGTCCATATCGATGGGGGCACGTCGGGATCGGCCGGTTGGCTCGACTGGCCCGATGCCGGATACCAGTGCGTGGTCCCCGATGACATCGCTCGTCTGCTGGTGGACCATCCCGCTGGGACCAGGCAAACACCTTCCAGTTAGCTGTCGTCTCCGGGCGCCGAGGCAGCCATACGGCCGAAGGCGTAGGCGGTATCGGTGTGCTCCCAGCCCTCGATGATCTGATCGTCCTGAAACCGGTAGATCATCACGTAGTGATTCTCATAGCTCACTCCCGCCTTCGTCCTCGCCCGTAACGAGGCGTGCACGGCGACGGTGTCATCGTCGGCAAGCACGTGGTGATGCGTCCACTGCATGGACCCGACCTCGTAGCGGCTCTCACCGCACAGCAGGCCGAGGGTCGCCTCACGACCGACGAGAGGACGGTCGAGCCCTAGCGCAGCGGCAGACTGGGGCACCCACCAGACCACGTCTCCGGCCAAGCAGGAGGCTACCGTCGACCGGTCGCGTTCAGCGATACCGCTCAACAGCTTGATGGCGATGTCCTTGTTGGTGGTGGCGTCGATCACGGACGAGAACCTACTGGCCTCGACACGATCGATGCCATGGAAAAGGTATCGATCCACCATGGCCAAAGCTTCCCCGCTACCATCCATGGTCGACCGGCACCACACAGGAGGCATTTATGGGAGAGTTCGCAAAGCCGTTCGACTTGGACGGCCGTACCGCGGTCATCTGTGGAGGAGCAAGGGGAATCGGCCGTGAGGCGGCAGTGATCTTCGCCCGGGCAGGTGCTGACGTGGTCATCGCCGATGTCGACCAGGCCGGTCTGGATGAGACGGCCTCCCTGGTCCACGGCGAAGGGACCAAGGCGATCACCGCCCTCGTGAATGTCACCTCAAAAGCAGAGGTCGATGCCCTCGCCCAACTGGCTCTTGACACCTTCGGGCGCATCGACGTCTGGGCCAACGTGGCGGGCGTGTTGGCCTTCGCTCCGATTGTTGACACGACCGAGGAAGAATTGGACCGGGTCATTGCCGTCAATCTGAAGGGCGTCTACTGGGGCAGTGCCGCCGCCGCCAGGGCGATGATCAGCGCCGGATCCGGATCGATCATCAACATCGCCTCGGCCGGTGGCGAGGTGCCGGCCGCAGGCATCTCGGTGTATGCGCTGACCAAGGCCGCCGTCATGATGTTCACGAAGACACTGGCTACCGAGGTAGGGCGTTCCGGCGTTCGGGCCAACTCGGTGGCTCCCGGGTTCGTCGAGACACCGATGACGGCGGTCCATTTCACCAATGAGGATGGATCGATCGACGAGGACCGACGTCAGTCGATCCTCGACGCCCGGGCAAAGGGGTCACCCCTGGCCATCATCGGGACCACTGAGGACATCGCCTTCGCCATGCTCTACCTGGCCTCTGACGCCTCGAAGTTCATGACAGGGCAGACCATGCGCCCCAACGGCGGCGTCTACATGGGCTGACGGTGCCGCACACCGTCCAAGGGACGAGCCCACAGTGAAGTTCTCCACCTTCCATTCGTTCATGCTGACCGACGCCAAGTTGGGTGGTGCCGTCGCCGAAGGCCAGGGTCACGGCCTCGAGCACGGACAGGCCATCCATGACGAACTCGAGCTCATCCGCTTCGCTGACGAACTCGGCTATGACGGCTGCTGGGTCAGGGAGCACCACTTCACCGACTATGGGTTCCTCCCCAACACCATGATCCTGCTTGCCCACGCCGCCGCCATCACTCAGCGCATCCGACTGGGCACCGCCGTCGTGACTCTTCCCCTTCACCACCCGGTCCGCGCCGCCGAGGATGCAGCCCTCGTCGACCTGCTCTCGGGAGGACGACTCGACTATGGGATCGGGAGGGGCTACCAGTCCATCGAGTTCGACGCCTTTGATGTGCCCTTGTCGGAGTCCCGCGCCCGCACCGACGAGGCCATCGAGATCATGACCCGGCTGTGGACAGAAGACGACCCTGTCCACTTCAACGGGGAGTTCTTCGATGTGCCCGGGATAAGGATCCAACCCGGACCCGTACAGCGGCCGCACCCTCCTCTCTATTACGCGTCGATCAGTCCCGACAGCATCGTCCACTACGGGGCGAAGGGAATCCCCTGCATCGTGGACCCAACCGGCACGCTCGACTCGATCGCCGCCCTAGCCAGACGATGGAGTGAGGCGGCCACGGCGAACGGCCATGCAGGGCGAGGTGACCTCGTGGCCTGCCGCTACGCCTGGTTGGCTCCAACTGTGGAGCAAGCTCGTCACTACGTGGAGAATGCGCCGAGAGTGACCGGCCTCTCGGTCGATGCGACCCTTACCCCCCGCAACCAGGACGGGACCATCGCCGAGGGCTACGAGTACTGGCAGAAGGGCTGGCACGGCCGAACGCTCGACCACTATGACGCTTCGGAGGACTGGGAGAACCGGTGGCTGGCCGGGGATGTCGACCGGGTCGTGGACGGGATTCGAGCACTGGAGGAGATGGGGTACGCCAACTTGTGCGTCATCTTCGGCCTGGACGCAGCACCTCCGCCCATCGCCGAAGTGAAGCAGCGGATGGCCTTGTTCGCCAACGAGATCTTTCCTGCCTTCGGCTGAGCCTCCAAAGGAGCCCCATGAGTGACCCGTACATAGAGATCGCCCACCAGTTCCCGAACGAGGTGAGGGTAGGCGGCGCACTCATCACCCTCGTGGAGCCGCATCCCGGCTTCGAGGCGGCCTACAACCGATGGTACGAGGACGACCACTTCTACTCCGGGGCCATGGCGGGTCCGTGGGTGTTCTCTGGCCGTCGTTTCGTCGCCACCAGGAACTTGAGGACTCAACGATCTGCTGTCAGTTCGCCGATTGCCGTTCCGGCGGATTCGGGTTGCTACCTCTCCGTCTATTGGATCACCGCCGGCCAAGAGGAGAGGGCCGAGCGATGGGGCTACCACGCCATGGCCGACTCGTTGGCACCGCACGGTCGAGGGTTCGGCGAACGCACACACGTCTACACCACCTTCCACCGATTTCAGTGGGCCGTCTCACGGCAGGCGGGTCCGCTACGTCCCGAGACCGTCCTCGACCACCCCTTTGGTGGGCTGCACATGGATGTGCTCGATGCTGTCGATGAACGGGGATTCACCTCACTCTCCGAATGGTTGAGACGGGACGGGGTGCCGGCCGCGTTGACGGGGAGCGGTGCGGCCATGTGCGTGGCGTTCAGCCCAGTGCCCTTTGCTCAAGGCCTCATCCAAACCGATGATCCCGGCTCTGTCCCAGAGCCCGAGGGCGTCGGTCGCCAGCTCTGTCTCCTCTGGTTTCTTGATCACCAGCCGCTCGATGGCTCTTCATCGCTGGTGTCTGCCCTGCACGAACAAGTGCCGACCGAGGCCCAGGGTGAACTCCGCTTCTCAGGTTCATTCCTCCCCACCGTTCCCGGGACCGATCGCTTCGTCTCCGAGCTGCGGTGAGCCGTGTAGAGGAAAGCATTCACTTGTAGGGTTGGACCGCGTCGGGCTGCTCGCCAGCCATTGACCAGTGGTCCCAAAGGGGAGAGTTCATGGAGTTCGAAACGCTCGGGTACGACGAACACGATGGCGTGGCCTGGGTCACGCTGAATCGACCCGAGGTGCACAATGCCTTCAACACGACCATGGTCGAAGAGTTGAGACTGTGCTGGCGGTCACTTCGAGCCAACGACGATGTCCGGGCCATCGTCCTCACCGGTGCCGGGGACAGGGCCTTCTGCACCGGAATCGACCGCTCCGATGCCCAGTTCAACGGCGGAGAGTCGGTCATCGGCGTCAAAGGCGGGACCGATCTCCACTTCGACGACCCCGGTGAATGGATCTCTCCCAAGACGGGCGGTGATCTCTGGAAGCCGGTCATCGCCGCTGTCAACGGCATGGCCTGCGGTGGAGCGTTCTACATGCTCGGGGAGGTGGAGCTCATCGTGGCGTCGGAGACCGCCACCTTCTTCGATCCCCATACGACCTACGGGATGTCTGCCGTGTTCGAACCGATGGCCATGCTCCAGCGCATGCCCATCGGCGAGATCATGCGGATCGCCCTGGTCGGCGCCCACCAGCGCATGTCGGCCAAGAGGGCCTACGACATCGGGTTGGTCCAAGAGGTGGTTCCGCCCGATCGGCTGCTGGAGACGGCCAGTCAGTTGGCTATGACCATCGCCTCCCAACCGGCGTTGGCCGTCCAGACCACGGTCCGGGCCATCTGGTATGCCCAAGAGCTCGGCTACCGCCAAGCCCTCGACGTCGGCAAGACACTGGTCATGTTCGGCTCTGACCCCGAGGCCCTGGCCGAGGGCGAGCGAACCTTCAGGTCCGGCCGGGTGGACTGGACGTCGTACTAACTACCCCACGGGGACAAGGTGGTCAGGCGGCCCGAGCCGGGTGCCTGATCCGGAGCTGGTTGTCACCGCTTAGCCATATGAAAGGCGTCATGCCATGACTGATGCGATCCGACCCTTCCGCATTGACATCCCCGAGTCGGAACTTGCCGATCTGGCGACCCGTCTTCGCAGAACCCGCTGGCCCGACTCCGAAACGGTCGATGACTGGTCCCAAGGCATACCTCTCTCGTACATGCAAGAGCTCTGTCGCTACTGGTCCGAGGAGTATGACTGGCGAGCCAGGGAGGCGCACATGAACTCCTTCCCCCAGTTCCGAACGAAAATCGACGGGCTCGACCTCCATTTCCTGCATGTCCGCTCGCCCCACCCAGGAGCCTTTCCTCTGATCATCACCCACGGCTGGCCCGGTTCGATCGTCGAATTCATGAAGGTCATCGAACCGTTGACCGATCCGGTCAAATTCGGCGGCAGCGCCACCGAAGCCTTCGATGTCGTCTGTCCTTCGTTACCGGGCTACGGCTTCAGTGAGCGCCCCCGCGAGGCGAAATGGGACGTCGAGCACATCGCCCTCGCCTGGTCCACGCTGATGGCTCGCCTCGGATACGAGCGATATGGGGCCCAAGGTGGGGACTGGGGATCGATGGTGACGTCCGCACTCGGTCGCCTGGACCCCGGACATGTGGCCGGGATCCATCTGAACATGCCGGTCGTTGGTCGCGACTCGATGACCATGGACGACCTGACCGAAGAGGAGGCATCGACACTCGAGTCGATGGCGACGTTTCAACTATGGGAAACCGGCTACTCAAAACAGCAGTCGACACGGCCGCAGACGCTCGGGTACGGGCTCGCCGATTCGCCGGCCGGACAGTGCGCCTGGGTAGTCGAGAAGTTCAGGGCCTGGACGGACTGTGACGGGCATCCCGAGAACATCCTCACCCGTGATGAGCTCCTCGACAACGTGATGCTCTACTGGCTGCCGGACACGGGCGCCTCGTCGGCCCGCCTCTACTGGCAGAGTTATGCCAACGTCGATCTGAGTGTGGTCGAGGCTCCGACCGGCTGTTCCATCTTCCCAAAAGAGGTCATCAAGATGTCTCGGCGTTGGGTCGAAGGACGCTTCTCGGACCTTCGCTACTGGAACGAGATCGACCGCGGCGGGCACTTTGCCGCAGCCGAGCAGCCTGAACTGTTCGTCAACGAGCTCCGGTCCTTTTTCAGGCTCGTCCGCTAGCTGTAGTGACCCGGTAGGTCATTAACTCGATCGATGGGTGATTTGCCCCCGAGAGCGGTGTGGCTGCGGTGATGATTGTAGAGGTGCAGGAAGTGACTGAATGCATCGACTCGCTCAGCCTCTGATGCGTAGGGTCTGACATAGGCCCACTCCTCGAGCATGGTGCGATTGAACCGCTCGACCTTGCCGTTGGTCTGGGGTGGCGGTTTCAACCGGTGAGCGCAAC
>PLSY01000253.1 GCA_003164275.1 Acidimicrobiaceae bacterium | reverse complement strand
CACCTGTGAAGTGGGAACCTTGGTGCGCGTGGTTCCTGGAGCCGACGTGCCAGCCGAAAGCCGGGATCGCTCACGACTGTTGCACGCCACGGTTCTGCGGTAGCGTTTCCATATCAGTTACTATGGTTAGTCAAACGACAGACGCACTCACTTAGGGGGAGTTCAATGACGCACAAGTTAATCTCGGCAGATTCGCACGTCAGAGTGAAGCTGGACGCCGTGAAGGACGTGCTCCCCCCGACGCTGCGCGAAGCCTTTGACGATGCCATTGCTCAACAGGCGGCCTCCGACAAGGCCCTCAAAGGCGGCAGGGAGATGGATCTGTCCGACTGGGACATGGAAGCGTTTGGAGATCCGGGCTACTGGGACCCGGAAGCCCGCTTGGCGGCTATGGACAGAGATGGCGTGCAGGCGGAGGTCCTCTACTCGGAGGTTTCGGCGTTTCGGCACTTCGGTCTGATCAAAGGAGACTGGAAGGTCATCAGCCGAGCCTTCACCGACTATCTGAGCGACTTCGCCGCCGTCGATCCCAACCGCCTCGCCGTCTCCTATCAGGTGCCCATCATCGACATCGACTACGCCGTCCAAGAGGTACTCCGGTTGGCCGGACTCGGTGCCCGTTCGGTCCATCTCCCGAACTTCCCATCCGAGCTGGGTCTGCCCGACTACCACGACGCGTCCTACGACCCTTTGTGGTCGGCATTGTCGGAGACGGGACTTGCCATCTCACACCACCTGGGCACGCCCCCTCACCTGTGGGACGTATTTCGACGCGACCCCACGCCGCAGGCGGGCATCTACACCTCGCTCCCGGCGCTGGCCCTTTCGGAGGTGATCGCGTGGTGGATTCTGACGGGCACCCTCGAGCGGTTCCCCGAGCTGAAGATCGTTTTCGTCGAGCCGAGCCTGTATTGGGTCGCTGGGTTCCTCGCCTCATTGGATCGAAAGGCCGAAGGGCCGTACGACTTTCCCGGTATGAAGCTGAAGCCAAGTGAGTACTTTCGCCGCAACATGGCCGCCACCTTCATGGACGACGAATATGGCCTGCGTCAGCGGCACGATCTCGGGGTCGAGAACATCCTCTGGTCCACCGACTTTCCCCACCCGGCCACCACATGGCCGCATTCGCAGGAAGTCGTCGAGCGTCAGTTCGCCGACGTGAACGTAGCGGAGCGAGAGCTCATCTGCGCCGGCAACGCTTCGAGGATCTACGGGCTCTGACGAATCGCGGTGGACCGGGTGCCCGGTCGGCCGCAAGAGGGGGAAGGGAACTAGCTGGTGGACAAGTCGGACGGACAGTCAACGGTTCTGGAGGCGAAGGGGCCGCAACGCCCATCTCCCATCGTCACCGAGGACAGCGCGGTGTTCTGGGACGCTGCGGCCGAGGGACGCCTAGTGGCGCAACGGTGCGGTCAGTGTGGTCGCCTGCGGCACCCTCCCCGGCCGATGTGCCCCAACTGCCACTCGCTCGATATCGAGGTGGTCGAGCTGTCGGGAAAGGGCGTGCTCTATAGCTATGCCCTGCTTCACCATCCTCAGCACCCGGCCTTCACGTACCCGGTCATGGCCGCGCTAGTCGAGCTCGAAGAAGGAGTGCGCCTGGTGTCCGATCTCGTCGAAATCGACCCGAAGGAAGTCCGGATCGGCATGCCACTGGAAGTTCTCTACACGCCGACGGCGAGTGGAGCGTTGATTCCCGTATTCGGGCCGGCAGCAGTATGACAAGTCGACCACTCGGGGGAGGAGCGGCCATCGTCGGCATCGGGCAGACCGAGTTCTCGCGCCACGCCGACCGCACTGAGCTCCAGCTCGCTTGCGAGTCGATCACGGCCGCCCTGTCCGATGCCGGACTGACGACGGACGACGTGGACGGCCTGGTCAGCTACACGGTCGATCCCGTAGAGGAGACCGAACTCACCCGGTCGGTGGGGTTCGATGAAATCTACTACTCGAGTCGGGTTCCCTACGGTGGTGGCGGGTCGATGGGCGTGGTCCTCCATGCGGCCAGCGCCGTGGTGAGCGGGGCTGCTGATGTCGTCGTCTGCTACCGCGGCATCCGCGCCCGGTCGGGAGCAAGCCGATTCGGTGGGGCGAAAGTAGCCCCCAGCCCGACATCAGCCCATGCCGGCACGACCGCAGCCCAATGGTGCATGCCCTTCGGCGTGCTGACCCCGGCCTCGTGGATGGCCTTCAACTCGACCCGCTACATGCACCAGTTCGGGGTGACCAGCGAGGACATCGGCCGGGCAGTCGTCCAGATGCGGGCCTATGCGGCCACCAATCCGAATGCCTGGGGCTACCAGAACCCGATCACCTTGGAGGACCACCAAGCCTCGCGATGGATCGCCGAGCCGTGCATCCGGCTGTTCGACTGCTGTCAGGAGACAGATGGTTCGGTGGCGTTGGTCATTGTCAGTGCTGAGCGGGCGAAAGACCTGGGAAACGTGCCGGTGGTCATCGGTGCGGCAGGGGGTGCGGCGCTGTTCGAGCAGGAGATCGCCTCTGACCACTACCGTGGCGACCTGTCAGTCATGGAGGGCAGCGTGGCACTGGCCCGTCGTCTGTTCGGGGAGTTCGGCTACCGACGTGAGGACATCGATGCGGCCATGATCTACGACGCCTTCTCGCCGATTCTGCTCATGCAGCTCGAAGCGTTCGGCTTCTGCGGACCGGGCGAGGCGAAGGACTTCATCGCTGAGGGAAACCTCGGACCGATGGGGGCACTGCCCACGAACACCAACGGGGGCCTCATCGGTGAGGGCTATATCCACGGACTGAACCTGGTGACCGAGGCCACCCGACAGCTTCGGGGAACTGCCGCCAACCAACTCGACAACCCGCGAACGGTGCTGGTGTCGGCCAGTCGCACCGGCATCATCCTCACCACGGCATAGGGCGGTCCTGAGTGAAGAACGAACGAAAAGAAGGGGAACTATGACAAGCGTGCTCGATGGGGTGCGGGTGCTCGACCTCTCGTGGGGGATCGCAGGTCCGATCGCCGGGATGCTGTTGGCCGACCATGGTGCCGACGTGATCAAGGTCGAGCCGCCAGGCGGCGACCCCTTCCGTTCGCTGCCCGGCTCCGCCGCCTGGCTTCGGGGCCGTCGCAGCGCCGAGCTGGATCTTGGCAGCGAAGAGGACAAACGGGTATTCCTCGGCCTGGTGCGAACGGCCGATGTCGTCCTCGAGAGCTTCGCCCCGGGCACGACCGAGCGCCTCGGCATCTCCTACGGCGACCTCCGGGAGTTGAATCCTCGGCTGATCTACTGCTCGATCACCGGCTACGGAAACCACAGCGGCCACCGGGGGAGACCCGCTCACGACGCCCTGGTGGCTGCCCGTCTGGGCCTGCTCGAAGAGCAGCGGGGGCACGACGGCGGGGCGATCCCGTACATGAACGGCGATGAGCCCTACCTTCCCGACCTTCCCATTCCCGAGGGAATGGAGCCCGGCTCGCCTCGCTCGGGTCCCATCTTCACCGCCACCCCGTGGCCTTCCATGGCCGCCGCCTATCTGGCTTCGGTGGGGATCAACGCCGCCTTGTTCGCCCGAGAGCGCACCGGTCGGGGCCAGCACGTCGAGACGTCGCTGCTCCAGGCGGCCCTCACCCTGACGTGCTCCAAGTGGCAGCGGGCAGAACACAATAACGAGCCCGGCTACCGGACATGGATCTACGATCGTCGGGCCACCAAGGGGATGTTCAAGTGCGCCGACGACCGGTGGATCGAGCAGTGGGTCCCGAATCCGCGGTTTGTACTCACGAGTGCCGACGGCGACACGCTCGAGTTGCGACGGGACATCGACAACGCCCGCAACGACCCCGAACGGGTGCCGCCGGATCCGGAGAACATCGTCGTGCTCGCCCACTACCATCCTGAGCTCGTCGCCGCCTTCGCCCGATTCGACAGCCAGGACTGGGTGGAGGTGGCTCGACAGGCCGGAGTGCCGCTCCAGCCGGTGCGAACTCCCGAGGAGGCACTGGTCGATCCCGCCCTCTTGGCCGAGTCGGCGGTTATCGACATCGACCACCCCGACCACGGGCTGCTCCGGCAGGTCGGCATCCTCTACCGGCTGACGCAGACCCCGGGGCGGGTGCAGGGACCAGTGCCCCGAGTGGGGGAGCACACCGATGCTCTTCGAGGAGAGGCCATGACGGCACTCGAGAGCGTCGGATCAGACGCTGCAAGTCGGGGCGACCGTGGGGCGACGTCCGCCAAACCAGGAGCTCCCCTGGATGGCGTCACCGTGCTCGACCTCGGCTTCGCTGTGGCCGGCCCGTTCGGCTGTCAGGTGCTGGCCGACCTCGGTGCGAACGTTATCAAGGTCAACGCCACCCGGGACCCGTGGTGGCACGCCAACCACATCGCCTACGGCGCCAATCGCGGCAAGCGCAGCATCTGCATCGACCTGAAGTCAGCCGAGGGCCTGGCTGTGCTCCACCGGCTGGTGGAAGGGGCGGACGTGGTCCACTCCAACATGCGTCCCGACGCCTTGAGGCGCCTCCGCTGCGACGAGGAGTCCCTGCGGGCGGTGAACCCCGACATCATCTACTGCCATACGCGTGGGTTCGAGCGGGGGCCGCGATCCGACTCGCCGGGCAACGATCAGACCGGATCGTCCCTGGCCGGCGTCACCTATGAGGACGGCGGCTGCGGCGACGGGGGAAAGCCCTTTTGGAGCCTCACCTCGCTCGGCGACACCGGGAACGGGTTCTTGTCGGCCATCGGGGTCATCCAGGCCCTCTATCACCGGGCTCGCACCGGAGTGCCCCAGAGTGTCGATACCTCGATCCTGAATGCCGCATTGCTGTCCGCGTCGGCCGCATCGCTGAAGGTCGACGGCACGGCGATCCCGCGGCCATCGCTCGACCGCATGCAGCTCGGCCTCCATCCCCTGTACCGCCTGTACGAGACGGCCGACGGATGGGTATGCATCTCTGCTGTCGGCGACGAAGCGTGGAGGGGTGTCACCGATGCGCTCGGCGCCGAGTCGCTGACCGGTGACCACCGGTTCGCCACCGAAGCTGACCGGAGCACCAACGGGAAGGCACTCGGGGAGCTGCTTGAGTCCTACTTCAGGGCAGCGACGGCGTCCGACCTGTTCGTGGCCCTCGACGGACGGAGCGTGCCGGTCGAGATCAGCGACCCGGGCTTCTCACGCACCGTCTTCGATGACGTCGAGAACAAGGCACTGGGCCTGGTGGTCACCCAGCAACACCCGAAGTTGGGGCGCTTCGAGCACTTTGGCACGACCATCAACTTCTCGGACACGCCCGGTCGCATCTTCGGCCCACCGCCGGTGATCGGACAGCACACCCGAGAGATCATGCGTGAGTTCGGCTTCGACGACGAAGAGTCCGAGAAGCTGCTGGCCAACGGGGCGATCTTCGAGGACCTATGGGTGGATTGACCCTGGCCGAAGGAATGGTCTGCGTCCCCTTTGACGTGGACGTGTCTGATGTAGTTCCTTTTCCTGGCCCCCATATCCTGCGCGGCTGGGTGCAGGCTCCGACGGGTCTCGATCCGGAGGTCGAGCACCACGTGTTCTTCTGCCTAGCCGGCGGAAAGTGCTCGACCGGGTACTTCGATCTCCGTCCAGACGGGATCGACGGGTACTCCATGGCTGCCCACCTGGTTGAGCACGGGCAGATCGTGGTGGCGTTCGACCACCTGGGAATCGGGGCTTCGAGCGGCGTCGAGGACATCATGCGCGTGACACCTTGGGTGGCCGCCGCCGCCAACGACAAGGCCCATCGTTACGTGCTGGAAGCTCTCCGTTCAGGGACCGTCACACCGGACATCCTCCCTCTTGACAGCACCGTGGCAATCGGGGTCGGCCATTCCATGGGCGGAATGCTCCTCTGCATTGAGCAGGCGAACTTCGCCTTCTTCGACGCCATCGCCACCTTCGGACATGGAGGTGACGGTCTGCCGGGGTTCCTGACCGAGGATGAGCTGCACTGGACCCCCGACCTTCCCGACGCAGAGGGGCGACTCGTGGAGCTGACCCGGATCCGGGCCGACGCGGAGCCACAGACGTCACACCGCCTGCTGCCCGGTTCGTTCCTGCCCCGCGACCTTCCCGATTCAGTGCGTGCCGCCTTCGTCAAGCAGCAGACCGACCTCTTGTTGACATGCGGACTGATGTCGATGATTCCGGGGGGAACCGATCGCGAAAAGTCCAGCGTCACCACCCCCGTCTTCCTGGCCTTGGGGGACCATGATCTGACCAAGGACCTGACCGGATCAGTGGCCCACTACTCCGCCAGTCCGGACATCACCCTCTACGTGCTCTACGACTCGCCCCACTGCCACAACCAGGCCCACACCCGTGTCGAGCTGTGGAACCGCTTGTTGGGCTGGGCCTGCTCCCTGTGAATCAGCCGCCGGCTGATAACGGGGCCCAACGTGCGGGCTGTTACGAGGGCTGCGAAGGACAACCTGCCGTCTGGGTAGCGTTTTGCCATGGCTGACAATGAAAACCAAGTACTGGTCCAGGTTCACAACGGCGTGGCGACGCTCACGCTCTCGAGGCCCTCTGTGCTCAATGCCATCACTCGCGAGATGCTCGAGCAGCTTGCCACAGCCATCGATACGGTCTCGGGGGACCCGTCGGTGCGAGTTGTGGTCCTTACCGGAGCGGGAAGGGCATTCAGCGCAGGGGTGGACCTCAAAGCCCTGGGTGGTCGGAGTCTCAGTGGGGGAGGGGTGGGCGAATACCTCGATTTGCCGGCCAGGGAGGTTATCGAGCGGCTGACGACTATCCCCCAGATCGTCATCGCCCGCGTGAACGGACATTGCTTTACCGGTGCGCTCGAGTTGGTGCTGGCTTGTGACCTGGCCATCGTGGCGCTCGAGGCGAAGTTGGGTGACACCCACGCCAAGTGGGGGCTGAGGCCCAGTTGGGGAATGAGCCAACGTCTGATTCGGGTCGTTGGCATGAGCCGGGCGCGGGAGTTGTCCTACACGGCGCGAACCTTCAGCGGAGCCGAGGCCGCCGAGTGGGGAATCGCCGTGCGCTCGGTTCCGCTCGACGAACTCGATGATGCGGTCAACGAAGTGGTGGACGCGATCACATCCAACAGCCGGGGCTCGCTCGCGGCCTATAAGGACCTCTACCGGCGAGCTCTCGATGTGGGGCAGTCGGAAGGTCTCTCCTATGAATCATCCACCGATTTCTCAATCGAAGATACTGACGAACGGATAGCGCGCTTTAAGTGAGCGATGGAACACACCCTTGGACGAGAACGTAGATCGTCCGGGGCTGGGTCTCCATGGTCGAAGGCTCGGGCGTTCCAGGCACCCAGATAGGGCGGACTGACGGTGCTGCCGCTCAGGCCAGCGTTGCCGGCGTTCCCTCGCGAGGGCGTCGGGTGAGCGTGTTGCTGTGAGCCGTCGGTGGCGTGGTCGCATCGCTCGGTGACATCTGATCGATGGTGTTATGAAAGGTGCCCGGTGCTGGTGCAACCGGGCCAAGGAGCAGAGGGTCGTCGGTCTGCTCCATCCAGTTCCGCAGTCGCGACCGGAGGTCGTCGAGCACTGGGGCGAGGGAGGGATCATCGATTCGGTTGGTGCCTTCGCCAGGATCCAGCCAGAGGTCGAAGAGGGCCTCGGTTGGCGGGTCCACTTTTCCCCAGCCTGCGCTCACCATGACATCTTTGGTCGGGCTGTCATCCACGTTGGCGAGAACCCGGTGGGGGTTGGTGTCATCGAACCGTCTCATGTACTTGTAGCGCTGTGTTCTCACGGCGCGCTGAGGTTCGTAGGCCGCATGGTAGGTGAGCTCGGCAAATACTTCCCGGTGGACGTCCTCGACCTCCTTTCGCACCAGCGGAACGAGTGACTCTCCCTCAAGCCAGTCGGGGTGCTCGATGCCCGCGACATCGCAAAGGGTGGGGTAGATGTCGAGGTGGCTCACTATGGTGTCAAAAACCCGTCCCCTGTCGAATCCGCCCGGTCCTCTCATCAGGAGCATGATGCCGATGCCCCGGTCGAACATCGTCGCTTTGGCCTCGGGGTATGCGAGGCCGTGGTCGGTCGTCAGGATGACAAGCGTTTGGTCGGTCAGTCCGTTCTCTTCCAAGGCGTTAAGGACTGTCCCGACGCCTTGGTCGAGGGAGCGTGCACTCGCCTTGAAAGATGCCATGTCGCGACGGGTGGTCGCATTGTCGACGATGTTCTCCGGCGGCCGAGAGTAGAGGGCATCCCGCACTGAAGAGGGCTCGAAGTATTCGCGATGGGTCTCGAAGAATCCGACCGACAAGAAGAATGGCCGATCGCTGCCGGCCCTTTCGGCGATGAGGCGAGTGGCGGCGGGGGCCACGTCGTGCACCTTTGTGGTGTCGAGGTCGACCACATAGTCGTAGCCGAGGTCCCCGGGATCTGCCGAGACGTGCTGTTCGCCGACCAGCCCGGACCAGTATCCGGCCGAACCGAGCGTATGCACGATGTGGCGTTCAGGGTGGGTGAGCCGATAGCCGCGGTGGGCCAAGCCGAGCATGCCGGTCGCGTGGGTGGACTGGCCGGTGAGGAGGGCAGCCCGCGAGCCCGAGCAAACGGGGGCTGCGCAGAATGCCTGGCGGAACAGTGTTCCCTGGTCGGCCAGGTGCTGGATGTTCGGCGTCGGAACTGGGAATCCGTAGGGCTGCACGTAGCGGCCAGTGTCGTGCGAATGGAGATAGAGGATGTTCGGGGGGGCCATAGCCGTTGGATTTTAGTCGCCCTCTTAGTCGCTAGGTAATGTAGAGATTTATGAGCTCCCATCTGAGGGTTGACGGTGTGTCGTTTCTGGTGTGCGCCACCCAGCGCAGCGGTAGCACGTTGCTGTGCGAGCTACTCAAGGGATCAGAGGTGGCCGGCGTACCCGACGAGTTCTTTGAAGCCCTCCGCTCGACCGGCCTGCCCCGGCAGCCGAGGCAGTATTTCGAGGCGCCCGGAGTTGAAGGGATCGCTGAGCGGCTGCCCGAGACCGAACCAGGGCGACCAGAGGGCCCCGGTGAGTTCGAGGGATGGTTCAGCTATGCGATTCAGCGCGGAACCTCCCGGAACGGGGTATTCGGCGCAAAAATGATGTGGAACTATTTCGACGACTTTCGCGAACGAGTCGGGGAGCTACCCGGGCTCGGCGACATCACATTCAACGAGGCGCTGGACGTCGTGTTCCCCCAGTTGAGGATCGTCTTCGTCCGGCGACGCGACAAGGTGTCTCAGGCCGTGTCGCTGTGGAAGGCAGTCCAGACCCAGCGCTGGCGTATCGAGACGGACGTGGCGTCGGATGAACCCCAGACGCACTATGACTACCAAGCCATCAAGTTCTTGGTGGATGAGCTGCATCGTTGGGATGCCCGATGGGAGGACTGGTTCCACGCCACCGGCCGGGAGCCGATACGGGTCATCTATGAGGAGTTCGTGACTTCTCGTGCCGCCACGCTCGGCCGGGTCCTCGACGCCCTCGGAATCGCTCCGCGCGAGCCGGACGACGGCAGGGGCCCGATGAGACGTCAAGCCGACAACATGTCCCAGGACTGGGTTGAGCGCTTCCGCCATGATGACTTGAAGCTCACCAGGTAGTCGTTAGACCAGCCTACCGACCAAGAATCGTTGTTGCTCGGTCGATACAATGCGAAATGGCCGAGGATGATCCCAGCGGAGGCCAGAGTCTCTACCACGACGTGGCCGAGCTCCACAGGCTCCGCATCGAGGTGGCCGAGCTGCGTCAGCGTCTCGGCAGGCTGCACGACCTTCTGCTCGGGGTGCCGGCCGCCTCCGCCAAGGGCAGTGCCCCAGCTATTGAAGGGCTGCCGAACTGGTGCCGTTTTATCGGCGGCTCAAATCCAGCCACTGCTGGGGGCGCAACTGGCCCAGAGCGAACCATGTCGTTCCGATCCTGGGTAGCCGCAGAGCCAGCCGACTGGCTGAGAATGCGCCGGTCGGTTGAGGCCGACACGTCGGAATCTGAAGTCCTATAGTCCTTTGCATGAAGTCGACGTCCCAACGCTGCTCGCATCAGTAAGCGCGTAGCAACGTTGCGAGTTCGTACGGCGGGAAGCACGAGTAAGGGGTACGTGGGCCTTGGCGCGAGGGGCGACACGAGCGCCATCTGCGGCGGGTCGGTCCAGAAGCCTCTCGACACCTTCGAATCGGCATTGAGAACGCATTGGCTGCCCGGGCCAGGATTGGTGACTTCCGCCTTTTCGACGTCCATCACGGCGACCTGATCACCGACCCCATGGCTACCATGAGCAGCATCTACAAATTCTCAGGCTTGGAGCTGAGCGCTCAGGTCGAGGAGTCATGCTCTGACTGGCAGCGTGCCAATCGCTCCGGGGCGCACGGGAGTCATTCGTATAGCCCGGACCAGTTCGGTCTTGGCATCGCACAACTTCGGTCCGAGTATGACTTCTACATTCGCCACTTCGACGTCGAGCTCGAAGGTTGACCAAGACCCACAGGGAGGGAATGACATGACCACATCCAGTTCGAACCCGTTGCCAAGTTGGGCCGAGCAGATGCAGGCCCTTGAGCCAGTCGGAGAAAACTTGATGGCTAGATGGCGGCCGGAAGGGGCGACCGAGGCCGAGTCCCAGGACATGAACCGACTGGCGCTCTCGATCTTGTCATGCGGCTATCTGTGCCGTGTCTACACCGATGCCCGCCGGCCCGCGTTCATGCCACTGTGGAACTTCGCATTCAACCAGGGTGGCCCGGATCCGGACTATATCTACTCCACCACCGAAGTCGATCCGGCGGGCGCCTACGAGATCTCCGGCTATCGCGGCACCACGCGCTTTGTCGAGATCACTCAGCAGACATTCGACATGTTGAGTCCCGCCTATATCGAAGAGGCGGCGGCCGTGGCGGCAACCCACGATCTCGATGACCTGGCCCTCGATGAAAATGGACACTTCAACGTGGTGCTCAGTGCCGAGCGTCCCGCTGGGCACACTGGGGACTGGTGGCCGCTCGACTCGAGGACGGTTCGGCTCCTAATGCGCAGGTGCTCGTGCGACTGGAGCCGCGAGGTCGATGCCCGAGTTGCGATCCAGCGCCTCGACCAGGGTGGCGCTGACATGTCGCCAGAGGAGTCGGCGCGACGATTCTCGGAGCTGGCCACCTGGATCGAAGGCATGATCGCATTCGACATGGAGCTCGTCCGCTATTACCGCAAACACCATGGGGTCAACACGTTCCTGCGCTCGGGGAAGATCGACTCCATGGGCGGCCTTCCGAAACAGGCCTACTACGACGGAATCCACGAGATCGACGACGACGAGGCCCTCGTCATCGAGACCGAGCTGCCCGAGTCCTGTCGGTATTGGCAGGCACTGGTGGGCGACGACCGTTTCTGCACTGTTGACTGGGTTAACCGGCAATCGAGCCTGAATGACAGCCAGGCACGCCTCGATAGCGACGGGAAGTTCCGAGCGGTCATCTCGAGGCTGGACCCCGGTGTACCCAACTGGCTAGACAAAGCCGACTATCCGTGGGGCATCATTCAAATGCGCTGGAACCGAGCGAGCAACTATCCGGATCCGACCATCAAGAAGGTTCCCTTCGCCGATATTCGTGCTCACCTGCCGGCGGACACACCGGTCGTCACTCCGGCCGAGCGGGAGGTGCAGCTGAAGGTCCGGCGTGAGGGAGCTCAGCTGAGAAGGCTTTGGTAGCTGGCCATCCGGATTCATGCGGTCAACCGGACAGGCAAGTCGAAGCACTTGTGGCCGAGCTCACCTGTCCCTGCTGCCTTCACGACAACGAGTCGGTACGCTGAAAACTGGCGCATCCCATTGATGGCGACCGCCAGGACACTCCTTCGACGAACCGCCGCGCTGTCGTTCCGGGCCTGATCGTGGCGACCGTCCCGAGTCAGTCGCTTGCCGTGTCAATGCCCCGTCGAAGAACTGCTCCGGGAAGCTCGCCTGTAGTCGAACCGCTGCGGACGATCTCTCGCCCGTTCACGAGGACCGAGGCGATGCCGACGGGTTCGGAGTAGAGGCGGCCGGATCCGGCTGGGAGGTCGGCTCGCCAAGACACCGGCCCAGCATCAACGCTCTCCGCCTCGAATAGAACGAGATCCGCCCACTGACCAGGCGAGACGAGTCCTCGGTCCTTCAGCCCGTAGAGGCGGGCCGGGACCTGAGTCAGCTGATGGACTGCCTGCTCGATGGGAAGCTCGACAAATTGGCGTGACAAGGCGAGAAGCCGGGCCGGATAGTCGAACGTGCTCAACATGTCCAGGTGCGCTCCGGCGTCTGAGGCGCCCAGCACTACCCGCTCATCGGTCCATGTCTTCACCCGTACCGCCCAGGCCTCGGCGTCGACGGCCGAGGGTGGGGGAACCAGTCCCGTTCGGAGCTCGTCGCCGACGACGATGTCGCAGAGAACATCGAAGGGGTCACGACCAGTCTCCACGGCAATGGCGCCTACCGTGCGGCCGCGAGCTGCATCATTCAACGGGTGGTGGGTCTCTTCGACGATCATTCCCTCGTAGTGGGCCGTCGCCATGCCGGAGGACTGGGCCGCCCGTGCCCCCGAGCGAAGCCGGGCCCGGCACGCCGGGTCCTTCAAGGCGGCCAACTTCTCTGCCGGTTCGAGTGTCATCGTCTCGGCCCAACCCGGTAGTGAGTCGAAGCCCGACGACAGGAATGACACCCGTCCTCTGATCACATCGGGGTAGGACAGGCCGACCACTGTCGCACCCTGCGCGGCTGCGTGCTCTGTGGATCGGAGCCTTCCCTCGGTGAAGGATGCGCTGCGAGGAATGAGGATGTTCCAGTTCAACGGGGACCGGGCAGCCAGGGCCATCGCCGTCATCATCTCGACGTGTTCGTCCTCGTAGGGGCCGTTCGTAGGGATGAACTCGACTTGTGTCCCGGGAAACCCAGCCAGTACGCCGCACAATGCGAGCAGCTCTTGCCGGGAGGCGGCCCGAGAGGGGACGGGATTCCCATCGCCGTCGACATGGGTGCCAGCCCACGACGACGAGAACCCGATGGCCCCACCTCTGAGGCATTCGGCCAAGAGTTCGCACATGGCATCGAGCTCACCGGGCCGTAGATCGCTGGTACCGGATCGCTCCCCGAGCACAGCCCGGCGAATGGTTGAATGCCCTGCCAGTGCGCCGAAATTGACCCCCAG
This sequence comes from Acidimicrobiaceae bacterium, assembly GCA_003164275.1. The sequence goes on along the minus strand of PLSY01000253.1, from coordinate 51,790 downwards.
ACCTCTATCGGCGACGGTGGTCAGATAGTCGTCAAACGAGTGCCAGCCCCAAGGGACGCCGGCGTGCAGCGCTGGGAGGGGTATTCCCTCGACACGGGCGAGGAGCCGCATCAGGTACTCCGGATCGCCCTGCAGGGGAGCGATGGAAAACCCACAATTGCCGGCAAATACCGTCGTGACACCGTAAAGGGACGACGGGGCGCAGGTGGGGTCCCAGAAGACCTGCGCGTCATAGTGGGTATGAATATCGATGAATCCAGGGGCGACGATCAGGCCAGTCGCGTCGATCCTCTCCTTTGACTGATGCCGGGCCTTCGGATCTCCATCGACGAAGACGATGTGACCGTTCGCCACCCCGACATCGGCCCGCAAAGGCGAGCCACCCGAGCCGTCGACCACTGTCCCCCCGGCGATGATGAGATCCACCGTGGCCGGATCAAGAGGCGCCATTCAACGCTCCTCGTCTACGCCGGTCGAGCACCGATGCGAGGGCGGTCCGGAGCCATCCGCCGCACTTGGCCGCTGGCGCCGAGGTCGGAGAAACGCCGTCCTCACAGCCGGTCTCGCCCGGGTGAGTTCGGCATAAATTCCGACAGCCAATGCTCACGAAGCCTCCGCCGGACGGACCGCCCCGGTCGAGATGTGCAGGAACGTGCAGTCGGTGATTCACCAGAGCATCCGTTCGTGGTTCGGGTCCATTGGTCTCCTCTTGGTCTCCGTGGCTCTCCAGGCCGAACACGGCGACCCACCCAAGCTACCGATGCCACCGACCGACGACCTGCTCGTCTTCGTCGCGCCCAGCGCCTCAGGCCACTGACTTCTTCGTAGCCACGGGGGAAAACTGGTCACGGGAGTCCGTGCTCCCAACCAGGTCAGGAACCGAGAGCGTCTTGCTCGGCAAGGTGCGAACGCGACTCGAGCACCAAGCGGCCATCTGGTTCGAAGGCGGCAGCCACGTCCCCGGCCAGCAGCCGCCGAATGGGATCGCCGGCGATGGCCCCTCGCCAGCCCCGGTCAAGTCGGCTGGGTTCGCCAGTCACGAGCTGGGCGATATCTGCCCGGGTGGCCAACAGGCTCTGGTCGAACTGGAGCTCGTCGGCGATCTGGCGCACCACCCCGGCGCACACCGCTACCGCCACCTGGGAGGCCATCGCCTCGTTGGCATCGGGGGGAAGCCGCAGCTCGTCGGGCCCTAGGGCTTGCCCTCGGCGGACGGCCTCGAGGATCTCGGTGGCCGCTCCGCCGGACAGATGGCGTGCATCAACGCCCCGGAGTCTTTCCAGGTCGTGACGATTGAGCGGTGGCCGTTGGGCGATTGTGAGGACGGCGAGGTCCGACAAGACACTTCGGCGCGGCCGATCGACCGCCGCGGCTCGGCGCTCCCGCCAGGCCGCTACCTCTTGGGCCACCCCTCGCGAGCGTCCGCTCAGTTTGCGTACGTCCCCAACCTTCCACCAGGCACGCTCGGGAACCACGTCCACCCTGCGACTGGATAGGACTTGGGCGCATTCCTCCAGTGCCCAGGTGAGGCGTCCACGCTCGGTGAGTTGACCGATCATGGACGACCGAAGAGCCAACAGGTGAAGTACGTCTCCGGCCGCATAGGTGAGCTGCTCGGGAGGAATCGGGCGGTGCAGCCAATCGGACAACTGATCCGTTTTCGGGAGACTGATCCCGAGCATCTGGTCGACCAGGCGGGAGAGGGACGGGGTGGACATCCCGAGGAAACCAGCGGCAATCTGGGTGTCGAACACGTTTGCCGGAGCAACTCCGCAGGCGGTGTGCAAGAGGTCGAGATCCTGCCCAGCGGCGTGGGCAACGGCGATGCCTGGCCCCGCAAACAGGCGGCTCAGCGGAGCGGGGTCGACCGACAAGGGGTCTACCAGTGCCACCTTGTCGGCCCAGCCCAACTGGATGAGGGCCAGCTTCGGCCAGTACCTCCGTTCCGTGTGGAATTCGGTGTCGATGGCATAGACCTCCTCATCGATCACCTCGTCGCAAAGAGCGGCCAAGTGAGCGGGGTCAGTGACTAAGAGGGGAGTCAGGTCCGAGTTGCTCACTGCCAGGAACGTAGCCCAAGCAACTTCGGTACGGGCCTCATTGCGCCGATCAGGACGGCCCAGCTCTCGAGCGAGAGCGCCTGCAGGAAGGGACATGCGATGGAGAGCGCATAGTGCAGACAACATCGATCGCTAGCATGAGGCCAACGAGCGAGGAGTGGCCATGGAACACGAGAGGGCACAGCAGCTGCTTTCACTGGAGCGGGAGCGAACGCAACAGCTGATCGACGACCTGGATGAAGAAGGCCGGGCTGACCGCGCCGCGGCCAACCAGCCTGGGGACATGTTTGACTCCGCTGAGCCGCTGGCCGAGCAGGGAACCGACGACTCTGTGGCCGCCCAGCTGCGGGAACATATGGAGGCGATCGACCGTGCCCAAAAGCGCCTTGACGCTGGTATCTACGGGGCCTCGATCGTTAGCGGCCTGCCGATTCCTGATGATCGCCTCGAGGCTGATCCGACGGCCGAAGTGACCGTTGATGAGGCCCGATAGAGGCGCTGCTGGCCGAGGGGACCTCAACAAGGAACGGCAGGCCAAGTCCTCGATTGGATACGGCGCAGTGGCGCTGCGGCGCTGGCGACCAGGCCCTGGCGCACTGGATCTGGACTGCGCAGTCTTTCCCCGTGGTCCGTAGCGCTAGGCGTGGTTGTCCTGTCTAGTGCCGCGAGTTGGCGATACCAGAGCCGCCACGGCGTCGTATGGCGTCGCCAGACGTCTGGACCGGCCGAGTAGGCAGGCCCGGTATGTCGACGATTGGACGCTCCCTCCTCGTCCACTTCGTAGACGGCGAGATAGCGGGGCGCTCCGTTATAGGGCCGACGGACCTCTCGGAGGAGTTCGTAGCGTACGGCGCGCAAAGCGTGACGACGTTCGGCCACCTCGGGAAGGTGGACGTGCGTGTAGAAGTCGTTGAAGGCCTCGAGCTCCGAGTCAGTCACCTCGGCTGGCGGGTTCACCCCGAGGAGGTACAACCCGTACGGTGCGGCTCGTCTCGGACCCGTCTCGGCCACGTGGCGGTACAGCAACGACCACGTTTCCCTGAGACCCTCGTGACTCTCGCCGAGTTCGATCCCGGGGCCGAAGTCCCGGTCGTCGGAGGACTCGGCGATGCTCAAGAACCGGGGTGGCCTGAACCCGCGGGCAGCGACAGCCAGGAGCTCAAAGCGCTCGGCTGCGTCGAAAGTCGGCGGCATCGGCGCACGAGCAAAGGCTTCCGTGGCCAGTTCTGGCGAGGCGCCGCCCCTGAGGTCGTAGCCGGTCCATGCGGTGACCCCCTGGAGCGAGGTCACAGAGGATACTTTCGAGCGGCACAAGAGGCGTCGCCGGTCGGCTCCACTCTCAGAGGGTACGGAAGAGGGTCACATGGACGTCGGCTATGCCTGATCACATCCCGTCCCCTCCTGTCCACAGCTGGTGCGGCTACCGTCCACCGCTGAATCGGTCGAGTGCTGCTCGTTCGATGACGTCAACGCATGCCTCGACGCTGACCGCCGTGGCGTCCAGGATGAGGTGATAGAGCGAGGGATCGTCCTGGCGAGCGTTGAAGAACACCCTCGTATAGGCCTCACGCGCCCGATCGACATCCCGCTGGCCCTGGCGGGCGTCCTTCTCGGCGATGCCCAAAGCCACGACTTGGGCGATACGCCTCTCGACCGGGCCATCGAGGCGAACACAGAGGACATTCGGCCTGCCGGCCAGCACCACCATGCCGCCACGACCGAGAACCACGGCACCGGTGGTTTCGGCCAACTCCTTCAGGCGTCTCTCGGCGGCCTGGCGAAAATCCTCGGGTGTGTCGAACTTCTCGGCCCTGAGGGAGTCCGGGCCAGCCAAGTTCGGAGTGTTCGCCATGGCGGCAACAAAGCGATCCCATCGACCGGGTGTCGGCTCATCCAGGCTCTCAGCCATCTCTGGGCTGGGAAGGGTGATCTCCTTTGCCACCGAGGCCGGTATGGCACGGTCCAAGAAGGGTATGGCCAGACGTCCGGCGAGCGCTCGTCCAATCATGTCGCCGTGCGACCCATAGGAGGCGGAGATTGTCACCACGTTCGGCATGCCTCACATTCCAGCACACGCCGTAGGTAAAGCGGCGAGCTGGATGGTGGTTCGGGATTGTGCAGATGGTCAGAGCCGGTGCGTGATCTCGTCGGGATGGAAGGTGCGGTCAAGGCCGTTCTTGCCTCGGATCCCACGGGGGCGGGATCCGACTTCACGCTCCCGCCACGCCATCTACGGTGACCGCCCCACCCCGACGAGAGCCTTACCAGAGGTCGCTGAGTTTTATGTCGACGGCGCGGGTGACCGGGACCGCGGCTGGAGGAGCGAGATCGTCAGCAGCGCTCCGAATTGCTCGCAGGTCCAGCAGATGGTTCACCGTGGGCGGAAGAAAGCGGGTCCTTTGGGCATAGCTGTGGGCGTCGCTCCAACCTGCTGCGTCTCCGTGGTGGTAGCGCAGTGGCGCATAGATGTGCAGATGGGAGCGGGCGCGAGTAAGGGCTACGTAGAAGAGGCGCCGTTCCTCGTCGATGCCCTTGTCGTCACCGGTGGCCAAGTCGGACGGGAACGCACCATCAGCGGCATGAATCAGGTGGACGACTCCCCACTCGCCGCCTTTGGCCGAATGCACCGTGGAAAGGGTCAGCCAGTCATCGTCCAACGTGGGTTTGGCTGCGAGGTCTCCCGTCGATGAGGGAGGATCGAGTGTGAGGTCGGCAACGAACTTGTCTCGACCGACGTCGGATGCCAACAGGGCCAGGGCGTCGAGATCGGCAAGCCGCGAGTCTGGGTGGTCGTAGTGCTGCCTGATCATTGGCTCGAGCGCCTGCCGGAGCAACTCCACCTGAGTGCCCGCCGGAAGCTCGGGGACCACCCGGCACGCCTGCAGCCCGGCGGCAAGCCCCTCGAGGTCTTGGTGCGAACGCCGTCCGCCCAAGCCGCTGCTGGGATCGGCGCAGAAGGCAGCGAGGGGGTCCGGACCATCTCGTGTGGGGCTTCGAACTCCGAGTGATTCGATCAGCTGGTTAGCTGAGGATGGCCCGACGCCCTCGGCCAGCTGCAGGAGCCGCATCCAAGCCAGCTCGTCCCACGGGTTGCCGAGCACCCGCAGAGCGGAGAGGAGATCACGAACGTGGGAGGCCTCCAGATAGCGAAGCCCCCCGAACTTCACGAAGGGAATGCCGTGGCGGCCCAGTTCGACCTCTACCAGGTCACTGTGGTGAGAGGTCCGAAACAGCACGACCTGCTCCCTCAAAGGGACACCGGCTTCGAAGTGCTCCAGGACTGTCGCGCATACGGCTTCGGCTTGGCTCTGCTGATCAGGGCATGTAGCCAGGACCGGTCGGGCTCCGCCCTCCTCCTCGGTCCAAAGCCTCTTAGGTAGAGCTTCACCCGTCCCTGCGTTCACGGCGTTGGCCAAGTCGAGGATCGGAGTCGTGGACCGATAGTTCTGCTCGAGCGTGATCGTCGTTGCCGCCGGGAACTGTTCTGAGAAGTCCAGGATGTTGCGCACGGTGGCGGACCGGAATGAGTAGATGGACTGCGCGTCATCGCCCACCACGGTGATAGCGGTGTCACTACGGGTCATCGCCCGGAGGATGTCCGACTGGACGATACTTGTGTCCTGGTACTCGTCGACAAGGACGTGATCGAAACTGGCGGCCAATACCGGGCCAAGGACCGAGTCCATCACCGCGGCGCGCCAATACAACAACAGGTCCTCGAAGTCGAGGAGCTGTTGTCGCCGCTTCTTGTCCGTGTACTCGGAAAAGATCTCCCTCAGCCCGTCGATGTCATCGCCACACCAGGGAAATGACTTCAAGACGGTCTCTTCTACGCCCACTTGGCTACTGACGACCCGAGAATAGACAGCCGCCACCGTCTCGGTCTTCGGGAAGCGCCGGCGCGCCTTTTCCGCAACTGGAGTGCGAACCAGTGAGAACAGGTCGCGAGAGTCGGCTTGGTCGAGGACGCTGAAGCCACCAGCCAGACCGAGAGGCTCGTGGTATCGCCTCAATACACGGTGGGCTACCGAGTGGAACGTTCCCGCTTCGACTCGGCGGGCCACGGTGGGATCCGTCACATGGCCCACCCGACGGACGAGTTCTGCTGCGGCTCGTCGGCTAAAGGTGACCAAGAGGATTCTCTCGGGAGCGACACCTTCGTCGAGTAGGCGCGCCAGTCGGCTCACCAGGGTTCGTGTTTTCCCCGTGCCAGCGCCCGCCGCAATCAGAAGGGGACCTCCATCGTGGTCGACCGCACTCAGTTGAACCGGGTTCAATCCGGTGGCCCACTTCGGCGGGCCGGGCGCAAGATCTGGTCCCACGCAGGCAGCTTACACGTACAGCGAACATATGTTCGATTTATCGGACGGTATGGGACCGGGCGCTGCTGTCGTAGCGTTCAGGCATGCAAGATTCCGTCACTGTCCATATGGCCGCGTCGCCTGAAACTGTCTGGGCGTTGGTGAGCGACATCACCAACACCGGGAAATTCAGTCCCGAGACCTTCGAAGCCGAATGGCTCGAAGGCTCGTCAGAACCGGCCGTGGGGGGTCGATTTCGCGGTCACGTACGACGGAACGGCCGGGGCCCGGTCTACTGGACGAAATGCACTATCACCGAATGTGAGCCGGGACGGACTTTCGCCTTTTTTGTCGAGGGACCCAACGGCAAGGCAGTGAACACCTGGCGCTACCAGTTCGAACCCAGTTCTGACGGGACCGACGTCACCGAGTCCTTCCACCTGAGCGAATCGCTGATCTTCCGGTTGTACTGGAAGGTCGCCGGCCGAGCGCGAGGTCGGACGAATGTTCGGGGAATGACGACCACGTTGGAGCGAATCAAGCAGGTCGTCGAAAGCTAAGGGGACAGTGGGGTACCCCTCTCGGTCATTCGACGTCCACGTGATGTCGGGAGCGAGGGCGCAGGTCAGGCGAACACTTCTTGGAGTCCTTTAGGTCTCCATTTGGCATCACCATGGGGGCAGTCACCCCTCTGGGACGCATGCCAATCAAGATGCCAGGCAAACTGGCCGATGTTCGTCTGGTGAGTAACACCGGTAGCGCGATCAGTGACGACGTTCGCCTGGCCTGTCTCGATCAGGTGAATCGCTCTGTTCTCCGGGCCGGGATTGCCGGCCCGGCAGGGGCCATCTTGCTCGTACTCATTTTCGGGCACGCTCTGCCTCTCCGTCAGACGGTTGCTTGGGCCGCAGCGGTCGTCGTCGTCAATGTCACCTCAGCGTGGATCGCTGGGTCATACCTGAAGAGGAGAAGGCGAAATGCCGCGGTGGGCCGCTGGCCCATCGGGCCCGTCACCATGGCGCTCACCGGCCTGGCCTGGGGCGCACTTCCCTTCTTCGTCTTCCTTCCCGTGAGCCACTATGACCTCCGAGCCGTCTACCTGATCGTCCTCTGCGCAGCTTCGGCGGCCAATGCCGTCGGCGCCGCCGCCCGCCGCTCCTATTTCTTGCCTTTCCAGCTGGCTCTGTTGCTACCCGTCGACCTTTTCTGTCTCCTGGCCCACGATCGGTCCACCCAGCTCCTCGGGCTGGCAATCCCGGTCTTCTTGGTGGTCATGATCGTGTTGTACCAACAGGTACACCGCTTGGTGCTGAGCGAACTTCAGCTGAGGGAGCACAATGGCGAAGTCAACAAGGAGTTGATGACCCTGAACGCCCAGCTCGGTGAGATCGCCCTCCGGGACGGTCTCACGGATGCGGCCAACAGAGTCGCATTCGTGAATGCCTTGGGTCACGCCATCTCCGAGTCACGCATCCGCGACTCCTTTGTGGGAGTTGTCTTCCTCGACCTCGATCGCTTCAAGGTGGTGAATGACTCGCTCGGCCATCAGGCCGGGGATGAGTTGTTGGTCCAGGTGGCCGACCGGATTCGCGGGGTCCTGCGTGGTGGAGACGTGTTGGGACGACTGGGTGGTGATGAGTTCACGGTATTGCTCCCCGGCCTCAATCAGGGGGCAGAGTCACTGTCGGCGGCCAGGCGAATCCACCGGGCCCTGCAAGATCCATTCCTGTTGTTCAACCGAAGCGTTCTGATTACTGCGAGCGTCGGCGTTACCGCCAGTATTGGTACCTCGGAGAGCTCTCAGGACCTCCTGCACCAGGCCGACCTGGCCCAGTATCGAGCCAAGGAGGACGGCGGCAATCGTGTCGAGGTCTTCGTTCCGACCCTGCCTCCGATCTCTCGCCGGAAACTGGACAACGAGCAGTCACTTCGACAGGCGCTGGCCGACGGACAGATCACAGCTCACTTTCAACCCCAGATTGATCTGCGAACGGGACAGATCGTCGGCGCCGAAGCTCTGGCCCGTTGGAATCATCCCGAGTTCGGGATGTTAGGGGCCGCAGACTTCATCTCCGTGGCCGAGGATTCCGACCTCATCCTTCACGTCGATGCTGCCGTGCGGCGGTCGGCGATCGATGCACGCGTTGCTCTAGCGGAATCAGGATGTGACCCTGAGTTTCGCATGTGGTGCAACGTCGCCGCCCGGCAGCTCACCACGCTCGATCCCGTCGGGGAGCTTCTGGAAGATCTCGGCCGGGCCGAATGCGAGGCTTCCGGATTTGGAATCGAACTCAGCGAGTCAGCGGTCACGGCCCATGCTGGGGTTGCTGTGAACCACATCAATCGCATTCGCGGCCAAGGAGTGCGGGTCTCGCTCGATGACTTCGGCACCGGCCACTCCTCGCTAGCCCTGCTTCGGTCCTTGTCAGTGGATGAGCTGAAGGTGGATAGGGACTTCGTCGTCGACATCGATAGCGATGTTCGGCGCCGAGCGGTGGCCAAGGCCATGATGACCCTCGGAAAGGATCTCGGCCTTTCCGTGGTGGCAGAAGGCGTCGAGACACTCGATCAGGCGGAACTCCTGGCCGACCTCGGTTGCGACCGTGCCCAGGGATTCCTGTGGGCACCCCCAGCACCCCTGGTCGAACTGTTGGCCATGGTGCGAACGACGTTCCCAGTCCGCGGCGAGATCGAGCGGGTGGGCCAGATGGCCTGAGGTGTGTGCCCCAGCACGACGGGTCGGGCGACACGGAGTCGGCGTATCGACGCCCGTCAGCACTGGTGGGTGAGCCGCAGGTGTCGTGGTGGCCTGAGCCGGCGGCCCAGCTGGTTGTTAACGTTGGGTATGCCTGCAGCTTGGCCGACGACGGCGTACGACGACTGGAGCGAGACGTGCGACACGCTCCATGGGCACACCCAATTGCTCGGCAAGTTGGCAGTGGCCCTTGCCCAACCTGAGCCGCAGCTGCAGCACGCCGCCCTTCGCCTGACCGCACGCGGTTGGGAGACCCAACCGCTGCCCGCTCCTGACGGTTCGGGATCGTTAGTCGTGGTTCTCGATCTGCGAAACCACGAAGTCGTGATCGAAGCGAGCCTGGCGGGCGTTCGAAGGGTCCCTCTCCTGCCCAATCGATCCGTCGGCGCTGTGTCACGCCAGGTTCTTGACGAAGTGAGCAAGCTGGTCGGCCCAGTGCGAATCGACGCCAGTCCCCAGGAGGTGCCGTGGAGTGTGCCGCTCGACGAGGACGAAGAGCACGCGCACTACGAACCTGACCATGTCGCCTCCTACTTTGCAGCCGCCACTCAGGCATCACTTGTTCTCTCTGCCTTCCGAGCCCCCTACCGGGGACGATCGACGCCGGTGAATGCCTGGTGGGGGTCGTTCGACTTGTCGGTGAGCATGTTCTCGGGGCTGCCGGCCGCCCCGCCATCGGATGACTTCATCACGCGCAACGCCATGGACGCGCAGGAGGTCGCCGTTGGTTGGTGGCCAGGCGATCGGCGATCGGGAAGGGCGGCGTTCTATGCGTATGCGCATCCCGCACCCGACGAATTCCCGTCGGCAACCTTGTCCCCGGGGCCCGCCCATTGGGACGCGTCGCTGGGTGAGTACATCCTGTACTGGGACGATGTGTGCGCCAGTGAGGATCCTCACGCCACCGGCCTCGAGTTCGCCCGCTCGGCTTTCCGCCACGCGTGCGCAGTGTGCGAGTGGGATCCCGCCTTGCTCGCCAGTGCCGAAGGAAGCCCACCTCCGGTCACCTGATCTTGGTCGGGGCGCTCGCTCGCACCGGCTCAACCACCGGAAAACCTCGGGTTCAAAGCGAGGACCAGCACGGTCGCGACCAGGTTGTGACCTGCATCCGTCGAGTCCGACTGTGGTTGACGTCGAGGAGGCAACGGGTAGAACCGAGATTATGACCACACAATGTCGCGCTGTCCGCTTCGATCGGTACGGGGATCGAGACGTCCTGTACGTCACCGAGATACCCATGCCCACCCCCGATGGGGGCGAGGTAGTGGTGGCCGTCAGGGCAGCGGGCATCAATCCCGGAGAGGCTTCGATTCGAACTGGTGCGCTCGAAGATCGGTTCCCGGCGACGTTCCCATCAGGCGAAGGAAGTGATCTGGCTGGCGTCGTGAGTGCGATCGGCGCTGATGTCGAAGAGTTCGCCGTGGGTGACGAGGTCCTCGGCTTTTCCTGGGAGAGATCCAGTCACGCCACCCACGTCTCTGTTCCGGTGGGCCAGCTGATCCGCAAGCCGCCTCAGCTGAGCTGGGAGGTGGCAGGCTCGTTGTCTGTCGTCGCTTGTACCGCCTATGCCGCCGTGCGTGCCGTCGATATCCGGCCAGAGGAGACGGTTGCCGTGTCGGCCGCCGCCGGGGGAGTGGGGACCATCGTTGTGCAGCTGTTGAGGCTGAAGGGCGCCCGGGTGCTTGGTATCGCCTCGCCCCTCAATGCGGACTGGTTACGGGGCCACGGAGTCGAGACCATTCCCTACGGCGACGGTCTTGCCGAGCGTCTGGAGTCAGCGGCGCCCAACGGCATCCAAGCCTTCATCGACCTGTTTGGGCCCGAATATGTGCAGCTCGCCGCCGACCTCGGAGTCCCTCATGACCGGATCGAGACGATCATCTCTTATGAGCTGGCCGAGGCGCTCGGGGCGAAGACCGATGGGAGCGCCACCGCTTCGACGCCGGAGGTGCTGGCGGAGATGGCTGGGTTGGCGGCCTCTGGGGCAATCGAGGTTCCCATTGCCGCCACCTACACCCTCGACGAGGTGAGGGATGCGTTTGAGGAGCTCGAGCAACGCCATACACGGGGAAAGATCGTGCTCATCCCCTGAGCGGGCCTTGTCCGTTGCCCATACCCACCGGTGGCTGTTTATGTTTAGATGACTCTCGGGGGATTTCCTATGAAGGCGTACCGCTCTGTCGAGCTCGACCCCAAGCCCACAGTTGGGCCGGTAGCCGGGTGTGCCCCTTCGACAGACTGGTCACCAGCAGGTAAAGGTAGATGAAACCATGACCACCGTCGAGACAGTCCCGAATGCCGTCCATATCGGAGCGAACGACCTGCCCTTTGTGGAGATCGGCGGCGGGAACAAGCTGAAGGTCATCCAGGTCAAGCCTGAAGAGGGCCTGTGGATCGTGGAGAACATTTTCCAGGCCGGCTACGAGGTCCAGACCCATCGTCACACCGGACCGGTCTACGCCTACACCACCTCTGGGGCCTGGAAGTACAGAGAGTACGAGTACGTGAACAGGGCCGGCTCGTTCCTCTACGAGCCGGCGGGGTCCGTGCACACCCTCCAGTGCACGGAGGACAATACCCAGGTCTGGTTCCAGATGTACGGGGCCAACTTGAACCTCGACGCCGACGGCAACGTGGAGAGTGTGTTCGACGGCGCAGGGAGTCTCGCCGCCTACGAGGCCCTATGCGAGGCCGAGGGCTTCGCGAAGCCGAACGTGCTCGTGGGTTGAGGTGGCCATCGACCTGAGCGATCCAGACACCTTCGTCAACGGCGCCCCCCACGAGGCCCTCGCCGAGATGCGCCGCGATGACCCAGTCCATTTCCAGGAGATGGATGACGGCTCGGGGTTCTGGGCCCTCCTTCGGCATGCCGATGTCGTCTATGCCGCCCGCAACTCCGGTGTGTTCTCGGCGAGCGAGGGCGGTGTCGTGATCGAGACGCTGAGCCCTGAGCAGGTCGAGGCCATGCGGGGGATGCTCCTGGCTATGGATCCACCGAAGCATCTGGACTATCGCAAACCGGTGGCCCCCCATTTCCGCAAGACCGTGATCGATCGACTCGAGGGCCAGATTCGCCAGACGTGCGTTGACCTCATGGAGCGGGTCGACACATCGTCCGAGATCGAGTTCGTCCACGATGTGACCGCCGACCTGCCTACCCGGGTGATCGGCCAGTTGATGGGCTTGCCGGCGGAGGACTGGCCTTACATCCACCAGCTGGCCGAGCAGAATACCAGCGGCCAGGACAGCGATTACGCCACCGAGGACCCCGGTTCTTCCAGTATCGAGATGGCCCTGTACGCCATCCAGCTCGCTCAGAAGCGACGGGCCGAGGAGCCGAGTCCCGACCTCACCTCAATCATCCTCGGAACTGAGTTCGCCGGCCATCTGATGGATGACGTCGAGTTTGGGACGTTCTTCGTTCAGCTTGTGACAGCGGGGAACGACACGACCAAGACAATGCTCTCCTCGGGGCTTCTTGCTCTCCTCGACCACCCTGAGCAGCTTGCCGAACTCCGTGCCGATCCGAGCCTCATACCCGGCGCAGTCGAAGAGATGTTGCGGTGGGCCAATCCTCTGCACTACTTCCGTCGGACCGCCCTTTGCGACACCGAACTTCGCGGAGTTGAGATCAAAGCAGGCGACAAGGTGGCGATGTACTACACGTCGGCCAACCGGGACGAGGATCTCTTCACCGACTCTCAGCGGTTCGACATCCATCGACGCCCCAACCCCCACCTGGCCTTTGGCATTGCCGAGCACCACTGCCTGGGAGTCCATCTGGCCCGGTTGGAAGGTCGGGTCTTCTTCGAAGAGCTGTTGGCTCGGTTCTCTCGAATGGAGCTGGTGGGTACCCCGGTGCGGATCCGCTCGAATCTGAACAACGGATACAAGAAGCTTCCCGTAAGACTCACCCGTTAGCCGCGGATTGCCGGGAATCTAAGTGGATCTGTTCGCGGGAGGCCCCGCCACCGCTTCGTCGTTCGTCGACGGGTTCCGTTGGCGGAGCACCTCGGCGACGGCTCGCAACAGGCCCGTGTCTCTCGCACCGATCAACTGCCAGGCACGGGCGATGCCGACTATGAAGAAAACAGTCGTGAGGATGGCCAGGGTCCGGACGTAGGACTGTTCACCGGGATGATCGAGGAGCTGGACTCCGACGACGAGTTGATAGATGAATGCCGCTGCTTGAAGAGTTAGAAGGCGCAGTTGGCTGCGATGGTCGGCGCTCTCAGCCCGCACCAAGAGGATGCCGAGAGCGACGCACGAGGTGAATCCCGCCGCAGCGACAACGATGGCCGGCACCGCCAGGTCGATGCCGGGGATGAGGGCGAACAGGGAGACGACGAGGGCATCGGTGAGCGCTGAGAACGCCACCCCGGCCCTGATGTCGAGGTCCACCCGTTGGTCCGGCTTCGACGCAGCTGGAGCCACGGAGATGGCCACGAAGAGCAGGCCGATGAGGGCACCGGCCACGCCGGCGGACGCTGCGAAGAAATCGGAGAAGGTGGCTGGGACCAACGTCTCAGCCCTGGATTGAACCGAGGGCACGGCCCGGCACCCCGTCAGGGACTTTCACCGAGCAGTCCGGTGAGCGTTGTCTGTCGTGCGTGGAAGTTGAATGGCGGTCGGGCGAGGAACGGGGTTGACCATGTGTCAAGGACTCTACTGACGAAGGTGCTGCACCTGGTGCATGGCATGCTGTATGTGCTCTGGGCGGCGTTGAATGGAGTGTGACAGGACGGTCTGGTTCGCCATCGACATCTCCGATCGCCCGAAGAGCGATTGACCGCCTCTCCTGAGGTTTGCCCTGCACGAGCCAGCCCCGGGACGGAGAAGTCGGACCCTCCCGGTCGCCAGCCCAGGCGATCGATGATGCGCAGCGATGGGTGAACCCCCTGGCTGTCCGCTAGCGGCCACACTTGTGCGGTGATGCGCCTTCTTCCCAGAGTCAGGCGCTCGAATGTCGAAAGGGCCGGACGGGTGCTGGCGGTCGCCTCGCTCGTGGCGGTTACGATTGCCGGATTCGCCCCGAGAGCGGGCGCCGCTGGCGCAGGTTCGTCCGGTCATCTCCAAGGCAGCGTGGCCGCACCGACAGGGGACACGATCAGTCCTATCTGCACCGCTCCCGATCCGGCGGAAAACCTCGGTCCGAAGCCCATCTACCCGGCCAGTCCGATTCGAACAGTGGTCACGCCTTCGACCGGGGTGGCCAACTTCTCGGCCACTGCGAGCAAGCTCTACGTCAACACCGGCGCCAGCCTCGTCACCTATTCGCTCTCCGGCTCTCACCTCGGATCATTCGCCCTGCCCGGCCAGCTTGTCGGCGGCAACCAGATCAGCCAGCCGGTCGTGGCCCCCGATGGGGACATCTACATCGCTGGTTACGCCGGCAAGACGGTGGACAAGTTCTCGTCCGCGGGCAAGCTGCTCTGGTCGGTCGACCCCCACGGTGGGAATCCCACCGGACTGTTCGCCATCGGCTCGGGTCCTTCCTTCGCCCTCGTCGTCAGCATCGATCAGAACCGGTCCTCGAGTGACGTGTTGAACTCGCAAACAGGAGCCATAACGCGTCAGTTCCCCTATGTCGACAACGGCGGATACGTCACGCAGCTGTCGAATGGGCACCTGCTGGCCACCGGCGACGGGTACGTCACCACCCTGGACGCCTCCGGCAAGGTCCTGTCCCGCTTCGGATCCTCACGGATCGAAGGTGACGGCGTGCACACGGGATCCGGTGCGCAGTTCTACTATCCGGCCCAGGCGGTCCAGGGTGATGACGGGACCATCTATTCGGCCGATCCACTGAATACCATCGAAGCGACTACGCCCGACGGCCATCTGCAGACCTCGACCACGATCGGAGACGAGCTGGCCATGGCTGGCTATGGGCTCTATCTCGAAGGATCGACTCTGTATTTCCGAGGTGGCGCACCATTCGACGACACGGCCGACAACATCTCTTCGATCTCACTCACCACTCTGAAGACCTACTTGAATGGTGCCCATGTGCCGATCGACTCGCTCGGCTGGGGCGCGGGGCTCTCGTCGACGGCAACGGCCAACTACTTCGCCGACGGGACGACGCCCTCGGTGTCTGCTTCATTCGATCCTTGGTGGACATCGCAGGCTGCCCATCTGAGGCTGACCTACGCGATCGAGAATGACCAGACGCTCACAGCCGAGACGGTGCCGGTCGCCAAGACCATCGAGCTGCCCACGAGTGCGAAGGGGCTGGACAATGTGTCGTTGACGATCCCGATCGCTGACCAACAGCCCGGTCCCTATCTCGTCCAGGCATCGCTCTTCGACACCTCGACCTCACCGCCAACGAGGCTTGGGACGACCTGCCTTCCCTACACGGTCGGGGCGCCGGGAGACGCACTGGACTTTTCGACCCTGCCGGTGGGGATTGACGGCGGCGGCCCGGCCGACAGTCGGGGAGTCGCGCTCAACGCGCAACTCGGACTGAACGGCTTCCGGTCCAGCCAGGTGGTGGACTGGAACTCCATTCTTCCCGCCTGCTCGGCGTCGGCGCCGACAGCGGCCACCTGCGGGCCGTCGGCCATGACCTTCGCCAACACCTCGAACGACGACTTCCGAGTGGCGGCACAGGCACTGGCCGACCATGTGACGTACTGGGTCCAGGTGAGTGGCGGGGATGCTGTGTCCACGGCCCTCGTCAACAGCGGCCTCTGGGAGAGTGACATTGCCAAGCTGGTGGCCTATTACGCCACCCCACCCCCTGGCTGTGGGCAGTGTGCCCCGGTAACCACTTGGGAACCGTGGAACGAGCCGAACAACACCGGCTGGGCCGACGCTGGCCAATACGTATCGAAGGTTCTCGAACCGTTCTATGCGGCGGTCAAATCGGTCGAACCGGGCACAACCTCAACGGTGGTCGGTGGCTCGTCGCTGAACATACCGATGGGCTGGTGGCGACAGCTGGTCGATGCCGGAGGGCTCCAGGCGCTCGACGTGGCGTCGGTCCATCCCTATCCGGGCAACAACGATGCCTTCGAGGAGTGGGGAGAGGTCGCCCAGATCAAGAGCCTCGAGGCTCTCATCGGCTCAAAGCCCTTGTGGTTCACCGAAGTTGGCTGGTGGTCCGATGGGGACTACAACTATCTGCACCAGGCTGATGCCGTGGCCAGAGCCATGATCTGGCAGAAAGTCCTCGGTATCCCGGTGTGGAACTACTTCTTCAGCGAAGGCAACTTCGACCAGGGCACGTCGTTCTCGTTGATCCAGGCAGTGAACACGGACGATTACGTTAAACCGGCCGCGCTCGCCACCATGACCAACGCCAGCGAGATAGGCGGTCGTCCCTTTGTGGGTCTGAGCAACACCGGGATCCCTACGACGTACGAGGCAAACTTCGGGCCGGGTTCAACTTCGTCCACCAACGTTGCCGCTATTTGGTCGGATGGACTGTCCACCAACGGGTCGGTCACGTTCACAAAGCCCGGTGGCGGGACGGTCCCGATAACGATCACTTCGGAGTACGGCCTAGTCGTCCGCCGCTCGGTGGCGTCGGGCCACCCTTACCGCCTGGCCATATCCGATCAGGTCGCCTATCTGTCCTTTCCGACGGGAATCTCACTGTCCGTCCTTCCCACCGAGGCATACGGGCCCGACCTGGCTTCCAGCCACGGGGCCTCGGCCACATCCTCGTCGGGAAAGGCGTCAGAAGCCGTGACTGGCACGA
This sequence comes from Acidimicrobiaceae bacterium, assembly GCA_003164275.1. The sequence goes on along the minus strand of PLSY01000253.1, from coordinate 34,966 downwards.
CGACCGGGGTGGGGTGGAGTTCGACGCGCAACGACGTGACACCACAGCTGACGGTCACGTTGCCGGACACGGCTGTCGTCAACCGGGTGATCGTTGACACGCAGTCCGTGGGTAGCACGGCGACAAGCGTGCGCAACTATGGCCTCTCGGTCGAAGAGCCGAGTGGAGCCTGGGACAAGGTGGCATCGGTGGTTGGCCAGTACCGACACCATCAGGTGCAGCTGGTCTTTTCTGCGATCGATGCGAAGGCAGTGAGGATCACGGTGTCGACCGTCAACTTCGGCGGCTACTACGGCGGTGGAATCCCACCGTTCTGGCCGTCGGGAATGATCGGTACCGCCTTCTTGCACGCCATCGAGGTCTACCGAGGCACGGCGACCCCGGCGGAGGTCTCCGGGTCGTCACTTGCCCCTCTGCTGGCAGGGACGTCGTGATCGGCCTCACCTTCGAGCAGGTGTGCCACCACTGACTCGAGCCGTCCAGGGTCCTTCGACTCGGAGACGATTCAGGTGCGCAGTCTGTCAATCAGACCGCCTGCGTGCTCGGCACAGGCATCGACGTCGAACCAACGGCCGGTTCCGTCTTGGTAGCGCCCATGCCACTCAACCTTTTCGGGGCAGTGGGACATGGCACACCCATTGAAGGCGACGGTGTGAAAGCAGGGTCCGGACGCGATCTTGGATGCTCCACGCTGAAGGTCGAGGCCGTCCATGGGGAAATGTTAGACGGGGACACGACGGCATGGCAGGTCTCTCCAGATCGGGTCGAACCGTGCCCGCTGGCGAAGATCTCAGCCCTCGACGCGCCGGCAAAAAAGCTCGATCGAAGTCCTATGCCGGCCGGGGCTCACTGTATTTTTCGTTCTGCGTGGAGGGAAAGATCCTGGCGACCTCACGGGCCGCAGAACGGATGGCATCCTCTCGGCACAGTCCCGCCACCTCGACGGTGAGGTGTATCGAGCGATCATTTCCACCGAAACGAACGACCCGATTGGCTGACCGCTGCACGGCCTCGAGGAACCGCCGATTGGTGTCGTTCAGGGGTTTCACGATCACAACGTCGACTTCGTAAAGCATGGCTCGACCGTATCGAACATGTGTTCGTATGTCCAGGGAGAAATTCTGGCCCTCGGTCCGTCCCGGATGCCATCCAGTCTCTGGTCGAGTGACGATCCGAACCGCCAGCGCCTCGTGCGGACCGATGCAGAGGAAGTAGCATTCGGCTCGCGCAACCGTGTGGTTTCGGGCCACGAGCCTTCGATGCCGCCACGGAAGAATCAGGGGGAAGCAGTGGCCGAAGCTGAGGTAGGGGAGCATGCGCTTCGAGCGTTGGACGGCATCCGGGTGTGCGACCTCGGAGGCCAACTGGCCGGCGCCGGGGCCACCCGTTACCTGGCGGCGTTCGGTGCCGAAGTGATCCGGGTGGAGGACCCGAGCACTCACGGTGGTTGGGACATCGTCCGAGGTGCGCCCCCATACGTCGACGACCGCCGTGGCATCGAGCTCGGTGGGGGTTTCAACAACCACAATGTCGGCAAGCTCGGCGCCACCATCAACCTCCGGACGGAAAAGGGCAAGGCCCTCTTGCGCTCGCTTATCGCTGTCTCCGATGTGGTCACCGAGAACTTCTCCGCAGGTGTGTTCGCTCGAATGGGCTTCTCCTATGCCGAGCTATGTCGGCTGCGCCCCGATGTGATCTACGTCTCCAACTGCGGATTTGGCGCCACCGGGCCCTACAGCCGGTATCGGACCTGGGGTCCGATCGTCCAGGCCGTCTCTGGCCTGACGTCCACGAGCGCCCTCGCGGGTCACGAGCCCGCCGGCTGGGGCTACTCGTACATGGACCACATGGGGGCGAACTACATGGCCCTCGCCGTCCTGGCTGCCATCGTGCACCGGAACCGAACAGGGGAGGGCCAGTGGGTCGACATGTCGTGTAGCGAGACGGCGGCCACGCTCACCGGCACCGACATCCTCGACCATGATGTCAACCGACGGTCACGTCGCCTACCGGATTCGGTCAACTCCAACCGGAGCGAGCACCCGGCCATGGCCCCGCACGGCATCTACCCGTCAAGGGGTGAAGATGAGTGGGTGGCAATCGCTTGTCGCAACGACAGTGACTGGATGGCCCTCTGTCGGGCAGCACGACTTCGACCGGAGGTGCGAGACGGGTTCGCCACCCTCGACGCTCGATTGGGTGGCCAGGACGAACTGGATGCAGCCGTGAGCGAGTGGACGGTGAAAGAGGATCGCTTCGCCGTCGCTCGCCTCTTGGTGGATGCCGGGGTGCCAGCGTCTGTGGTGGCGAGGCCTGAGGACAGGATCGACAACGACCAGGTCACCGCCGACTGGGGTCTGTGGCCGACCGTTGACCACCCCGACATGGGAACCGTCCGAGTCGACGGACTACCCGTGCACCTGTCCCGGACCGATTGGACGATCGAGCGGTCAGCACCCCGCCTCGGTCAGCACAACGACTATGTCATGGGCGAGGTCCTCGGCCTGTCGAGGAGCGAGATCGACGGCCTTGTCACCGAGGGGGTCCTGTGACGGGCGCCGAAGGGGGCGCATCGGGCCCCGAGGCGTCACCCGGCCCACTGTCCGGGATCAGGGTGGTCGAGCTGGCCAGTGACAACGCAGCCGCGGCGGGAAAGATGTTCGCTGGCATGGGGGCCGAAGTGGTGGTGGTCGAGCCGTCCGGTGGTCACTCCTCCCGGGCCATCGGTCCCTTCCTCGACGACCACCCCGGGCCTGAGCGGAGCCTTTGGTGGTGGAACTACAACACGTCGAAGAAGGGGATCACCCTCGACCTCGACACCCAAGGCGACCTATCGCACCTGCTTGGCCTCATCGGTCAAGCCGACCTTGTTCTCGAAGCCGAACTACCCGGCTCGCTTCGAGAGCGGGGCATCGACCGGGTGGACATCATGGAGGCCCGACCCGAGCTGATCTGGGTATCGGTCTCCCCGTTCGGAGAGACGAGCGCTCGCAGTCATGAGCCGTGTACCGACCTGACGCTCATGGCCGGTGGCGGCCCGGTGTGGAACTGCGGCTATGACGACCATTCCTTGCCACCAGTGCGGGGCGGGGGGAACCAAGCGACCAATATCTCGAGCGTGCACGCCGTCATGGCAGCACTGGTTGCCGTCGTCCACCGGGATGCCACCGGAGGAGGACAGCACGTCGACGTCAATATGCATGCGGCCCTCAACGTGACGACCGAGGTCGGCTCCTATGAGTGGTTGGTGGCCCAGAACACCGTCCAACGCCAGACCGGTCGACACGCATCAGTCTCCCCGACGGCGAAGAGCCAGGTCCGAGCAGCCGACGGGGGCTATGTCGTCCTTGGCTTCCCGCCCAGGTCGGCCGACGACTACCAGTCAATTCTCCAGTGGCTGGACGAACTCGGGCTCGCCGACCACTTCCCCGACCGGGTGCTGCTCCAGCTCGCTGTCGACCGGGGTGGCGTCAAGATGACCGAGCTCGGGGTGGACCCAGTTGCCATGGAGTGCTGGAATGCCGGACGGGCGGCGATGACAACCATTGCCTCCAGCCTCGGCGCCTACGAGTGTTTCGAAGGGTTTCAACAGCGAGGCATCGTGTGCGGGATCGTCTACGACCCCGAGGACACGGTGGCTGACAGGCACTTCGTAGCCCGAGGCTTTCCCACCCCCGTTCGCCATGACGAGCTCGATCGCACCTACGTGTACCCCGGTGCCCCTTTGGCCTTCAGCCGTTCTCCATGGCGCATCACCTCGCGGGCGCCACACGTCGACGAGCACCGTGCGGAGGTCCTCGGATGGCTCGAGTCGGGGCGGTGACGTAGGGGTGACAAGATGCTCTCCGACGCTCGGGGGCGCGCCGAGCATGATCGTCCCGCTCCCGGCGAATGATTTCTGACGATGCAAGTGACTAGGAAGGAATAGCAATGGCCAAGGTGTTGTGTGTGCTTTACGAGGATCCAGTAGACGGGTTCCCGACCTCGTATGCCCGGGACGAGATCCCGAGCATTGACCACTATCCGGGCGGTCAGACGGTTCCTAGTCCGAGTGCCATCGACTTCACCCCCGGCGAGCTCCTCGGGTCGGTCTCAGGCGAGCTCGGTCTTCGCCAGTACCTTGAGGCCAATGGGCACACCTTCGTTGTGACCTCGGACAAGGAGGGCCCGGACTCCGAGTTCGAGCGCGAACTGGTCGACGCCGACGTGGTCATCTCCCAGCCCTTTTGGCCCGCCTATCTGACCGCTGAGCGCATCGCCAAAGCCCCCAACCTCAAGTTGGCGCTGACGGCCGGCATCGGCTCGGACCACGTCGACCTGAACGCGGCCATCGCCCGGGGAATCACCGTGGCCGAGATCACCTACTCCAACAGCATCAGCGTCTCAGAGCACGTGGTCATGATGATCCTCGGGCTGGTGAGGAACTACCTTCCTTCCCACGACTGGGTGGTCAAAGGCGGCTGGAACATCGCCGACTGTGTCGAGCGCTCCTACGACCTCGAAGGCATGGTGGTCGGATCCGTTGCTGCCGGCCGCATCGGCCTTGCCGTCCTCAGGCGGTTGAAGCCCTTCGACGTCCATCTCCACTACACCGATCGGCACCGACTTCCAGAGGAAGTCGAACGTGAGCTGAACCTTACGTACCACCCTGATGCCGCCTCGATGGTTCCCCACTGCGACGTCGTCACCATCAACGCGCCGCTCCATCCCGAAACCGAGCACATGTTCAACGACGAGATGTTCGGGCTGATGAAGCGAGGCACGTATCTGGTCAACACCGCACGGGGGAAGATCTGTGACCGGGACGCTGTGGTGCGGGCCCTGGAAAGCGGTCAGTTGGCCGGCTACGCGGGCGACGTCTGGTACCCACAGCCGGCACCGGCCGACCACCCATGGAGGTCCATGCCCCACGAGGGAATGACGCCGCACATCTCGGGCACCTCGCTCTCGGCACAGGCCCGCTACGCCGCCGGCACCAGGGAGGTCCTGGAGTCATTCTTTGCGGGCACGCCCATCCGTGATGAATATCTCATCGTCGACGGTGGCCACCTCGCCGGAACGGGCGCCCATTCCTACAGCGCCAACGAAAAGACGGACTGACCCGCCAACCTCCCGGTCCCTCGGCGGGAGCTGGGGAATGGATGGCGCTGGATCCGGGTATCGCCAGGTGCATGAGCACACTTGTCCACGCGGTGGCGTATCGCTCGTGCCTGCCCATCGATGACCCAGCCAGCTTGGTGGATGTGCAGGTACCGACTCCCGAGCCGGCCCCGCACGACCTCTTGGTCAGAGTCCGGGCCGTTTCGGTCAACCCGGTTGACGTCAAGCAGCGACAAGGACACGACCCAAAGGGGGAGGCGAGAGTACTGGGCTGGGACGCGGCTGGGACGGTGGAGGCGGTGGGCCCCGACGTCACCTTGTTCGGAGTGGGGGACGAGGTCTACTACGCCGGCTCCATCGACCGCTCCGGCACAAATGCCGAGCTGCATGCCGTCGACGAGCGGATCGTCGGGCACAAGCCGGCGTCTCTCAGCTTCAGCGAGGCAGCCGCCCTTCCGCTGACCTCCATCGTCGCCTGGGAATCACTGTTCGACCGTCTGGCCCTGACGACGGAGAGTACGGGAACGCTTCTCGTGGTGGGGGCAGCGGGTGGGGCAGGCTCCATGGTGGTGCAGCTCGCCCGCGCCCTTACGGGCATGACGATCGTCGGGACCGCTTCGGACCCAAGGTCGCAACGGTGGGTCCGCGACCTCGGTGCGCACCAAATCGTTGAGCACCAAGATCTCGTAGAGGCGGTCAAAGAAGTGGCACCTGGTGGCGTGGACTGCATCTTTTCGACGCACTCGGCCGGAAACGTGGAGGCCTTTGCCGAGCTTTTGGTGCCCTTCGGACGGATTGTCGCTATTGACGATCCGGAAGGCCTGGACCTGATGCCTCTCAAGGCCAAGAGCGTCACCTGGCACTGGGAGCTCATGTTCACCCGCCCGCTGTTTCAGACCGCGGACATGGTGGCTCAACACGCACTGCTCGATCGCGTGGCGAAGTTGGTCGATGAAGGCGCGGTGCGCTCCACCATGACGAAGGAGTTCACGCCGTTTACGGCCTCTACCTTGCGTGAGGTCCATGAGATGGTCGAGGGAGGCCACACTCGCGGCAAGCTCGTGGTGTCGGGGTTTTGAGACTACGTAGAAACAGCCCATCCCCCGAGCAGGCCAGCACTCGCCCCGTTGCCGGTATGCCGATGATCGACGAGCACGGATTGGTAGGCGATCTCCGGACCACCGCACTTGTCGCCAATGACGGAACGGTGGCATCGATGTGCCTTCCCGATGCCGACTCCCCGAGTGTCTTTGCTGCCGCCTTGGACGCCGAGGTCGGCGGACACTTTGCCGTCCAGCTCGTCGACATACCCGATGGCGCGGAGATTCGACGTAACCAGAACTACCTCTCGGACACCAACATCTTGATCACCAGGCTGCAGGTCGATGGCGCGATCACCGAGATTCGAGACTTCATGCTCCCGATCCATCTGGCCGAGGGCCGCGAGGGTGTGTTCGTCCGCACGATCACTGCGCTGCACGGCCCTCGGACAGTGAGGGTGACCTGTTGGCCGGGCTTCGACTACGCCCGCGCAGGACATGAGGCATCGTTGTCCGACAACAGCCGATGCGTCACTTTCCAAGCCGGTCGAGCCGGGGGAATGGAGCTGCACTGCTCCCATGACCTCGAGCTCTGCCCCCGGGACCGGGGTCCCGAGTCGGCCACTCAGGTCGCCCTTGAGGCTGGGGAAAGCATCTCGTTCGTCCTGTGCTGGTCTGGAGAATCGACGGGAGTGACCGACACGGGGGTCGACACCGGCAAGACCGATGGCGATACCGAGGCGGATGTCTTGGCGCTGATCGACCAGTGGACGACAGCGACTGAGCACTTCTGGCACCGTGGGATTGACGGGAGCACCTACAAGGGACGATGGTCAGAACCGGTGCGCCGAAGTGCGCTGTGCCTCAAGTTGCTCCAACATGAGCCGACCGGTGGGATCGTGGCTGCACCGACTTTCGGGCTGCCCGAGTGGCCCGGGGCTAAGAGGAACTGGGACTATCGCTACGTATGGCTGCGGGACGCCGCCTTCGTCGTGTTCGCCTTCATGCGCATCGGCCTGGTCGACGAGGCTGCTCGTTTCGCCGACTGGCTCTCAGAGCGGTGCATCGAGATTCTGGACGGTTCCGGACTGCGCCCGGTGTACCGACTGAACGGGCAACGGCCGCCGGCCGAAGAGGAGCTTGGGCACCTGCGCGGCTATGCCGACAGTCAGCCCGTCAGGGTCGGCAACGCCGCTTACGATCAGGTTCAGTTGGATGTACTCGGGGAGGTGATGGACGGCCTCTACCTGTTCGACCGCGTCCAGGCCATCTCGTGGGATCTGTGGCAGGCGCTCGGAAAACAACTCGACTGGCTCTCCGACCATTGGCGTGAGCCCGACTCTGGGATGTGGGAGTTTCGGGGCCCTCGCCAGCAGTTCGTCTCCAGCAAACTCTTGGTGTGGGTGGCCTTCGAACGGGCTGGTCGCCTCGCTCGCCGTCGCGGACTTCCAGGAGACCACGACCGGTGGAGAGCAGAAGCTGATGCCGCCTACACCTGGGTGCAGGAGCAGGGCTGGGACGAGAAGATCGGGTCCTACGTCCAGCGGGAAGGGTCCGATGACCTCGATGCATCGGTGCTGCTCATCCCCATGCTTCGCTTTGCCGCTGGCCGCGATCCCAGGGTCCTCTCCACCCTCGAGCAGGTGTCCGAGCAGTTGTCGACCGACTCACTCTTGCATCGCTATCGTGACGGCGCCCATGACGGCCGCAGAGCAAGCTTGGACGGGGTGAGCGGACCCGAGGCCACCTTCACGGTTTGCACGTTCTGGTACGTCGAGAATCTGGCTCGCGCTGGGCGGATCCACGAGGCAAGGATCGCCTTCGAGAAGGTGCTCACCTATGCCAATAAGGTCGGACTGTTCAGTGAGCAGATAGGGCCGGCGGGGGAAGCATTGGGAAACTTTCCCCAGGCGCTCACTCACCTGGCCCTGATCAGCGCGGCGACGACCCTCGACCGGATACTCCGAGAGGAGTGACCGTCTCACAAAGAGCCTTGTCGCTACTTGGTTCTCTGTTGGGTCGTCGATGTCGAGGAGGCGGAGCGAGTCGAGCGAGTCGAGCGCGTCGAGCGCCAGGTGGCACGGGGGGGGCTAGCTGGCCAGATCCTCGATCCACTCGTTGTCACAATGGGAGCACACCCAATGGCGATGGCTGGACTCCGTGGTGCCGGGGGGACAGTTGTAGTGGGTGTACTCGTCGACCAGGGGATCGTCGCATCGGGGGCATCGTGGGGGTCGGGCCATGGGTTGATTCGCATCCTCGGTGTGGCGGCTGTCTCGCGTTCGGAGCCATCCCCTAGTTGACGGCACGAACAAGGTGTCGTCGTGTTCGCAATGCCCTGAGTGCGCACACACCCGGTAGTTGTGGCGTTTGCGAGCCTGCAGAACTGAAGCAACGGTGGTCTCGTTGGCAGGAAGTGGCCTCTCCGTTGTACCCACGGTAGGGAAGGCCAAACTGTGCTGCGCGGCCATGCCAGCTGACCTCTTGGCTTGAATGATGAAAGCCGGACTTGACCCGCCAAGGGCCCTGACCGGACCACTCATCTCGCAATTCGGTGGTCGAGGCGTAGCCTTCTCCTATGTGCAGAAACATCACCACCCTGAGGGGTCTGGAACCGAAAGCCACGGCCGAGGAGATCGAGTCGGCTGCTCGCCAGTACGTGCGAAAGGTCTCGGGGGTCCAATCCACCTCGCCCACCACCGAGAGTGCCTTCGAGGCGGCGGTCCGGCGCATCACTGAGGCGACGACCGACCTCTTGTCCGAGCTCCCGCCTCGGCGACAGCCCCCGACCACTGTCCCGCCGCTGCGCAGGAAACTGACGGCCTGACGGCCAAGAGTCATGGATTCGCGGCTCTCCGCTAACGGCCGATCTGCGTCAACCGCTCTGCTCGATCCATTGGGAGATGGGGTCCAAAGCATCGTGATCGCCCAGTGTGGCGCCTCAGGGCAAGCAACGGTGAGAGTCAGCAGGGTAATGGCGATGGCGATGGCGAGGATGCCGTCGCCGGAGTTCTCGACCCTCACCTGCTCATGGCGCCCAGCCCCCCTCGACGGGTTGGAGTCGAACTACCCAAACACCCACCGGTTCGGGCCTGGCTCTCGGACCCGTGAGGGCCGGCGACTAGCGCTTATCGGGCCGGGCAGAGCAAAGGTTTAGACCGCGCCGGTCGGGAACATAGATTGTCCGCATGTCCGACTACGTAATCCCCGAACCAGAACCTAAGGAAATCGACGAGACGCTGTCGATAGAACTACGTCATCTCGCTTCGAACGCCGTCCTCATAGGTCACCCCTCTGGCAACGAGAAGTGTGAGAACTGCCGGTACTACCTCGAGCCTTATGCAGACCTGGCCTATTGCTGGCACCCGAAGCTGCGCATCATCGTCGGTGCCGAGTGGTGGTGCCAGTGGTGGGATGCCATCCCAGAAGACCAGCAGTAGCCCACCCGTTCGGGTTCTCCAGAGACCGAGTCGCGGCTAGGTGGGTGGCCCCATCCCTCAGCCGGTGACCGCTAACCTCACGACATGCCCGCCCCCCGATGGAAGCCGGCCGCCGAGTTGGCACGCCGACTGGCTGTGCGGGTGGCCGGTGCCAGTGCGGTCTCACGTCGGACCATGGCCGTCATCGGCAGTGAGCTGTCGGCTGCCTCCGAGCGGGGGCTAGCACTGGCCGAGGCACGTGAGGCGGGCATCATCGACACCTACCAGGGGAGTTACTTCGGGGAGGGTCGTGACGCCTCGGGGGACCGGGCCGGGCGCTCAGGCTATGCCCGCTACGACAGGATCGCCTCGAATGCCGACATCGCCGGCTGGATGTTATGGCGGAACTTTCAAGTGGACACCGCGCTCGATGTGGGCTGTGCCACCGGCTTTCTAGTGGAGGTCCTCCGTGAGCAGGGGATCGACGCGCAGGGCTGCGACGTCAGTGAATATGCCATCGACCATGCCAGTCCAGGCGCGGCCGGGCACATACGGGTGGGCAACCTGTTCGCCGGACTCCCATGGAACGACAATTCCTTTGCCCTGGTCACCGCGCTCGAGATCTTGGAGCATCTTCCCCCCGAGAGGGTGAAGGTGGCGCTGGCCGAGCTGCATCGAGTGTGCAACGGCTATCTCTATGCCACCATCCCCTCGTTCGGCCGCAACGAAAGCGGACCGAACGGCCACTTCGAGGGCAAAGTGCTGCCCGACCGAGTCGGGCACTACAGGAGCCTCGGACCCGACTTTCTCGGTCCGGTGCCGTATGCCGACTTGGCCATTGACTCGGCGGGAATGCCGGTCGAGGGCCATCTGAGCATCGCGTCGTTCCAGTGGTGGACCGACCAGTTCAAGGCCGTCGGTTTCAGCCGCTGCCTCGATGTCGAGCGTCGCCTGTACTCCGACATCGCCCCCGGCGGGTTGGCGCCCTTTTGGAACATCTATGTGTTCAAGGTCGACGGCGCCCGTCCCGAGGCGGTTGAGCCTCGAGAGCCAGGGCGATCGCTCGTCCAACTCGGACTTCGCCACCCACTCTTCGAGTAGCCGCCGTGCCCCCGGACACGCGCCGATGCTGCGCCCGGTCCACCTAGGGTTTGAACATGGACTACCGCTCACTTGGAACCACCGGAATCAAAGTCAGCCCCTTGTGCCTCGGCGCAATGATGTTCGGGGAGTGGGGAAACCCCGACCATGACGACTCTGTCCGCATCATCCATCACGCTCTCGACGCGGGAATCAACTTCATCGACACGGCCGATGTGTACTCGGGGGGCGAGTCGGAGACCATTGTGGGCAAGGCCCTGGCCACCGTCGACCGCTCACGGATTGTGCTCGCCACCAAGGTGCACATGCCCATGGGCGATGACCCGAACGCTCAGGGCAATTCTCGCCGCTGGATCATCGCCGAGTGCGAGAACAGCCTTCGCCGACTCGGCACCGACTACCTCGATCTCTACCAGGTCCACCGACCCGATGAGTCCGTCGACGTCGACCAGACCCTCGGTGCTCTGAGTGACCTGGTCCACGCCGGCAAGATCCGGGCGTTCGGTAGCTCGACGTTCCCGGCGGAGAAGATCGTCGAGGCCCAATGGGTGGCCGAGCGTCGGTGCCGGGAACGCTTCGTGACCGAGCAGCCGCCGTATTCCATCCTCGTGCGAGGCATCGAGGCCGATGTCCTGCCTGTGGCCCAGGCCTACGGCATGGGAGTGATCCCATGGAGCCCCCTAGCCGGGGGATGGCTGTCCGGCCGGTTCGGCGAGGGGAAGGACAACACGAGCCGGCGGGCCCAACGGGTCCCCGGCCGCTATGACCTGGCCCTCCCGGCCAACCAGCAGAAGCTCGAGGTCGTCACCGAGCTGGCTGCCCTGGCGGCCGAGGCCGGCATCACAATGATCGAGCTGGCGTTGGCCTTCGTGCTCGAGCACCCTGCGGTCAGTGCGGCCATCATCGGACCAAGGACCATGGATCAGCTCGAGTCGCAGCTCTCGGCGCCCGAGGTCAGGCTGGAGACCGAGGTCCTCGATCGCATCGACGAGATCGTGCCGCCGGGCACCGACCTCAACCCCGAAGATGCCGGATGGAAGCCGTCAGCGCTGCGAATCGCCAGGCTCCGGCGACGCGGTCGCTAGAGCCGCCCCGCGCCATCGCCCAACGGCAACCGCTCGTTTGCCAGTCGGTCGTGCCGATGCCCGAAATCGGATTGAGCTCCTCGGACGAGGCCTCGCCGTTGGCGACAAGCTCAAGTCCCGCCATTTGACGTCAGCGGCAGCGAGAGACGACTCGAACGCTGCCGCCACGTTCACGCCGAGGGGGCAATCTCTTGGGCCAGCACTTGGGAGAAGGCGCCGACGGCCCAAGGTGGCGGCTATCNNCTCGTGCCCACAAGCTCGGAGAGCTGTTATCGCGCGCGCCATCCCCATGGACCCTTTGGCCTTGACACTTCGTTTTGAGCCTCCTCTGTACGACGGCCATGCCCGAGCTCCACTCGTCGGCCGCCCCCGGAGATCCCGGGCCCGCCCCCGCCGGATCGTGTGCGACGCCGTGGCCTCCCTGTTGGCGGAGCAGAGGGGACCAAAGGGGAGCGATGGTCGGGCCATGGACAGCTCACGGCGAGCGCCTGGGCGGCTCTCGGCATCGAATTGCTCGGGTGTTTGGTCCCCGGACGTGAGCCAGGCTGGTAGCGAGCGATTGGTGGTCACGAGACGGGGTAGGTGGCACCTATGGCAATGACCGAGAGTCCCGAACCTTTCAGCATCGACGAAGAGCCCACCGAGAGCGCAGTTCGCTCCCGAGCCGATGGTAGGCCTCCCGAGGAGGCTGTGAGCGATGACCCCGAGCGACAGGCGAAGGCCATCTTGGAGGAGTCAGAGCAGCGCATCGAGGAGGGCAGCCGAAAAGCAGAGTGACTGGCTGTCAGTTCTTCTCAGGACTCGACGGCTTCGCCGCCGACCGAGCGGCGCATGGCGGCGTNNCGTGCAGCCGGTTCGGGGTGAGGACTCCGAGATAGCGGTCGTCGTCGTCGACCACCGGGATCCAGCGCACATCGTGGAGGAGCATCTCGCCGAGGGCGGCCCGTAGGGTGGTGCCCACCGGGACTTGGGCGGCGAACTTCTCGATGTGGTCGCCGACCGGGCCCGACGCGTCTGCCGTGAGCGGTACCCAGCCGAGTAGTCGCCCGTCTCCGTCGACTACCACGGCGGTCTTGGCTTCGGACTCGCTCGGTTGGCTCCTCGCCGTCTCGATGCTGTCGCCGACTGTCACAACCGGGGGTTGGGACAGGTCGGCGACCTCGATGGCGACCACGGCCAGTCGCCTGACGCCGCGATCGGTACCCACGAAATCGGCGACGAAGGCGGTTCCGGGCCGGCCGAGGATCTCGGCCGGAGTGTCAAACTGCTCGAGGACTCCACCTTTCGACAAGACGGCAATCCGGTCGCCGAGCTTGGCAGCCTCCTCGATGTCGTGGGTGACGAACACGATTGACTTCCGCAGCTCCTTTTGCAGGTCGAGGAATTGGTTCTGAAGGCGTTGGCGGGTGACGGGGTCAACGGCGCCGAAGGGCTCGTCCATGAGCAGCACAGGAGGGTCGGCACCAAGGGCACGGGCCACGCCAACCCGTTGGCGCTCGCCACCGGAGAGCTCATGGGGGAATCGCCGGGCGTAGTCGGTCGGAGGCAGGCCCACCAGCTCCAAGAGTTCGTTGACCCGACGGTCGACCCGACTGGCTTCCCAGCCGAGGAGCCGGGGCACGACGGCCACGTTGTCGAAGACGCGGCGGTGCGGGAACAGACCGCCTTGTTGGATGACGTAGCCGATGCCTCGACGCATCGTCACCGGATTCTTCTCCAGGACGTTCTCCCCGTCGATCAGGATCCGGCCCGAGGTCGGCTCGATCAATCGGTTGATCATGCGCAGTGTCGTCGTCTTGCCACAGCCGGACGGACCGACCAGGGCCACGAGTTCGCCGTCTCCGACCTCCAGGCTCAGATCGCCCACCGCCACATTGCCGGGGCCGTACTTCTTGGAGACGCGCTCCAGGGTGATCATGGTTCTCTACGTTAGCAATGGGATTTGTCGGGTCTCGGGCCCTATGGCGCTCGCTCCGTCACGCGCCGGTAACGTTCAGGAATGGCATCGGCGCAGCCCTTCTTCCAATGGAGCTACGTCTCGAGCCAGTGGGGCCAGATCAGCCATGACCTGATCCAGCACATCGAGCTCAGCCTCTTGGCTCTCGGGATCGGCCTGGTCATCTCCATCCCGTCAGCCCTCCTGGCATGGCGTTACCGTCTGATCCGCCCGCCTGTCTTCGGGGTGGCGAGTGCCCTCTACATCATCCCCTCGCTTGCCCTGTTCGCCATCCTCGGCCCCATCACCGGCTTCGTCGCTTCCTATCCGACAGCTGAGTTCGCCCTCGTCGGCTACACCTTGCTCATCCTCATCTGGAACACGGTGGCCGGCCTCGACGCCGTGCCGAGCGATGCCCGGGAGGCGGCTGTGGCCATGGGGTACTCGCCCACCCGGGCCCTACTCAGGGTCGACCTGCCGCTTGCTCTCCCCTACATCTTCGCCGGGGTGCGGATCGCCGGAGCCACGGTCATCGGACTGGTGACGGTGACCGCTCTCATCGGACTCGGCGGGCTGGGCCAGCAGATCACCTACGGATTCACCGTCGACTTCTACACGCCGATCCTGGTGGGCCTCGTCCTCTCAGTGCTGCTGGCTGCCGCCTTCGACCTCATCATCGTGGGCGTACAACGTGTGGCCATCCCTTGGACGCGGACCTCCCGCCGGGCCCGGGACCGCTGACATGCAGATCTGGGACCACTTCCGGCATTTCATGATCAGCGTCTTCGACTGGCTCACCGCCGCCTCGAACTGGAAGGGATCGACCGGCATACCCGTGCTGGTGTGGAACCAGGTCGAGCTCTCGGTGGCGGTCGTTCTCGGCGCCGTGGTGGTCGGCGGGGGGATCGGCCTGGTGTTCGGGCACACCGGTCGGGGAGGCGTGGTCGCCATCAACGCCTCGAATGCCGCGCGCGCCGTGCCGAGCCTGGCCCTTTTGACCCTGTTCGCCATCGTGCCAGCCATCTCCCTGAAATGGAGCGGGTTCCTGGCTGCCTTCCTGGCCCTGTTCATCCTGGCCATCCCCCCGATCATGACCAACACCTATGTGGGCATGCGCGAGGTGGACAGTGACGTGAAGGACGCGGCGAAGGCCATGGGCCTGACTGGTGGCCAGGTGCTCAGACGGGTGGAGCTGCCCCTCGCCATCCCGGTGCTCATGGCCGGCATCCGCACCGCCTCCATCGAGGTGGTGGCCACATCGACACTCGCCGCCTACGTGAGCTTCAACGACCTCGGCACCCCGATCATCGCCGGCCTCAACACCAACGACACCGTGGAGGCGTTCGGCGGCGCGGTGCTGGTCGGGGTATTGGCCGGACTGGTGGCCTTCGTGCTCGGGATCGCCCAACGGTTGCTCACACCCGAGCCGCTCCGGCGACGGGTCAAGCAAGCCGGGTTAGCGTCCCCGGCGCGGGGTACCGTCAAAACGGTGGGCGCACCCGCGTGACTTGCTTTTTCGTAACGGAACGGTAATGTTGTTAGTTAGCTGACCGAGTTAGTCAACTATTGCCCATCAGCCGATCTCACGTCGGTGGGCAAGACGGAACTGCAGCGAACCAACCACGAAAGGCCTCTTGATGTCACTCCGACGACCGATTCTCCTCGCCGCCGCCCTGGCCACGTCCGCCGCCTCCCTGGCCACCTTCGGCGGCTCGGTGGCAGCTACGGCCGCCACCACAAAGCCCACCATCACCATCGGGTCCACCAACTTCGAAGAGCAGGAGATCGTGGCCAACATGTACGGCGATGTGCTGACCAAGGCTGGCTACCCGGTCGTCGTCCAACCCCCACTCGGCACACGGGCCGTCGTGGTGCCGGCCATCAAGGCCGGTCAGATGGACTTGGAGCCTGACTATGCCGCCTCCCTCCTCGGCTTCCTGAACGGCGGCACACCTGAGGCCGCCGGTGATCAGATCTCGACTGCCATCGCTGCGGACAACGCCAAGCTGGCGTCATCCGGGGTGACGGTGCTTCCGGCGGCGAAGGCCCTCGACACGAACGTCTTCGCTGTGACCAAGGCCACGGCGACAAAGGATCACCTGACCACCATCTCGAGCCTCAAGCCCTACGCTTCCAAGCTGACCCTCGGCGGACCTCCGGAGTGCCCGACCTTCGCCGGCTGCGAGCCGGGCCTGACCAAGGTCTACGGACTCAAGTTCGCCGGCTTCAAGTCGCTCGACGAGGCCGGACCTATCACTGTGGCCGCGCTGAAGAACAATGAGGTGCAGGTGGCTGAGCTGTTCTCGAGTGACGGCAACGTGGTCAACAACAACTTCGTTGCCCTTGTTGACAACAAGCACCTGGAAGGTGCGGACTACATCGTCCCGGTCATCCGTACCTCCGTCGCCACGTCGGCGGTGAAAGCAGCCCTCGCCAAGTTGGACAACAAGCTGACCACAGTCGCCATCTCCAAGCTGAACCTGGACGTCACCCAGGACCATGAGCAGCCGGCCGATGTGGCCAAGACCTGGCTCACGTCCGAAGGACTCATCTAACCGCTCTCACGGTGCCGGGGTGGCTGCCTCGGACCGCCCGGGCTGACAGAGGCGACCGCGGTTCTCCGTGGTCGCCTCTGCCTCGTCCGCCCCTCATCAGATGCTGTGGCCGGGTGTCCGGCTCTCTCGGCGCCGACGCAGCCCAGTCGGGTGCTCGACAAGTCGACCGACGGAGGTCAGTAGGCGACAGCTTCAGCCAACTCCGAGACAGCGGCTGCGATCTGCTCTCGGATGTGCCGCTCGGCCACCGATCCGTCGTCGGCGATCTGGGCCTCGGCCACCGGTACATGGATGCAGGCTGCTGTAACGACGCGAGCATGGACGTAGCCGAGGACCTTGCCAAGCGACTCGTGGGCGTTGGCAGCCCCACGGGGCGAGGCGTTGATCCACGCCACTGGCTTCTCGTAGATCGAGCCGGCGTGATCGTCGCCGATCGTCCAGTCGAGCAGGTTCTTGAACGAGCCTGGGAGGGCGCCGGCATACTCCGGGGTAGAGAACATCAGTGCGTCGACACCACGAATCTGGGCCCGGAGGTCGGAGACGGCCGGAGGCAGGGGCTCAGCGTCCAGGTCAGGGTTGAAGTGGGGGAGGTCGCCCATGCCCTCGAAGAGGGAGGCAACGACGCCCTCGGAGGCAACTGCTTGGACCGTGCGCAGCACGGCCAGATTGGTGGACCGCCGACGGAGGCTCCCCGAGACGAGGAGGATCTGCACGGTGGTCGACATGTCCCCATTAAACACATCGGCCGAGGCCCAGCGGTGGTTGGCCTGATTGCTCCAGCTTCGGGCACCCGCCCCGGCGGAGTGTCAGGTGGCGGCCGGGGTGGGGATGCCACGACCGGGGTCGAGTACGCCCAGTTCGGCCATGAACCGGTTGCGTAGTGAGTCGAACTCCGGTCCGCCGATGGTCCGGGGCCGGGGTAGGTCGATCTCCACGTCGAGGGAGATCCGGCCCTCCTTCAAGACGAGGACCCGACCAGCCAGCAGCACGGCCTCTTCGACGTCGTGGGTGACGAGCAGCACCCCGGGGCGATGCCGGGCGCACAGCTCTGCCACGAGGGCCTGCATCTTCAGTCGTGTCAGGGCATCGAGGGCGGCGAAGGGCTCGTCCAGCAACAAGAGCTGTGGCTGGCGGACGAGCGCCCGGGCCAGGGCCACCCGCTGGGCCTCACCGCCGGACAGCGTCGCCGGCCACGCGTCGGCATGATCGGCCAGACCCACCTCGAACAGCGCAGCCTCCGCCACCTTGCGGGTCCCGACCGACCGGGGCTGGCCGATCACCACATTCCGCCAGACCTTCATCGAGGCCACCAGGCGTGGCTCCTGGAAGACAGTGGTGCGGGCCTCGGGCACGAACACGTCGCCCTCGGAGACGGCCTCGAGTCCGAGCAGGACCCGCAACAAGGTGGTCTTGCCGCTCCCCGATGCCCCGAGCAGAGCGATGAACTGACCCTGATGGATGGTGAGGTCCAAGTCAGCGAGCACGTTGCGATCGCCGAAGGATTTGGTGATCCCACGGACGACGACGGCCTCGGTGGCGGTGGCAGTGGTCATCGGACAGCCATCTGGCGACGCCAGGGCATCGAACTGCGTTCGAGGAGACGGACGGCCAAGTCGGCGCCGATGCCGAGGAGGGCGTACAAGATGATGCAGACCACGAGCACGGGAACCTGCTGGAAGGACGAGGCCTGGCTGACCAGATAGCCGATGCCCTTGTTGGCGTTGATGGTCTCGGCGAAGACGAGTGCGATGACCGAGACACCGGTCGAGAACCTGAGGCCGGTGAGGATCGACGGCATGGCCAGGGGGATGACCACCTGGCGGACGAGCCGCCGGCCCCGCAGCCCGAACGAGCGGGCCGCCTCGACCACCTTGCGATCGACGTTGCGCACCCCGTTCGAGGTGTTGAGGTACATGGGGAACAGCGTGGCCAGGGCGATGAGTCCGACCTTGGCTGTCTCACCGATGCCGAACCAGACAATGAACAAGAAGATCACCGCCGGGAACGGGATGGTCCGGAGCATCTGCATGGACGAGTCGATCAGCTCTTCTCCGAGGGAGAACAGCCCGACGGTGATGCCGAGGACGAGCCCGATGCCTGCGCCGATAGCGAGGCCGACGCCAGCACGGGCCACCGAGACCCCGATGTCGCCGATCAGGTCCTGGTGCAGCCAGAGATTGGTGAAGGCGTCCCAGGTACTGGACGGGGACGGGAACTTCGTCTGGGACACGATCCCCGTGCCGGTCAGCAGGAACCACAGACCGAAGATGAGGGCGGGCAGGACGACCCGGATGGCCACGCTGACCGGCTTCTTCTTGCCCCTGGTCTGGGTGACCGTAGGCCGCACCAGGCCCGAGGTGGATGTCTCCTGGCCGGGTGGAGTCGATTCAGGAGCTTCGAATACCGGTTGCTCGGCCGGTCGGTGGGCTACATCGGTCATGGTTCACTGTCCTGTCGGATGGTGTCGGACCTGTCCCCGCCGACGACCGGTTTCGTCACCGCGGGGAAGTGCTGGCGTCGGAGGCAGCCCCTAGTAGGGCTGATCTCCTCTGAGGGTCACCCGCTGGATGACCCGGTGGGCTCGGCCGTAGTCGCCGATGGCGTAGTGCATGGTTGTCCGATTATCCCAGAATCCGAGGTCGCCGGCCTTCCACCGATAGCGGACGACGTACTCGGGAGTGGCCATGTGGGCGTAGAGGAACTTGAGAAGGGTGTCGCTCTCCTTGGTGGAGACCCCTTTGATGCGCACGGTGAAGCCGGGGTTGACGAACAAGTTCTTCTTGCCGGTCTCAGGATGGGTGCGAACCACCGGATGCTCGGAGGGGACCAGCTCGGTGAACTTCTCGCCGTCCCACTCGCCCTCTCCGACCAACTCGAGGACCTTGCCGAAGGTGGAGCCGCCCTCATGGACTGCGGTGAGGCCGTCGACCAGGTCCTTGAACGGCTGGGACAACCCCTCGTAGGCGGCCTGAGTGTCAGCCCACAGGGTGTCCCCACCGGCCTCCGGGATGACGATGGCATTCAGTATGGAGCCGAGAGGCGGCGTCTTCATGAAGGTCACGTCGGTGTGCCACTTGTCCTTGTCCTTATCGCCGTAGGTGACCTCGGTGCTCTTCGCCTTGTCGCCCTCCAGGCGCTCGCGCATGAGGGAGTAGTCGATCTCGAAGACCTCTTTGTGGCCGTCGATTCCTGGGACGACTGGGTGGGCGTTGGTCACCTGGCCGAAGTAGGCGGCGAACGCTTTGTGCTCATCCGGCGACAGGTGCTGGTCGGGGAAGAAGACCACCTTGTAGTCGAGGAGGGCCTGGCGGATCTGGCTGACGGTATCCGGGCTGAGCGGCTGGTGGAGGTCGAGGTTGCGCAGCTCAGCACCGATCGTCCCCGACATCGGGGTGATGTCCAGCTTGGTGGTGGTCGGATCGACGGTGGTGGTCATTTGGTCCTCGGGTCTCTTCGGATGCCACGGACAAGAGTGGGCTAAATGGTGACCAATATGGTCATGTTTGTCAAATCACGTGAGTCACTAGGTTTAATGGTCTGGGGATCGACCTGCCCCCAGCCTGTACTTCCCGCCACTAGCCCGCACGGTCGACGCGAACCCGGCGTCAGACTGGGCGCGGGAGAGGGGAGCAAGGTGAGCAGCACGTTTCCGGCCGAGGGCCTCGACCACCTGCACCGGGTCCTGGCCGGCCATATTGAGCGAGGGTCGATGCCGGGGCTGGCCATCCTTGTGGCGGCGGGGGGGCGGGTCCACGCCGAATCCATCGGGACCAGCTCATTCGACGAGACGAGGCCGCTCAAGACTGACGCCATCTTTCGCATCGCCTCGCTGACCAAGCCCGTCGTGGCCGCGGCGGCCATGAGCCTGATTGATGACGGCCAGATGGGACTCGACGACTCGATCGACCACTGGCTTCCGGAGCTGACGAATCGTCAGGTGCTGAGGACACTCGAGTCTGAGCTCGACGACACCGAGCCCGCCCGTCGTGCCATCACCGTCGATGACCTGCTCTCATTTCGGATGGGATTCGGGATCGTGTTCGGTCCGGGTGAGCCGTATCCGATCCAGAAGGCCGAGGCCGAACTCGGGCTGAAGACGCTCGGGCCGCCCTGGCCGCCAACCCCGTGGACGTCGGACGAGTGGATCGAGCGCTTCGCCCGCCTGCCGCTCATGCGCCAACCCGGAGACATGTGGCTCTACAACACCAGCGCCACCGTGCTCGGGATCCTGGTCGAGCGGGTGGCCGGCTTGCCCCTCGAGACGGTCCTGCGAGAGCGCATCCTCGGCCCTCTGGGCATGGAGGACACGGCCTTCAGCGTTCCGCCCGACAAGTGGGACCGCCTCACGACGGCGTACTCACCCGACCCCGAGACCGGTGAGCTCTCGGTGCTCGACGGCGTGGTCGATAGTTACTGGTCGAAGCCCCCGAGCCTCCCCGACGCTGGTGGTTGGTTGGTCTCGACCATCGGCGACTACTGGGCATTCGCCCAGATGATGGCCGAGGGCGGGGTGAGGAGGGGGGTCCGCGTCCTGTCCGGCGAGGCGGTGACGCAGATGACCACTGATCGCCTGACCGCACAGCAGCGCCGGGAGTCGGCGTTGTTCCTCGGAGACGACGGGGGCTGGGGGCTCGGCTTGCGGGTGCCGGCCGCCGGTGGACCCGGACGGGGGACCTCGACCGGCTATGGCTGGGACGGGGGAACCGGCACCACCTGGAGGACCGACCCGACCACGGGCCTGACCGGGATCCTGTTCACGCAGCGGGCCATGACCTCGCCGGCGGCACCTCAGGTCTTCACGGATTTCCGGGCGGCGGCCGACCGTCTGGTCGACGAGTGACAGCGACGAACCGCGTTGGCCGGTCGTGCCCGCACCCGGCTACGGGCGCGTGGTGCTCAGCCGATCGAGCAGAGCGGGTAGCTGGCCGATGTCGTCGATGACCTGGTCGGGTCGCGCTCCGCCCTCCAGGTCCGAGGGACGGAACTTGCCCGTCTTGACCAGCACGCCCATGACACCGACGGCCTGGGCGCCGATGACATCCGTACCAATGTCGTCACCGACCATCATCGTGGCCTCCGGGCTCAATCCGAGGTCCGAAAGGGCGGCCTCGTAGAAGGCCTGGGCCGGTTTGCCCACTACCACCACCTCGAGGTCAGCCGCCGCTTCCAGCCCGGCGATGAAGGCCCCCATGTCGAGGGCCGGCCCGTCGGACTTCTGGAATCGGGCGTTGCGGTGGAGGGCGATCACCGGCGTTCCCTCCAGGGCCCGCTTGAAGACGGCGTCGAGCTCCGAATACCCCGTGCTCGGTCCGGCTCCTCCGAGGAGGATGACGTCGGCCTCGGTGGGGCCGACCAGCCGGACCCCGGCGAGGTCGACACTCAGGTCACCCTCGTTCAGCACGTAACAGCCGGCTCCGGGATACCGATCGGCCAGGTAGCTGGCCGCCGCCGTCACTGCGGTGAGGATCCGGGTTTCAGCGACCGGCATGCCCGCTGCTGCCAGCAGGCTGGCGATCTGGTGTCGTGATCGTGATGAGGTGTTGGTCACCAGTCGGTACTCGAGGCCCTGGTCGTCGAGCCACCTCACGGTCTCGCCAGCATGGGGGAGCGGCTCCCACGACACCGTGAGCACACCGTCGATGTCGAGCATCACCCCTTGCGTCATGGGTGAAAATTACCGCGCCCGGTGGGCCCGGTCGGTGACTGCCAGGGGTCAGGCCGTCGTCAGGTGGCCGCTGGGGCGGGGGCAGCCGGGTGGTCGTCTGCTCTTTCGGCTGCGCGCCCCCGGAGCACCATGGTCGAAGCCGCGTCCTTGTCCCTGATTGTCAAGGCGACAGCCGAACCGATCAGGGCGATGACGGCTGCGGTCAGGAAGGCGGCGTGGTAGGAGGCCAGGTTGGGTTGGGTGAGGCCGCTCACCGTGTGGGTCGTGCCCACGGCGGCGAGCACGGTGGCGAGCACCGCTAGAGCAGCGTACGGGTGCCCCAGGTCCCTCGCAATTGGGGNNACGAGGATGCCTGCCCCGTCTCGGCGTGGGAGACGGTGGCGAACGCCGCGGCCTGGGACGAGATGAAGACCTGGGACATGCCGAGCCCCATCAGGAACATGAGGATCCGAATCCACCAGAAGCTGGTGGAGAAGCCGACCAGCGTCATGAGGGACATGGCGACGGCCACCCCGACGAGGGCGATGGAAACCAGTCGGCGAGGGCCGAAGCGCGGGTAGAAGATCCGGCTGGCCAACTGTGCGCCGATCATCACCCCGATGGCTTCGGGGAAGGTGTTGAGCCCCGACTGGAGGGCGGTGAGGCCGAGGGCGATCTGGAAGAAGAGCGGGACCACGAACAAGACGCCGAGGAACCCGGCCATCCCGATCATGATCACCATGCTGGTCGACCGGAAGAGTTGGTTGCCGAAGAGTCGGAGTTGCAGCAGCGGCTTGCTCGTCTTCAACTCCACGCGGATGAGTACGGCCAGCATGACGAGTCCGACGGCGATGCTGCCTACGATCTCGGGGCTCCCCCAACCGCGGTCGGGGCCCTCGGAGATGCCGAACATGACGAGGGCGAACCCGATGCCCGAGAGCAGGAAGCCGGGGAGGTCGAACTTGCCGGGGTGGGGCTGGCGGTGCTCGTCGAGGAAGATCAGCCCGTAGACGAAGGCCAAGATGCCAAAGGGCAGGTTGACGAAGAAGACCCATCGCCACGACAGGTCGGTCACAAGCAGCCCCCCGAGCACTGGCCCGACCGCCGGCGCTACTGCCGTCGGGACAGTCAGGATGCTCGATGCCCGCACCCGCTCGGCTGGAGGAAAGGTGCGAAAGAGCATGGCCATGCCAACTGGGGTCATCATGCCTCCGCCGATGCCCTGGAGCACGCGGAAGAACACCAGCTCGGAGAGGCTGCCGGCGAACCCGCAGAGGACCGATGAGGCAGTGAACAAGAAGATCGAGAACAACAGGATCCGCTTGGACCCGAGTCGGTCGCCGAGCCAGCCGGCGGCTGGGATGAATACGGCCAGGCTGACCAGGTAGCCGACGGCCACCGAGTCGAGGGCGGCCGTCGACTCGTGGAACTGCTGGCCGATGGCAGGAAGCGCCACGTTCACGATGGTGATGTCCATGATGCTCATGAACATGGCGGCGACGAATACGACGCTCACGCTGATCTTGGGATTGATGTGGATGCGGGGCACAGGCGCGCTTTCCTGACAAGAATTTAGGGTCTTAGGCTACGTACCCCGGTGCTTAGGCATTCCTAACATGAATCACCAAGCGGTCGCTTTGCGCTGGTCTCCGAGGCAGCATCTTGAGTGCTGCCAAGGCGGACGCACTGGCTCAGCTGTCGAGGAAGCTCAACCGGACCTGGCGACGGGGATTGTCGCCGTTGGTGTCGACCAGCACCACGCTCTGCCATGTCCCGAGCTGCATCCGGCCTCCGACGACGGGGATGGACAGCGAGGGGCTCACGATGGCCGGGAGCACGTGGTCGGCCCCGTGGCCGGTCGCCCCGTGCCGATGCCGGTACCGGTCGTCTCTCGGCAGGAGTCGCTCCAAGGCATCGTCCAGATCACCCTCCGATCCGGAGCCAACTTCCATGAGGGCGAGTCCAGCCGTGGCATGGGGGGCGAACACGTTGACCAACCCATCCTCGTGGGAGGAGCAGAACCGGACGACCTCATCGGTCAGGTCGATGACCGTGCGTCCCCGTGTGTCGACGGTGATCAGTGCAGTGTCCATCTCCCATCCTCGCGCCGGGGCGTGGTTCCACCCGCTCCGAGGGGTACCCCCACCGCGCCGTCGGTGACGATCTCGAACGACTTGAACTGGGAGACCATCTCGGCCGTGCCCACAGCCATGGTGTGGCTCTCGGCCTGGAGACCGTCGACCTCACCCCCAGGTCACCCATCTTGATGGTCGAGCCCGCAAGGTTGGGATGGCAAGGGATATCACCGGTCAGCTCGCCCCCCGTCGGTGCCAGCTTTCTGTCGACGGTAGGGTCGCCTCCATGCAGGACATGGCCGGAACTGACGAGAGGAGTGGGCTGCGCTGCAGCTGGGCCGAGGGCTCAGAGGCCATGCGGCGCTACCACGACGACGAGTGGGGAGTCCCGTCCCACGATGATGCCCGCCTCTTCGAGATGCTGGTCTTGGAGGGGGCACAGGCCGGGCTCTCGTGGTCGACCGTCCTCAACAAGCGGGAGAGCTACCGAGAGGCCTTCGACGGCTTCGATGTCCAGCGCATCACCGGCTACGGAGAGGACAAGATCGCCTTGTTGCTGGAGAACCCGGGCATCGTCCGCAACCGGCTGAAGGTGCGGGGGACCGTGACCAATGCCCGGGCCTTCTTGTCGCTGGCCGACGAGTACGGGACGTTCTCCGAGTATCTGTGGGCGTGGGTGGACGGTGCCCCGATCGTCAACCATCCGGGCTCGACGGCCGAGCTCCCGGCCCGCACCGAGCTGTCGGACAGGGTGGGCAAGGACCTGAAGCGTCGGGGGTTCACCTTCGTCGGCTCGACCATCACCTACTCGTTCCTGCAGGCCGTAGGTCTCGTCGACGACCACGTCATCGGCTGCCCGAGCAAGGCGGGGCGCTGAAACCGGACGCCTCGGCCCGCGAGCGACTGCTCCGACAGTCGGATCACGGTGTCCTTTCCACCACTCATACCACGAGGGGTATCGATGCCGTGCCCGTCTGCTTCGTGGTGGCCGATGGATTGGCGGCCATCCCCATCGACCGGGTGAAGGAGAAGTCCACAACCGAGCTCCAACGGGTCCGGAACCTCGAAGTCGACCCCCGTGCCACGCTGCTGTGCGAGCACTGGGACCCCGACGACTGGTCACAGCTGTGGTGGGTGCGGGCATACCTTCGCCGGATCGTCGCGTCCCCGGGCGAAGTCGTCGTCTTGGAGGACCGGCTGCGGGCCAAGTACCACCAGTACGCCGACCAGTCCTTCGCCCACTTGTTGGTCTTCGACATCACCGATACCTCAGGGTGGGCCGCCCACCAAGGGCCATCGGAAAGTGGATGACTAGTGCCGGGCCAACGACTCCACGACCTCGACCAGCTGCTCGATCTCGTGGTCGGTGTTGTAGTAGTGCGGCGACGCCCGCACCACCGACGTCGGTCGGGGCCCACCCATGTCCAACAGGGCACGTTGGGCTCCGCTGACCGACAGGTTGATACCCGCCGCCCGGGCCGCTCCGGCCACGTCGTCCGGCCGTGTGCCGTCGACGGTAAAGGTGACGATTCCTGATCGCCGGCTTCCGCCATCGTGGACGGCGCAGCCAGTGATGCCGGCTAACGCGCGCCGGAGGCTCTCGGCCAGGGTGTCGACGCGGTCGGCGATGGCCTCCACGCCGAGTGCCAGGGCGTGGTCGACGGCCACCGCCAGCCCGAGATGGGCGGCGTAGGGCACTTCGAAGTCGAGGAATCGGTCGGCACCGCTCCGATAGGAGAAGTGCCCGGAGTCCTCCCATACAGCCGAGCTCCCGCCGATGCCCGGGGGGCGCAACCGCTCGGCGAACTCGGACCGCACGTACAGCACGCCCGTACCCCTCGGCCCGCGGATCCACTTGCGTCCGGTGCCCGTGGCGACGTCGCAGCCGATGGCACCGACGTCGACGGGAAGCTGGCCGATGCTCTGACAGGCATCGAGGAAGTAGGGGACTCCTGCCTCTCGACACGCCGCGCCGGCCTCGCCCACCGGGTTGATCAGCCCGCGGTGGGTACCGACATGGGTGAGGGAGACGAGGGCTGTGTGGCCGGATCCGAGCAACGTCCGAAGTGCGTCGATGTCGCAGGTTCCGTCGCTCTCGCTTGGGATGGTCTCGATGGTTGCGCCCACGAACTCGCACACCTGGAGCAGCCCGAGATAGTGGCTGTCATAGGAGATTCGATCGACCAGGAACTGCTGGCCTCTCCCGACGCCGCCCCCGAGCACGAATCCCCACAGGGCCTTCGTCCACGACTGGGTGTCCGAGCCGGTCACCACCACCTCGTCGGCTTCGGCTCCGAGCAGGTTGGCGACCGATGCCCGCAGGCCCGTCAATCTGTCCACGACGGTGGCCGCCGCCTCGTATCCCCCGCGTTCGGCCTCCAAGGCAAGGTGATCGACCATGGCCTGCACGGTGGCGGTGGTGGGGAGGGCGGCACCGGCATTGTTCAGGTAGGCCACCTGGCCGCACCCCGGGGTGGCCGCACGTTCGGCTTCGACATCCAAGGCGGTGCTCACCGCTCGAACCTACCAACCAGGAAGGATGTGAACCCGGTCGGCCCGGGCCGCCCGGGCGGGGGATCGGCCCTTGTTCACTAAGGTCGTGCAATGGTCGATCCTCCGGTACCACTGCTCGAAGAGGCCGTCGATCCGAGCCCGCTGGTCCAGTTCGGACGGTGGTTCGAAGGTGCGGCGGCCGTCATGGAGAGCCCTGAGGCCATGGCTGTTGCCTCGGTGGACGAACAGGGCCGACCGTCAGTGCGCATGGTGCTGCTCAAAGCCTGGGGGGAGGAAGGCTTCACCTTCTTCACCAACTACGAAAGTCGGAAGGGTCGTGAGCTCTCCGAAGGGGCGCCCGGGGCGCTCCTCTTCTATTGGGAGCCTCTCGGCCGCCAGGTCCGGATCGAGGGCCGTATCCGGGAGCTCGACGCCGCAGAGTCGGACGCCTACTTCGCCAGCCGACCCCGGGGGAGCCAGGTGGGCGCACGCGCCTCTCGCCAGAGCGAGCCCATCGCCAGCCGCTCCGACCTCGAAGAACGGGTCGCCGTAGTGGAGGCCGGATTCGACGGCCGGGAGATACCGAGGCCTGACAACTGGGGCGGGCTCACTCTTGAGCCCGACTCCTTCGAGTTCTGGCAGCATCGCAACGACCGTCTCCACGACCGGCTCGCCTACTCCCGAAGCGGTGCCAGCTGGGGCATCACTCGCCTTCAGCCCTGAAATCCCTCGTACAAACCTGTTTTGAGGTGAAGAAGTATGTTCTTCTCATGGCTGAAGACACCGTGGTGGTCGACGAGCTGACCGAGCAGTTGCTCTCGGAGTTGGATCCGAAGGAGACGTCGGTCGAGGAGTTCCGGTCCCGCCAGTTTGATCTCGGACTGGGTTGGGTCTCGTTCCCCGAGGGCTTTGGTGGCCTGGGTCTCCCTCCCAACCTGCAGGTCCGCATCAACCGTCGCCTCGGCGCCGCTGGCGCCGAGGCCCATGGTTCCCGGGAGTTCTTCGGCCTGACCATGGCCGGCCCGACCATGGTCACCCACGGCTCGGACGAGCTCCGGTCCCGGTTGCTGCGGAATGCCTTCACCGGAAAGGACGTCTGGTGCCAGCTGTTCAGTGAGCCCGGGGCGGGATCGGACCTCGCCGGACTCTCGACCCGGGCGGTGCGTGACGGGGACGAATGGGTCATAACCGGGCAGAAGGTGTGGAACACGTTGGCCCACCTGGCCGACCGGGGCATGCTGCCGGCCCGCACTGACCCCGAGGCACCGAAGCACAAGGGGATCACCTACTTCGCCCTCGACATGCACGCACCTGGCGTCGAGGTTCGTCCGTTGCGCCAGATGACCGGCGAGGCCGAGTTCAATGAGGTGTACCTGACCGAGGTGCGGGTTCCCGACGCCGATCGGATCGGCGACGTCGGGGAGGGTTGGCGGGTGGCCATGACCACCTTGTCCAACGAGCGGAGCACGATCGGCGGAGGCGGCGG
Organism: Acidimicrobiaceae bacterium; assembly: GCA_003164275.1. Next base: position 7,032 of record PLSY01000253.1, on the reverse strand, counting down.
AGGAGGAGAGCCGCCGGTCGGGTCCGGCTCCATCGCCGAGGCGGTGCGCATCTGGCAGAGCGGTGAGTGCCGCAAGAGCCCGGCCGCCCTCGATGCCCTCATGCACCTCTGGGTCGAGGCCGAGGTGCTCCGGCTCACCAACATCCGGGCCAGCCAGAATCGCAAGGCCGGGAACCCCGGTCCTGAGGGGTCGATCGCCAAGCTCATGTTCGCCGAGGTCAACAAGAAGATCTACGAGCTGTGTGTCGACCTGCTGGGCCCGGCGGCCCTCATCGACTACGACTACACCATGCGCCGGTCCGAGCAGCTCGGCCTGACCGGTCCGCCCGGATCGGCCCGGAAGATGTTCCTTCGTTCCCGGGCCAACTCGATCGAGGGCGGCACGTCGGAGATCCAAAGGAACATCCTGGGTGAGCGCATGCTCGGCCTGCCCGGTGACGTGAGGGTGGACAAGGAACTGCCCTGGTCCAAGGTACCGAGGAGTTGATCGGCGACCGCTCGCCCTCTGTACAGCGGTGCTGCCGTCCCGCCGCCTCGTCGAGACGGTGACGAACGCCCGCGAGTTCCTCGGAATGGACCCGGTGGGAGACGAGCTCCACTGGCGGCTCAACGTGGTGTCCGAGCTGACCACGCCGGCTGACTTCCTCTTCGGCGGCTGCGGGCTCGGAGCGGCCCTGGTGGCCCTGGAGGCCGCATCGGGGCGGCCGACGGTGTGGGCGACCGCTCAGTACCTGTCGTTCGCCCCGACCCATGCGGTACTGGAGCTAAACGTGACGCTGGCCGCCGTGGGGAAGCGAATCACGCAGGGGCGGGCGGTCGGCAATGTCTCGGGAAGCGAAATCCTGACCGTGAACGCGGCCCTGGGCTCGGCCGGAGGCCTCGATGCCAGCGGAGTCTGGGTCACCGCCCCGGTCGTCCCTCGGCCCGAGCACTGCCCTCCTCGACGACTGCCCAACTTCATCTCCGCATCGATCTTCGACCGCATCGACGTCCGAATCGCCAAGGGCCGTTCGTTCGAGGAGCTCGTGGACGGCCCGATCGCCCCCGGCGACCCGGACACCGCGCTGTGGGCACGAGTGCCCGGACATCTAGAGCCGTCGGCGGCAACCCTGGCCATCATCGGTGACTACGTGACCGGGGCCATCTCCCAGCCTCTCGGGCGCCGGGTGATGGCCCGAAGCCTCGACAACACCTTGCGGATCGTCAGTCTGGAGCCGACCGAGTGGGTGCTGTGCGACATACGGATGGATGCCGTGGTCGACGGCTTCGGGCAGGGATCGGCCTATCTGTGGTCCGAGCATGGAACCCTGCTCGCCACGGCCAGCCAGTCGATGACGGTGCGGGCCTGGGACTGAGCGGTGGTAACGACTGAGCGGCGGTAACTTGTCGGGCGATGCCAGCCCGAGCGTTGCGCACCGGCCCTCAACCCAGTGGGAGAGACGATGAAGATCAGCACCATTCTGAGCTATTCCGGCGGATTCCGAAAGGCCGCGGCACAGGTCGTCGAGCTCGAGAAGGCCGGCTTGGACTTGGTCTGGGTGGCTGAGGCCTACGGCCTCGACAGCCCGAGCCTGATGGGCTACCTGGCGGCTCTGACCGAGACGGTCGAGATCGGGTCGGCCATCCTGCCCATCTACACCCGCACCCCGACCCTCATCGCCATGACAGCGGCCGGGATCGACACGTTGTCGGAGGGTCGGTTCCACCTCGGCCTCGGATCATCGGGTCCCCAGGTCATCGAGGGTTGGCACGGCGTTCCTTTCTCGGCCCCGATCGGTCGAACCAGGGAGATCATCGACATCTGTCGCACCGTGTGGGCCAGGGAGGCGCCCCTGACTCACCAAGGCACCTACTACTCGATGCCTCTGCCGGCCGATCAGGGAACCGGTCTGGGCAAGGCCCTCAAGATCATTGCCCATCCCGTACGGCCGTCCATCCCCATCTGGATCGCCGCCCTTGGTGAGAAGAACGTGGCCATGGCTGCAGAGCTCGCCGACGGGTGGATCCCCATGCTCTACATGCCTGAACGGGCGAGAGACGTCTGGGGCGACTCGCTCGATGCCGGCCAAGCCAAGCGGGATCCGTCCTTGGGGCCCCTGCAGATCACCGTCGGTGGCCTGTTGGCCATCGGGGAGGGTGATGACGTCGTCGCCCTGCGGGACCTCGCCCGGCCCATGGTCGCCCTGTATGTCGGGGGTATGGGGGCCAAGGGCAAGAACTTCTACAACGACGTGGTCCGACGCTACGGGTTCGAAAAAGAGGCCGAGCTGATCCAGGACCTGTATCTGAGTGGGAAAAAGGCTGAAGCCGAGGCCCTGGTGCCAGACGAACTCCTCGCCGCCACCTCACTGTGTGGCCCCGAAGGCTACGTGGCTGACCGGATCGCCGCGTTCAAAGAAGCAGGCGTTACCCACCTCCAGGTCACCCCGTATGCCACAGGCGGACAACGCCCAGCCGATCTGATCGCCAAGGTCAAAGAACTCGCCGGCTGACTCGGCAGGCGGCGGAGGCCGGCCCGCGCCTTGAGGCTCGACGCAGTGGCCTAGGGCCAGCCACCGAATCAGTCCTCAGAGACGAGGTCGCTCTCTGCCAGGTCGATCTCATCGAGGGTATCGATGGAGTCCAAGGTGAGAAGCGAGTCCAGCTGCGAGGCCATGGCCTCGATCTCTTCGGCGTCGTAGTAACTGCGGTTGAGCGTCAAGGTCAACTGGTGCTGGACCAGAGCCAGTGCCTCTTCAGCGGCTGCTGCCGCGTCGTAGACGGAGAACAACTTGGCTTGCATGGCTTGGGCCGAGATGAAGCGGGTGCCCCGCTCGTGGGCCTCGGTCGGCAGGGTGCGGAGGAGATCGCCCGGCGTAGTCGCCTCGACCTCGTTAGAGGTAGGGACTACCTGCTCGCTGTTGATGGCCTGCTCCATGGTTCTTGCCCTTCACTCGATGGTCGGGAAGTGTTGCTTCCCAACCCATTCAACACCCAAACCTCGTCTGGTCTTCCCCAGATCTGAAGAGTTTTTCGTCCCGAAACAGAGGCTCATTGGCACGCTAAGGGGAGGGGACGGGACGGGGTTCGGTCACCCAAGGCGGCGCGCCGAGGAACTCCATCCATCCAGGCGGGCAAGCAGAGCCCCTGCACGAGTCTGACGCCCCCAGGCGAGGGAAGTACGCACCTCCAGGCCCCACCACGCTCGACCAGCACTTCGGCGGCTCACCCGGTGGCCCCTGTGAGCCGCCGAACCGTTCCTCAGGCGGCCTCGGCGCCCGTGCTCTCGGTCCGCTCGGGTAGGAGGAGTATGGCCCCGGCCAGGAAGCACAGCGCCCCGACGAAGGTTCCGAGGTTAGTGAGCTCGAGGCTCCAGAGCTGGCCGGTCGAAGGCACGATATAGCTGGCCACGGCCGAGACCCCGAAGGCCACCGACCCGGCCAGGTTGAGAGCGGTAATCCACCAGGCGACACTTCGGGGGGAGAAGGCCGCCCAGCCGTGGCAGACCTCGAACCAGGCCAGGCTCGAGGCCACCAGAAAACAGATCGAGCCCACGGCATCGGGTCGCCATACGTGGTGCCGGGCGGTGTCCGTGCTCAGGTTCTGGCTCACGGCGAAAGCAGTGCTGACATTGAAGCAGAGGGTGCCGACGAGCTGGATGGCACTGGCCAGCCAATCGATCTGAGCGGGACGGAACACGAGGATCCTCGCCCACCCGTGGGCCGGCCCACCCGGTCCGGCATCAACCGACTCCCGGTACTGCAGAAGGCCGGCCGACGTGAAGAACAGCGACCCGACGAAAAAGGTCATTGCATCAGCTCGGTCCCCGGCCTGGCCGGCGAAACCAGGCACGGCACCGACGGCGAACAGCCCTGACCCGACGGCAAAGAGCACGCCGATCCACCAGCCCCGCGCCCTTGGTGCCCAACAGGTACTCCCCGTCGGGTCGGGAGCCTGGCCGCGCTTTCGTTGCCGACGAGAGTCCCAGCGGGCGATTGCCCCCTCTGGCCGCTCGTACTCAATGAAGGTGATGAAGGGTCCGAACCCGCCCTGCAGGCCAATGGAAGAACCCGATGACGAGCCGGCACTCAGATCCAGGCGATCGGTGGACGTCACCTTCCCCTCGGTCACCATCTTGCAAGTATGGCGGTCTTGGCCGGGTCCAACCCCTCCATCACACTCTGCGATGATGAGCGTCGTTGCGCCCGCCCGCCGTGGTTGGGCCGAGATCGAAGGGACAACCGATGGAGTCCGGCATCACCGACAGTGACCGATTGACCATGCTGCGGGCAGCAGTCGCCAGGGTCGAGCGGGAGGAGATGAAAGCGGCCCTGGCCCGCACAGCGGACCCGGCGTTCCAGATCCCCAAAGCCGTCGGGAATGCCCTGAACGCCCTGCGCAAGAATCGCGATCCGGTCGGAGTGGTCGACAAGCCCCAGTTTCGGGCCGTGCTGCCCTATGTGGCCGCGGTGATAGCCGACCGCTGCCTTTCCGCCACGATCGAGGCGCTAGGTGAGAACTCCGATGATCCGACCCGCGAGCAACTCCTGGCCGCCCTGGAGGAAGTCCGCGCCACGTTTTCCGATGTGACCATCGCCGTCATGCTGGCCTCGGTGGCGGACGCGGACATGCCGTCGTCGGACCTGTGCTTCGATATCGCCGCCACCGACGAGCGCTTCAGCCTCAGCCAATGGGCTGAGCACGGCACGACGGCAGAGGCACCGGAGGCGTCGGATCGGTCCACCAAGGCGGTGACGCCGGAACAGCGCGAGTCCCGTCGCCTGAAGAAGCAGCGCGATGCCGACGAGCGCCGCAAGAAGCTCGATGCGGCCCGCAGGGCGGGCGAGCAGGTTCGTCGGGCGAAGAAGTTGGAACGGGTAAGCGGGTCGCCCGTTCCCGGTGCCACAGCCGCCACTGCGGTCTCTGCAGCCAAGTCCACCGTGCCCACGTTGACCCGACGGGCCACCCTCACTCCCGCCCAGGAGGCGGAGTTCGATCGGGGCGATCCGTGGGTTGCCGGAGTGGTCTTCGCGTGGATCCCCTTCACTGCACCCGATCCGGCCGAGCCCGGGCTGGAGGGGAAGTCCCGTCGCTGCGTGGTAGTCGCCGGGTCTCCGGGCGAACTCCTGGTCCGAGCCGGCTACTCAGAAGGCGGCGCAAAGAGCAGAGACTGGAAGTCGGTCCCCCTCAGCCATTGGAAGCGTGCCGGTTTCGACCAGCCCACCTGGGTCGACACCGAGACGGTGAGGGTCCCTCGCGACGACGAGAGCAAGCCGGTCGGCTGGCTGGTCCCTGAGGATTGGAACGCCCTCTGGTAATCAGCTGACCAGAGGGTCGTCGGGGTGCCCTGATGACACGATTGCACCATGCAACCGAGCCATGCGACCCGGTACAGTTCTCTTGTGCGCCGCAAGAGTTTCGAAGAGATGAACTGCTCGGTGGCCCAGACCCTCGAGGTGATCGGCGAATGGTGGACCATGCTGATCGTCCGGGACTGCTTTTTGGGCGTCACGAGATTCGACGAGTTCCGTGAGCGGCTCGGCATCGCCCGCAACATCCTGGCTGACCGACTGGAGCACCTGGTTGACCGCGGCGTGCTGGTACGCGTTCCGTACCAGGCCAACCCCATCCGCCATGACTACCGCCTCACCGAGAAGGGGAAGGACCTCTGGCTGGTGCTCATGGCCATGCGTCAGTGGGGAGACCGGTGGGAGGCGCCCGAGGGTGCCCCCGTCCTCATCGAGCACAGCAGTTGCCATCACGAGGCGACGGTACTGGCCACCTGTTCAGCCTGTGGTGAGGCCATCGGCGCTCGCTCGGTGAAGGTCATTCCGGGACCAGGCGCGGTGAACCGGCCAGCCGCGGCGCTGGCCACGGGGCCTGCTGGCCCCGAGGGGCGTAAGCCGCGCGCCCGGCCCTAGGGTCGGCGCGACCCGGGCTCAGCCACCCGCCGTGCCTCTAGTAAGGTGCATTATAAAACTCACTCAAGGTGCGAAGTGTCGTCGATGTGACTGCCAACTGTGCGACGAGACGCCCCACAAAGCCTGAGATCGGAGCCGGGCATGCCCGCTGAAGCCGCCCCCCAATCGCCCCTCGCCGAGTGGGGGGGTCCCCGGACCCGCGAGATCACCTGGTACGACCCGACGGCCACGGCGGCCGCCGGAGCCCGGATGAGCGGCATCGACTACCTGGCGTCCATCCGGGACGGCACGTTTCCCGGCGCGCCGATGGCCTCGCTGTTCGGCTTCACCATCGCCGAGATCGCCGATGGCCTGGCCGTGTTCGAGTGCCGCCCCGACGAGTCGGCTTACAACCCGATCGGGGTGGTGCACGGAGGACTGGTGTGCACGTTGGCCGATTCGGTAGCGGGATGCGCGGTGCACTCAACTCTCGAAGCCGGGGTGGGCTACACGTCCATCGACATCACTATCAACTACCTCCGGGCGGTCACCGCCGACAGTGGTGTGCTGCGGGCCACCGGTCGGGTGACCAAGCGGGGTCGTCGTGTCGCCTTCTCCACGGCGGAGATCGTTGACGGTGCAGGCAAGACCGTGGCCACCGCCACGAGCAGCTGTCTCATCATGGACAACCGCCGGGGCTGATCCCGTACCGCGGCCTTGACGGTGCTTTAGAATCACTCTAAGTTTAGGATTGTTCTTTAATCCATGGAGGTGACCGTGTCCAAGCCAACTTTGACCACCGAATCCGGAGCGCCAGTCGTTGACAATCAGCGCAGCCAGACGGCGGGTCCATCCGGTCCGGTGCTGCTCCAAGACCAGCACCTGTTGGAGAAGCTCGCCCGTTTCAATCGGGAACGAGTGCCCGAACGGGTGGTCCATGCCAACGGGTCGGCGGCTTACGGGAGCTTTGTGGTGACCGCCGACGTCTCCCAGTGGACCAAGGCGAAGTTCCTCTCCGAGGTCGGAAAGCAGACCGAGACCTTCCTCAGGTTCTCAACGGTGGCCGGTAGCAGGGGATCGGCTGACGCCGTCCGCGACCCGCGGGGATTCGCCATCAAGTTCTACACAGAGGACGGCAACTACGACCTCGTCG
>PLSY01000135.1 GCA_003164275.1 Acidimicrobiaceae bacterium | reverse complement strand
CCGTAGAAGGCGGCGTCGCCGAAGCTGAAGATACCGCCGTCTGAGGCGACCAGCCAGTAGCCACCGCCGTCGGGGGTGGCCGACATCCCGACGATCGGCTGGTTCAGGTGTATGGCCCCGGTCGAGCCGTAGAAGGCGGCGTCGCCGAANNTCGGAGGCGACCAGCCAGTAGCCACCATCATCGGGGGTTGAGGCCATGCCGACAACCGGTCTGTTCAGAGTTGTGGCCCCAGTCGAGCCATGGAAGCCCGCCCGGCCGAAGGCGAAGATGCCGCCGTCGGAGGCGACCAGCCAGTAACCGGGCAAGGCATAGGTGTAGTGGTCAGCGACCCAGGAGCGGCTCGCGCCGCTGGCGTTGGTCACCGTGACGTCGACGGTGCCCCCTGAGGCCGCCCCCGGCGGGACCTGGGCGACGATGGAGGTGGGTGACGTGACCTGGAACGAGGTCGAGGGCGTCGAGCCGAACGAGACCGAAGTGACCCCGGTGAACGATGAGCCGGAAATGGTGACGCTGTTTCCACCCGCGACCACGCTCTTAACCGGGGTGACACCGCTGACGACGGGACACCTCGGAGGCGTGGCCAGGTCGGAGAACAGTTGGGCGGCGATCGGGCTCCCCCACCCTGTTGCCAGGTCATAGTTGGCCGTCGCCGGATACCGTCCGTCAGCCGACCCAAGAGCGGCGTTCGTGCCAGTCGTCACATCGTTGAAGGGTGAGACCGCACACGCTCCCGCTCCGTACAGGGTGGGATTGAGGAAGCCGGCCGCCGTGGTGAGGCCCTGGTCGGCCACGGCGATCAGGGCGGCCCACAGCGGTGAAGCCGCACTGGTACCACCAAAGACGTGCCATCCTGGACTGCCGTCCGCCGTGTAATACACAGCGTAGCCGTGGACGGGATCGGCCGAGGCGGCCACATCAGGTACCTCCCGGCAGCTGGTCCGACCCAGAGCGGCGCACTGGGCGGTGCCGGCTGTCGAGTCGACGCCCGGCCCGAGCTGCCAGCTGGGCTGGGCGAAGTCCGACGAGACTCCCCCGCCGGTCGACCCGTACACGTCGTTCCACGCCGTCTCGGTGGTCGAGGCAGCCGACAACAGCGAGGTGCCGCCCACTCCGGTCACGTCGGGCTGGTCGGCCGGGTCGTCGACGGTCACCTGGGTCGAAGACACCCCCTGTGATGACGGCAAGTAGCAGTCGGTCGAGCCCGAGTCGCCTGATGCCGCCACCACCGTCTGTCCCTGGGTCGCCGCCTCGGCGAACAGCGTTGACTCCATCGCCTGTTGGCCCGGGTCCATCTCCGGTTCGCACGCCCCCCAACTGGTGGAGATGACCTTCAGTGAGCGGTCGGCCACCATGGCCTCGTAGGTGTCTATCGGGCCGTTGCCGTTGTTCGGGCCCTCGTAGACCTTGATCGACGCCTCCGGGGCCAACCCCATTGCGTCTTCGATGTCCAGGGCCGCCTCGCCGGACCCGGGGCCGGTTCCGGACCCGATCCCCACTGAGACGGGGGTCACCGTATTGGTGAGGCCGTAACAGGATTGGTACTCAGCAATGTCTCCGCTTAAATAGGGCTCGAGTTCATAGATGCCGATGGTCTCCCCCGCCCCAGTCAGACCCCTGGCATACAGACTGGTCAGGCCGTAGGCCGCAGCCAGCTGGTCGGCGGTGTACCCACCGGTGGCGGCAGCAGGAAGACACTGNNGCGTGGCCGGTGTGGTGGTCCCGGTCGGCCCCGGGACGATCTGGGCCACCGCCTGAGCCACGGTGCTCAGCCCAATCACCCCCTCGATCGAGGAGCCGAGGTCCGCCGGCACCGCCGGGGGTGCCTCGGCGAACCGGGCCGTGCGGCCCCCGACTAGTCGGGTGTTCAAGATGGACACGTCGAAGGCCTGCTCCATCTGGGTGACGGAGCCAGTGACCGGGATCAGCAGTCCGTCGCTCGAGGCGGTCCCGACCTGCAGACCGTTCGACGACAGCCATGCCTCTGCCGCGGACAGGGTGGCCGGCGTCGGGCCGAACTCAGTGGCGAACTGCCCGTCCACCAGATAGTGGTGGTAGTCGACCGACCCCGGGGTGGATACCGCCGACACGAAGGCATCGAGAGCCGCCGGGTCCCTCGGCTTGAGGGCCAGATCGGCGGTGATGGTCGTGCTGGCCCCGGCCGGGCCGGTGACCTCGGCGCCTGTGGGCAGGGTTGGAGCGTTCCCGGCCACCCGGACCATGGCCGACGCGGCCCCGGCCTGGGCCGAGGCAAACCCCGGAGGCAGGAGCACCCCGAGCAAGGCAAGACAGGACAGGGCGGCCACCATCAACGCGCCCCTGCTCTTCGCCCACATGGGGCACAGTTTGTCCTATTCCGACACCGACCGTAGGTCGTCTGGCGCGGCCGGCGCTTCTGGTTCCTCGTTACGCCAGCGCCGGAGCCGCCCGGCCACAACCTGCTCGTGGCCCCGGTCGCTCGGCTCGTAGTACCTGCTCCCGGTGAGGGCCTCCGGTCGGTACTGCTGATCGGCCCAGCCGTCGGGCTCGTCATGGGGGTAGACGTAGCCCTCGCCGTGGCCGATCGAGCTGGCACTCCGGTAGTGGGCGTCACGGAGATGGGCGGGTACGTCGCCCCGCGGGCCCTCGCGCACATCCCGTTGGGCCCGGCCGAGAGCGACCGTCACCCGGTTGGACTTCGGGGCACAGGCCAAGTGGACCACGGCCTGGGCCAGGTTGAGCTGGGCCTCGGGAAGCCCGACGAACTCAACCGCCCGGGCGGCGGCATCGGCCACGACCAAGGCCAGCGGGTCGGCCTCACCGACGTCCTCGCTGGCCAGGATGATGAGTCTCCGGGCGATGAACCGGGCGTCCTCACCGGCCTCGAGCATCCGGGCCAGCCAATACAGGCCGGCATCGGGGTCCGACCCCCGCACCGACTTGATGAAGGCACTGATCACGTCGTAGTGGTCATCCTCGCCGTAGTGGTGCAGGCGAGAGTGCCGGGCCCGCTCCACGTCGTCGAGGGTGATGGGCTCCTCCCCGGCCAGGGCGATAGCCACCTCCAAGGTGGTGAGCACGGCCCGGGC
>PLSY01000327.1:2964-3106 GCA_003164275.1 Acidimicrobiaceae bacterium | reverse complement strand
GTCAGCGCCCTGAAGGCCCTGGAGGGCGACGCCGAGGCGGCCGAGAAGATCACCGAGCTGATGGCGGCTGTCGACAGCTACATCCCAGAGCCCGAGCGCGACGTGGAGAAGCCCTTCCTCATGTCCATCGAGGACGTCATGT
>PLSY01000327.1:0-2915 GCA_003164275.1 Acidimicrobiaceae bacterium | reverse complement strand
TGGACGAGGGCCGCGCGGGCGACAATATCGGCGCACTCCTCCGTGGGACGAAGAAGGAAGAGGTCGAGCGGGGACAGGTCCTGTGTAAGCCGGGTTCCATCACCCCCCACACCAAGTTCGAGGCCACGGTCTACGTGCTGAACAAGGACGAGGGCGGCCGTCACAAGCCGTTCTTCACCAACTATCGCCCGCAGTTCTACTTCCGGACCACCGANNACCATCACCCTGCCCGAGGGCACCGAGATGGTCATGCCCGGCGACAACACCGACATGACCGTGGAGCTCGGCAAGCCGATCGCCATGGTCGAGGGACTTCGTTTCGCCATCCGTGAGGGTGGACGGACGGTGGCCTCGGGTCGAGTCACCAAGATCCTCGAATAGTCGAACTAACCAGAACTTACGGAAGGACGCTGTACCCATGGCCGCAGAGGGCCCCCGCCAGAAAATTAGAATTCGCCTGAAGGCGTACGATCACGAGATTCTCGATCAGTCGACCGAGAAGATCGTCCAGACCGTGCTGCGCACCCAGGCGAAGGTGCTGGGACCAGTGCCCCTGCCCACGGAGAAGCACCGCTACACGGTGATCCGCTCGCCCCACAAGTACAAAGACAGCCGGGAGCACTTCGAGATGAGGGTGCACAAGCGCCTCGTCGACATCGTGGAGCACACGCCGAAGACGGTCGACTCGCTTCAGCGCCTCGACCTTCCCGCTGGCGTGGACATCGAGATCAAGATCCAGACCGTCTGACGGTCGGCCCCGGTTCGGGGTCGCCGACCGGGTGCCGTTGTCAGGGGCGTCCGGTTGGTATATAGTCACGGGTCGGCCCGGTTTCGGGCCAAATCGTGTGAGAAGGACGTGTTCGAGCGCCCGCAGTCAGACTGCGGGGACCTCGGGCCAAACCAGGCGAGCGCTCCGCTCGGGATCCTCCGAGCGGAGCGTCTGCGTGCAATCCGGCGTGAGTTAACGGCGGTCCCGCCAGCAGAGCAGGGTTGACCCGTCGTGTGCTTCGAACAGCTTCATGCAGTGCCGCAGTAAAGGATCGATGCCGGCCGGTATCGAGCAGAACGCAGAGTCGAGACGGAGAGCTCCAGTGGCCACCAAGGCGATCGTGGGCGAAAAAGTCGGAATGACCCAGATCTGGGATGACCAGCACCGTGCAATACCGGTGACGGTGGTGCGCGTCGCACCGGTCCGGATCGTGCAGGTCAAGACACCTGAGCGCGAGGGTTACTCCGCGTTGCAGGTGACCTGGGGCCATCGCCGCTCAACCACCCTGACCAAGCCCGAGCAGGGCCACTACGACAAGGCTGGGGTCGACCCCGGTCGGCGGCTGGTCGAGCTGCGGCTCGACGACGCCTCCGATTACGAGGTCGGCCAAGAGCTGACCGCTGAACTGTTGCAGGCGGGTGAGCTGGTCGACGCCATTGCCGTGTCCAAGGGCAAGGGCTTCGCCGGCGGTATGAAGCGCCATAACTTCAAGGGCCAAGGGGCGTCGCACGGTAACCACAAAAAGCACCGTTCCCCCGGATCGATCGGCGCCTGCGCCACCCCGTCGCGCGTGTTCAAGGGAACCCGCATGGCCGGCCGCATGGGTGGACAGCAGGTCACCACCCTCAACTTGGAGATCGTCCAAGCGGATCCCGAGCGCGAACTGATCCTGGTCAAAGGGGCAGTTCCTGGACCGCGGGGCGGCATGGTGGTCCTGCGTGATGCGGTCAAGGCCCCGCTGCTCAAGGGAGGGAAGGCATCGTGAGCAACACCGCCCCCGAGGCCATCGACTTCGAGACGGCCAGTCCGGCGGAGATCCGCCGCTTTCTGCGCCCGGCCCCCGAAGTTCGCACCGTGACCCGCCGGTCGGCCGACGGCACCGAGCTCGGTGAGGTCGAGATCAAGGCCTCTATCTTCGGGATCGAGCCCAATCTTGCTGTCCTGCACCAGGTGGTGACCGCCCAGTTGGCGGCGGCCCGCTCCGGAACCCAGTCGACCAAGACCCGCGCCGAGGTCCGAGGTGGCGGGGCCAAGCCCTTCCGCCAGAAGGGGACCGGAAATGCCCGCCAGGGTTCGACGCGCTCACCCCAATGGGTCGGCGGAGGCGTCGCCCTCGGGCCGAAGCCCCGTTCGTACGCCCAGAAGACTCCAAAGAAGATGATCCAGCTGGCCCTCCGGTCCGCTCTGTCTGACCGGGCCGCACAGGGCCGAGTCGCTCTGATCGATGCTTGGACGTTCGACGTGCCGAGCACGAAGGCCGCTGTGCGCGCCTTGGGGGCTCTCGGGCTCTCCGGCCGGGTCCTCGTGGTGCTGGGCGACGAGGACGGCTTCGCCGACCGGTCGTTCGCCAACCTCCCCGAGATCCAGACCATGGTGGTCGGCGAGCTCAACGCCTACGACGTCCTCTGTAACGACTGGGTCGTCTTCACCGACGCGACCCTCCCCGGCGGGGCGGGTGCCTCCGATGCGCCAGAGTCGGCCGACGCGGTCGACATCGAGGCCGCAGCCGAGGCTGGACCAGCTGCCGAGGACGAGACGGCCGGAGCCGCCGATGACGAGGGAGAAGAGTCATGAGGGATCCCCATAACGTCCTGATCCGGCCGGTGGTGTCGGAGAAGTCGTACTCACTGATGGACAACAACGTCTATGTCTTCGTGGTCGATCCCTCGGCCACCAAGATCGACGTGCGCCACGCGGTCGAGCAGGCCTTCAGCGTCAGGGTGGTCAATGTGAACACCCTGAACCGGAAGGGCAAGACCAAGCGCAACCGGAAGGGCGGCGGCCTCGGCCATCGGCCGGACACCAAGAGGGCCATCGTCACCCTGGCCGAGGGTGACTCGATCGACCTCTTCGAGAACTGAGAGACCGGGACAGACCATGGCACTTCGCTCACGCAAACCGACCAGCGCCGGCCGGCGCTTCCAGA
>PLSY01000051.1 GCA_003164275.1 Acidimicrobiaceae bacterium | reverse complement strand
CACCTGATCGTGCAGCAGACCCCTTCGTGTGCACAGATGGAACGGTGGATAACGCTCGCGAAGAGCATGCACTCATTTGGATGGGGCCGCGCATAGCGCGACCCGGAATCGGCGTAGAGGGGCACCCCGGTAAGGTCAGGTCGGGGGCCGTAGGCGGCAGGGTGGCCTACAGTGGACTCGTCATCGGCGTAGCGGCGCAGCAGACCACCCTCCGAGGGCACCAACCGGAAGAGGTTCCCTTGCTCCACGCCCAACCGTCTCGGTCTTTGCCACTTGTTGCCAGCGAATCGCATGGTCGCGAATCGCTATTCTTCACGGAGCGCGGCCCACAAATCACCCAAGGCTCTGAGGCGAAAGGCGTCACGTTGCGTTGCACGACTGACGGCACGGGCGACGGAGTTCTGACCACACGCTCGTTCGCTGCTGGCGAAACAGTCATGGTCGGTACCCTGGTTGGGGTGCTGAAAGAGAACGACTCCCACGCCACACAGGTAGGTCCGAGTCGTTGGGCACGCCAAGGCGGGCTAGGACCGAAAGTCAACCACTCATGCGACCCCAACTGCGGTGTGCGCCTCAATGATGAGCAAGCGTTCGATGTCGTCGCCCGCCAGCAGATTGACGCCGGGCAGGAACTGACTTTTGACTACGCAATGCGCAACTTCACCATCGACCACTTCCCCGATGTGTGCCTGTGTGGTGCAGAACGGTGCCGTGGCTCGGTTACTGGCTGGAAGGATCTGACCGCCGCGCAAAAGGCAGATTACGGGGACCTCGTCGCTCCCTATCTGCTCACGATGGACAACGACATACGGCTGGCTCATTCCGGCGATTCCTGAGCGGCTGACAACATTTGGATGCACTGCCCATGTGCCGTTGCGGGCGCTGCAACTTTCGCGAGCACAGCCACCCGCTGTCGGCCTCTGGGGCACACAGATCGCTCGCCGGAAGCGAAGTGATCCGGGACTGACAGCGGCATGGAGGGCGCATATCCGTCTGATCTGGGCTCCCTCGAAATCCCCATTGGCCGGTCTTGCCAGGAACGGAAACTGACACGCTCTCGGCAGATTCGGCCGGCACCCACACCATCATCACGAGCGGGTCCTTCTCGGGTGCAAGGCGGACATGCCGGACTAAGCCGTTCTGCGGGTCTCGGGCGACATCGAAGATTTTGCGGCCTGACGCCACGAGTTCGAGCACGCGCTGCCGGAACTCACCGGGGTATCCCCTTCTTGCCATGTTGTCCTCCTTATCGGGACAGCGGCATCAAAGTCCAGTAATCCGACTCCGCGAACTCAGGCCACACCAAGCCTCCAAGATTCCCGGGGCGGTTCAAAGTGTCAACCGGTCATCCGTAATCCTGGGAATTGGGCTCAAGGCAGGATCAGATGCACGTCACCGAACTCGTGCCACTGGTAGCCCTCCGCCAACGCTGCATGGTACGAGTCGACGAGGAGCTGTCGGCCGCCGATGGCGTCGAGCATCATCAGGTGGGAGGAGGCCGGCTCGTGCCATCCCGTGATCATCCCGTCGACCACGTGCACTTCGCGCTCGGGAGAGATGACCAGATCGGTCCACCCGTCGAAGGCACTGACCGTTTCTGCGCCCTGAGCCGATGTCTCCAGGGCCCGCACCACGGTCGTCCCGACGGCGATGACCTGACGACCGCAGCGATGGGTGGCATTCACCGCCTCGGCCGTCGACTCGGGCACCTTCACCCGTTCTGGGTAGGGCAGCTCATCTTCCTCCAAAGAGGCCACGCCGGTGTGGAGTACCAAAGGAGCCACGCCCACCCCTTTTGCCACCAGCCGGGTAATGATGCCCGGAGTGAAGGGCCGGCCCGCGCTGGGCATCTCGGCGCTTCCCGGCTCCGTGGCGTAGATGTTCTGGTACATCTCGATGGGCCACGGACGGTCCACGTAGCCGTAGCGGATAGGCCGACCGTGGGTGGCCAGCCAACTGAGCGTGCGCTGCCCGAGCCTGAGGTGGGAGGTCCACAATCGATCCGAGCCTGCGTATGGTGACTCGAGGGTCATCGATGCCCTGACCCCCAACCGGAGTCGACGCGGGGGCGGCGATCCCGCCCAGCGTTCGGTCGTGTTGCCGACGATCCGCCGGGGCTCGACCACCCACCTCGAATCGTCCAGCTGCGTCGAGAGATGGACGACCAGGGTGGTCCCGTCCTCGGCCACGGCGTCGATGGCGGCCGGCAAGGTGCCCGAAGTGTTGATGACCAACAGATCGCCGGGCTGGAGGAACCGTGCGAGGAAGATGAAGGAACTGGGCACGATCTCCCCCGTCCCGCGATACGCGACGAGCATCTGCACGGCGTCACGCGTGAGCCCTCGGGCCTCGGGTGGCTCGGAGGCCTCGAGGACTGCGGGGAGCTCGAAGCTGAAGCGCTGCGACGGCCTGGCGAGTGCGGTCACGGCTGCCCCGTCCATTGGTCTGCCCGGTAACGGCCGCTCGGTGCGCCGGAGTCGAGCAGCCCCCGAAGCGGACCAACGGCGGCCTCGGGCACGGGTCGGTCGGAGATGTCCTCACCGGGGAATGCTGCCTGGTGCATCGCCGTGCGCATATCGCCCGGATCGGATTGGTAGACACGAAGAAGGGGCTCTTCGGCGGCCAGGACCCCGTGGAGCTGATCGAGGGCCGCCTTCGACGAGCCGTATCCACCCCAGCCCTCATAGGCCTCGGTGGCGGCATCCGACGAGAGGCAGACCGCTGTTCCCCGTGCACGTCGCAGGTGTGGGATCGCCGCCTGGAGGAGGGCCAGTGGGGCGATCACGTTCACTTCGTAGACCTGCCTGAGCTCGTCAAGGGGGTAGTTGGCAATCTTGGGCAGCGGGCTCGGGCCGAGTGTGCTTGCGTTGTTGATGAGCAGATCCAAAGAGCCGAGCTCCGCTGCCGACTCGATCAGGGCGCAACGGTGGCCGGCATCGGCCACGTCCCCAGCTACGGCCACCGATTGCGAGCCCATAGCTTTCAGGCGATCGGCGACCTCCTGCAGCATCCCTCGATCACGCCCGTCGATGACGAGGGACCACCCGTCCTTCGCCAGAGCAACGGCCAATGCCCGTCCGAACCCACGAGATCCTCCGGTAACCACTGCAACGGGCATACCGCTACCTCCTTATGCGCTTCCTCGTCCGTCGCACCACCGTAAGAGTTAAAGTAAGGTTTAAGTCAAGAGGAGATTCACGGAGCATGGCAGCCATGGAAGAGATGCTCACCATCGGCGACGTGGCCGAACGGAGCGGCTTGGCTGCCTCGGCCATCCGCTTTTACGAGCGTGAGGGGCTTGTGCACTCCGAACGCACCCCGAGCGGTCAGCGACGGTTCCGGCGCGATGTCCTTCGTCGGATCGCCTTCATCCGGATCGCCCAGCGCGTGGGGTTGACCCTCGAGGAGATCGTTGCGGCGCTGGCGATGCTTCCGATCGATCGCGCGCCCACTCGTCAAGACTGGAAGCGCCTCACTCGGGGCTGGCAGGAGCGGATCGAACAGCGCATCGCTCTCCTCGAGGCTTTGCAGGGCGGCCTGTCGAACTGCATCGGTTGTGGGTGTCTCTCGCTCCGAACCTGTGCCCTGGCCAACCCCGATGATGTGGCAGCCACATTGGGCTCCGGACCCCAGTTCCTCATGGAGGAGTGATCGGTCACGTCGTCGTAATCGAGCCGGGTGTGCTCCCAGAGAAGGCCCAAAAATAGGGGCCAATAGGGATAAGCATCCACGTCATGCCCCGAACCGAGAATGACTGGGGTGGCAATTGTTGACTTAGTTGATCGGATTACTTATATTGAAGCCCGGAGCTGACAAGGTCTGCTCACGGACCAAGGGATTCAGCCTTCGCTGATAGTGGTGAGCACACTGGTTCGGACGTTTTGTAGGGCCGAGAACGAAGAGGAAGGGAATGCAATGACCACAACGACCTCTCAGGTCCAGGCGGCTGAGACTGCTGCGGTGGAGGACACCCCAGCTCCAGCAGCCAATCTCACAGGCGACCCACTCGTTCTCGGCCTCCCCTTGATATCCGTAGGAGCCGTGGCCCTCGGATTGCAGCTGGTCGGCTATGTCAATGTGAAGTCCAGCGGGAGCCCTGTAGCCCTAATTCTNNGCCGCTCTCGAGTCCATGGAGCAGAGGCCGGTCGCTCCCCACTGCCATTCTGGGCGTCCTCGCTGCGTTCTTTCTCAGCTATGGGTTCCTCATCCTCGGGCTCGTGCACAGCTGGTTCGGTTTGTTGCCGAGCTATGTTCAACACACCATTGCGTCCTTCGAGATCAGCTGGCTCGTTGTTTTTGTCTTCTTTGCCATTGCCAGCACTCGGCTTCCGGCTCTGTTCACGGTTCTGTTCGTCGCCTTTGGGGCCGTGTTGATCCTGCTGCTGATCAACACACTCAGCACGTCGACGTCCACGACACTGTCGACGGTTGCTGGTGTCTTGGCGCTGATCATCGCCGCGGCAGCCGGTTATGTGTTCCTCGCCATCGCATCGGTTGCGAGCGCAGGCAGGGAGTATCCGCTCGGCCCTCCGATCGCTCCGTGAAGACGACCTTTGCTCCGAAGATCGGACCACTGGCTCTCCAGTTGGCTGGTTCGTAGCGACTAGTTGACTGAATGATCGTGTCCCCATCCAGATTGGTGAGTGGATTGCTCTCGCGAGCGCCGCATTTCGCGAGCTCACAATAATTTCTACCGACGGCGATGTGCGCGGGTGATCGACTGCCCCCCCAGCCGGTCACCCGTCGCATCCAGACCACGGACGATCCGTCGCCGTCCGAATATCGCACCATGTGTTGCAACCCTTGGGCCTCGACGGTGTCTGGTTCTTCACGTCCCAACGACGTTGCTCCCGGGCCCCTCCCTCGGCCATGCCGACCGATGCGTCGGTACCTTCGTACCTCGACGTCGAATGTGGGAGTGAACGGTCGGATGGGTTCAATGTTCGGGCACTACCCGACATCGAGAAGCTGTCATCCAGGTTGGTCGAGGGAGGCTTCTGCTGGACCTAGCCGTCCCAGCGCCACACCGCAGAGGCCCACGCCATCCCTGCGCCGAATCCCGCGACCAGCAGCAGATCCCCTTTGCTCAGACGACCTTCGCCGGCGGCGTGAACAAGGGCGAGGGGAATCGAGGCTGCGCTCGTATTGCCCGTTTGCTCGATCACCGAGGCAATCCGACCTTGAGGGATGGCAAGGCGCTGGGCCACAGCATTCATGATTCGATGGTTGGCTTGATGGGGAACGAAGAGCGCAATCTCATCGGGTGCAACATTGGCTCGGTTGAGGGCGGCTGTTGCCGAGTCGACAGAGACCCGTACCGCCTGGCGAAAGACCTCTGGGCCTCGCATCACCAGCCCCGACCCGTGGGCGGCATAGAGCAGGTCACCCAGGGAACCGTCTCCTCCTAAGTCCCAGCCGAGCAGTGAGCTCGGGCCTCGGACATTCGACAGCAGTACGGCTGCTGCACCATCGCCGAAGAGAAAAGCATTCGTGCGATCTTCCCAGTTGGTGATGCGAGACATGGTGTCCGCACCGATCAACAGCACCTTCTCCAGACCGTGCGACACAAGAGCAGCCGCCGTCACCAGCCCGTACGTGAAGCCAGCACATGCTGCGTTCAAGTCCATGGCGCCGCCGGCGATGCCGAGCGCACCGGCAACGGCCGAGGAGGTGGCCGGCACCGCCTGGTCAGGAGTGCTGGTGCAGAGAATGAGGAGGGTAACGTCAGCTGGCGAGGTCCCCGCCGCTTCAAGCGCTTTGCGCCCGGCTTCGACAGCCATCGTCGCCGTGGTACCGAGCGACTGAGAATCGGAGCCAACTGGAGGACTCACGAATGGGCCGGCCGCAACGCGGCGATTTCGGATACCCGAGCGCTCGAAGATCCACTCATCGCTCGTATCGAACAGCGACTCGAGTTCCACATTGCCAACGACTCTGGGGGGAAGTGCAACTCCCCATCCCGTTATCGCACAGCCGCGCTCGCTCATCGAACACAATCGAATGTAAAGAAAGCCGCCATGCGGATGCCACGGAGCATCCGGAGGGTCACGAGAGCAGCGTAGAGGACGAGCCTGGTGACCGGCGAGTAAGAAGAATGCTTTGGCCAGCAAGGGTACGGTTAGAGATCATGCGCTCTTCTGCGATCCAAGACGCTCTCGACGGGCCGGGCGCCATCTGCTGACGCATCCCTTCTACTGCCGATGGGAGGCCGGTGCCATCGGACTGGGCGAACTCGCTGCCTACGCCGAGCAGTATCGGCTGATCGAGCGCCAGCTTCCCTTGACCTTGGCAGGAATCGCGGCACAGCTCCCCGAAGGTGCGGCGAAGTCCCAAGTTGAGGCGAATCTGGCTGACGAACTGCACAGTCCCGCGCCTCACACCGAGCTCTTTGAATCGTTTGCGAAAGCTGCCGGCGCTCGGTCGGACGTAGGACCGACTGCCGCAACCACCAATCTGTTGGCTTCAATCCGCGCCACCGTCGCCACCGATCCAACTGCCGCGCTGGCCATGGTGGCCGCCTACGAATGGCAGGGTGCCGACATCGCAGCATCGAAGTCCAAGGGATTGCAGCGTCACTTCAACATGGACGCCGAAGCCACCGAATTCTGGGATGTGCACGCAGCCCTCGAGGCCGACCACGCCGAGTGGTCGATCGAGGCTCTTCGGTCCCTGCGCGCTGACCCAAGGGTCGTCACCGATTTTGCCCGACGGTCTGCAGAGGATTGGTGGAACTTTCTCGACGAACGTGAGGAACGTGCCACAGCTGCTGCTTGTTGATCGAGCGCAGGCACCAACATTCTTGACGTAAGCGACCGAATGCGAGTGCAGAGCTGGCGCCTCGCAGCGGTGGGCAAAGAAAGGCAGCATGACCGTGATCCAAAGAGTCGATCGTTCATCTCGACCCTCGGTCCGGAAGGACTAGTCGAGGTCAGCGGGGCACACACGTCAGCCTCGGCATCGGATAGTCGCCCTTGAGCCTTGTTTCGCCATGTTTGGTGATGTTCGGCACAGTCATAGTGACACGTGGCGACAAACGGGACCGGCGGTGACGGACTCCTACGGAGTGGCGGTCAAACTGACCGCACCATGGGACGCAACGATTGACGGCTTCTTCTCTGCGGTGCACGCGGAGCGGGCCTGCAACGCTGGACGCTGGACGAGATCGTCGAGAGTCGGCCCCTCTTGGCTGTCCGTTCCGGCCATGGGCCACACCAGGATCGCCTCTCGAGATCCTTGGACATGACCCAACAGTGGCGATGGGCTGTCACTCAGAGACGAAGAAGCCACTGATTGCAGTTCTCCCCATCTCGCATGCCATGCAAGGTGCGTCGGCGGCAGCGAGCCAACACAACTCCTCTGCTTGGTGGGAACGGTGATAGCCCGGGCAGTATCCGCCCTTGAGCTCTTCAGTGCAGAAGGCCACAGCTCCGCCGAAGTGGGCCACCAGCCGGCCCTCGCAGGTGGCGGGATTCATGAGGCCGACAGTACGTCGCTGCGGTCGAGTTCTCCAAAGGCCAGACGCGACGAAACGGCGGCTCGGTGGAACCGCCGTTTCGCGCTCTTCCCGGGGGGGTGGGAGAGCTCCCAGAGTAAGTCCCCCGAACTAGGAGAAACATCACAGGAGCGTTAAGAGTTGTCGCGGATCCAACCCCTGTCTGTCAGGCTGACCTGAGACACCTGCAGTCGCAGGCCAACCCTCCAGGGCGAGATCGGATCCCCGTGACGACGTGACGCTTTCAACCTTGACGATGGCACGCGCCCATGATGAAGCCATGGGCGGCGAACCCTCGATGCCGGATCGACCCCGGCGACGGACCTTCACCGCCGCCTACAAGCTGGCCCTTCTCGACGAGTACGACCACTGCGTCGGTGACGGCGACAAGGGCGCGCTGCTGCGCCGAGAGGGTCTCTACTCGAGCCATGTGGTCGAGTGGCGACGGGCCCGGGACTCGGGGGCCTTGGCCGGTCTCCAAGCCAAGAGACGCCCGAGCGCCCGCTCGCCGATCGAAGCCGAGCTGGCCAAGACCAAGCGGCGGGCCGAGCGGGCCGAGGCCGAGCTGAGCAAGACCAGGCTGGTCATCGAGATCCAGGGAAAAGCATCAGAGCTCTTGGAGCGGCTGCTGGCCGAGAGCGACGAGGACCCGAAGCAGCCGCAGTGATCGCCGAAGCCTTCTGCGCCGTGGAGGAGGTGTCGGGGACCCGGGCGGCCTGTGGGTCGGTCGGGAGGTCCCGGGCCACCCACTACCGCTCCTTGCACGGTCCGGTGCTCGGACCGCCGGCTCCTCGCCCGAGGCCGCACAACGCCCTGGACCCGGCCGAGCAAGAGGCCGTGCTCGGGGTGCTGCGGGGTCGCTTCGTCGACGCCGCCCCGGCCCAGGNNTGGACGAGGGCACCTACCTGGCCTCCGAGTCCACCATGTACCGCCTGCTCAGGGACTCGGGCGAGGTCCACGAGCGCCGGCGCCAGGCCACCCACCCACCCACCACGCAGCATCCCCGAGCTGGTGGCCGAGCACCCCAACGAGGTCTGGTCCCACGACGTGACCAAACTGAAGGGCCCGGCTCGGGGCATCCACTACGACCTGTTCGTCATGCT
>PLSY01000245.1 GCA_003164275.1 Acidimicrobiaceae bacterium | reverse complement strand
AGCCATCTCAGATGTCACCCGTCGGGTGCAGCAGACCCCTGTGACCGGTGCGGGTGCTCGGTTGATTCTGCACTTATCCGTCCCGACGGCCACCACGACGCCGACGAGGACGACTTCCTCTGCGCCGACTGCTGGGAGCACGGGTAACCCACGTCATTCGGAGTACCCCAGGTCAGCGCTCGTCAGCTCAGTAGGATCGCATGGGTGAAGCCGTCTCCCGAGCCGCCCGGACGAGGGGCCAGAGCTGCCCTTTCCGGCACCAGTTCATGCATACTCGTGATAACTCATGAGTAACTACTCACCAGCGGAACCGCTCGTCCAGGCGGACACCGGAGCGACTCCGCATCAGCTCCGCATCGTGACACCGAGCGACGCTCACGGAGACGACCGATGAGAGCTGTCGAAGCGGCACTGCTTCCTTTCCTGAAAAAGTCACCGCAGTTTGCAATCCCGATCTATCAGCGCACCTACAGCTGGACCGATCGAGAGTGTCAGCAGCTCTGGGATGACATCATGAGGGCCGGGAAAAATGCCGATGTCAACGCACACTTCGTTGGCTCGGTCGTCTATATCGAGACGGGGCTCTATCAAGTCATGTCTCAGTCACCACTCTTGGTCATCGATGGTCAGCAGCGTCTAACGACCGTCTCCCTGCTCCTCGAAGTCCTGGCTCGGCATTTGGGCGACAGCGAGCCGGTCGACGGTTTCTCCGCAAAGAAGATTCGCAACTACTACCTACTGAACCCCGAAGAAGCAGGCGAGCGTGGCTTCAAGCTCATCTTGACGCAAACCGACAAAGACAGCCTCATCTCACTCGTGCAGCAAAAGAAGTTGCCGACCGAGCACTCCGTTCGGCTCAAGCAGAATTTTGAATTCTTCGCGGAGCGTGTGGCCGCTCTCGGATCAGATGTCGACCGGCTGTGCTTGGGATTGAACAAGCTTGTCATTGTGGACGTCGCACTCAATAGGGATCAGGATAACCCGCAACTAATCTTCGAGAGCATGAACTCAACAGGAAGGGAGCTGAGCCAAGCCGACCTCATCCGCAACTTCATCCTCATGGGATTGGAGCCGAAGCATCAGACCCAACTGTACGAAGATCACTGGCGACCGATGGAACGCAACTTCGGACAGGAAGCATATGGCTCCCATTTCGACAGCTTCATGCGTCACTATCTGACACTGAAGACGGGTGAAATCCCGAATGTGCGAGCCGTCTACGAGGCATTTAAGGCGTACTCTCGTGAACCGAAAGTGGCTTCAGGCGGTGTGGATGACCTTGTACGTGACATCCAAGCCTTCGCTGGCTACTACTGCGCAATGGCATTGGGCAAGGAGTCAGACAAAGCTCTGGCCGAAGCCTTCCAAGACCTACGGGAACTCAAGGTCGACGTCGCATATCCATTCTTGTTGGAACTGTATCAAGACTTTGCGAGCGATCTACTCTCACGGGAAGATTTTGTAAAGGCGACCCGCCTTGTCGAGGGGTACGTCTTCCGCCGGGCAATCTGTGCCATCCCAACGAACTCCCTCAATAAGACCTTCGCAACCTTTCGACGCAGCCTGAAGAAGGATCGCTACCTAGAGAGCATCCAAGCATTGTTGCAGTTGCTTCCTTCCTATCGTCGCTTCCCGAACGACGAAGAATTCAAGCGAGAGTTCGTGGTTCGAGACCTGTACAACTTTCCACGACGCAGTTACTGGCTTCGCCGAATTGAGAACTGGGATCGAAAAGAGCGGGTTCCTGTCGACCAGTACACGATCGAACACATTCTGCCTCAAAACGAGAACGTGTCCCGGCAGTGGCGGGAGGACCTTGGCCCCGAGTGGGAGCGCATCCACGAGACCAAACTCCACACGCTCGGCAACCTGACGCTCACTGGCTACAACAGTGAGTACAGCGACCGACCGTTCATCGAAAAGCGTGACATGGAGGGGGGCTTCAAGGAGAGTCCTCTTCGCCTCAACGAGGGGCTCGGAGCGATCGAGGTCTGGGATTCACCAGCCATTCAGCATCGGGCGAACCGACTCGCTGCTGTTGGGGTCAAAGTGTGGGCAGCGCCCAACTTGAGTACGGATGTTCTCGACACATACAGGCCGACGACCGAGAAGGCGTCTTCGTATTCGATCGAGGATCACACTCATCTCGCACTGGCTTCGACAACGAGGGCGTTGTTCGAGGCGCTTCGCAAGGAGCTTCTTGCGCTTGACCCGTGTGTAACAGAGGAGTTCCTGAAGCTGTACATCGCCTACAAGGCTGAGACCAATTTTGTGGACGTGGTTCCGCAGGCCAGCCGACTGCGCCTGGCTCTCAACATGCAGTTCCATGAACTTCACGATCCACGAGGGATTGCCAAGGACGTGACCAACCTAGGTCGATGGGGCAACGGCGACGTGGAGGTCGGCCTGTCCACACTCGAAGACCTGCCATATGCGCTCGGCCTCATCCGCCAGTCCTTCGAGAAGCAGATGGGTAACGGGGAGAGCGGCGAATGACATTGCCCTCCGGGGTGCAGAGAACATGACGCCGCACGAGAGTGAGCGCCAGACCCGGAAGACCCGGATCGACCCAAAGCTGCGTGCCTCAGGATGGTCCGTGGTCCCTTTTGCGGGAGAGCAGCGGATGGGACCATCGGTAGCGATCGAGGAATACGAGACCGATCTCGGACCAGCCGACTACGTGCTCGCTGACCAAGCCGACCTGCTCGCCGTCGTTGAAGCGAAGAAGCTCACTGTCGGACCCCAGGGCGTTCTCCCTCAGGCCGAGCGCTACGCCCGAGCCATTCAGTGCGATGAGCGCTACCAGGGCGAGTTCGGTGTGCCGTTCCTGTACTCCACCAACGGTGAAGAGATTTGGTTTCACGATGTCAGTCACCCCCTGAA
>PLSY01000339.1 GCA_003164275.1 Acidimicrobiaceae bacterium | reverse complement strand
TCGAAACAGGCCACCGCCGCGAGCCCGGCCCGGGTGGCAGCCGTCGGGTGGTACCCGGGGGAGGGTCCCGGATCATGTGGTTGCTTCGAATGTGGGTGTTTGACCAATGGTGATCCTCCGAGATGGGTCGGAGAAGGCGGAACCGGGGCGATGGGCGAGTCTGACCGTCGCCGGTCAGTCAAGCATCCGGATGTGCCGACGGGACCCGCTCCGGCCTCTCCGAAGGCCACGTTCGACCGACGCTTCCAGGTACCGTCGGTGACGGGAACGTCCCTCTCCTACGCTGTTCCAGTCACGCCCAGTGGCTTGGTGACCGAAGGCCTCCCCCCGGGGAGCAGTCGCAGCCATCCGACAGTCAGACAGAAGGTGTCTTCATGAAAGTCCGCATCGGCGTAGGGGTCGCAGGTGGTCCGACCGAGGACGTCGCCTCTTTTGCCCATCTGGTCGACGACCTCGACGAGCTGGGTTTCGACTCCATCTGGCTGCCTGAGGTCCTGACCGCTCCGACCCTTGATCCACTGACGGGGTTGGCCTACGCCGCTGCCCACAACCACCACTTGAAGCTCGGGACCACGATGCTTCTGCCTGGCCGGAATCTGGTGCGCATGGCCAAACAGTTGGCTTCCCGCGATGTGCTCTCAGCGGGCCGACTGCTGGTTACCGTCGTGCCGGGACTGGCCCGTCAGCCCGAACAGGGCGCGGTCGGTGTAGTTGGCGCCCAGAGGGGAGCGCTCATGGATGAGATGTTCCCTGTGCTCCGCTCCCTGTGGGCCGGCGAGTCGGTATCCCATGACGGGCCGGCTGGGACATTCAAGGACGTCTCCATCTCGCCCCTCCCGCTTCAGCAACCGCTCGAGATCTGGACCGGCGGCATGGTGCCTGCCGCACTGAAGAGGTGCGGTCGCTTGGCCGACGGATGGCTTCCTTCGTCGTGCACTCCTGAGGAGTTGGTGGAGGGTCGCCAGGTGATCAACGAGGCGGCAGCTGAGGCTGGGCGGTCGATCAGCCCGGAGCACTTCGGGGTGTCTCTCGCCTACTCGAAGCAACCCCTGGACGACAGGACCATTAAGGCCATCGCCGCCACCCGAAAAGGGGTTGACCCGGAAAAGATCGTGCCGGTCGGCATCGATGGCCTTCGGGCCATGTTGGAGGGATTTCTCGACGTCGGCTTCTCCAAGTTCGTCGTGCGCCCCATGGGCAGTCCGGCATCGTGGAGGGCTGAACTCGAAGCCCTGGCCGAGGGTGTCCTCGACCTTCAGACATGACCCGTTCTCGCCCTCGAGAGCTCGAGTTCGTGGCGCAGAACGACCCTGAGCTGCTGTCCTCGATGAACTCTGTGGAACTAGGCCGGACAGGATGGATCAATATCGAACCGGTGATCGAAGAGGAGAACTTGCCACCCGAGCCGGGCCCCTTCGCCTTTCTTGGGGGGTCCACCCACAAAGTCCCGACCATCACCTGGATGCCGGGCAAGCTCGGGTCCAACGGGACGGCGAAGCCGACCACGGTGGGGCTCCAGCACGCCGCCGGGCCCCGGATCGCCTGGAAGCTACGCGACGTCGGGCTGCCGCTTCCCGAGGGCTGGCGCATCTCACAGGACCACCCCCGCCGGGGTCTCGTGGCCCTTGTCCCCGCCGACGCCGACAACGAAGCGGTGATCGACTGGCTCCTGCGGGCGGCCACCTTCGCCTGCACGGTCCCGACCACCGGTCGATGGAGGGCGTCGGTCCATACCGGCCTCGCCTAGTCTCAAACCTCGGGGCTCGTAATTGTCGGAGCCAGCCAACGAAGGAAAGCCAGCCACATGTTGAAGGAATTCAGGGAGTTTCTACTGCGGGGAAATCTGATCGACCTGGCGGTCGCCGTCGTCATTGGTGCGGCGTTCACCGGAGTCATCAACTCGTTCGTCAACAACTTGATCACCCCGTTGATCAAGGCCATCTTCGGCGGGACCACCCAGTTCGCCAGCCTCCACTTCACCATCAACCACTCGGTGTTCACCTACGGCGCATTCCTGAATGCCCTGATCACCTTCGTGCTTGTCGCTGCGGTGATCTTCTTCTTGGTCATCAAGCCGGTCAACCACCTGATGGAGCACCTGGGCCGGGCCCCGAAGGAGACCCCGCTCCGCGAGTGCCCAGCATGCCTGTCCAAGGTGGACCCGAAGGCAACCCGCTGCGCCTACTGCACGTCCCAGCTGACGCCGGTGGCGACGGGCGCCTGAGCCAGCACCGACTCGGTGACGGCACCAGCCAGACCCTGAACCCTGGTCGGCTGGGCGTGGTCGACGCGTCCCGGGACCGTCCTCCAGACGAGCCCAGCGACGGCCAGGCCGACCACGACCACGGCCGAGACGGAGACGAAGGGCAGCCAGGCGGCGACGGCGAAGGCCGCTCCGGCGCCGGCTGCCGCCACTGCCGTGCAAGCTGTCTGGCTGGTGCCGAACATCCCTTGGATGCGGCCCACCTCCGAGTGGCGTGACCCCTGAGTAAGGAGGGACTGCATGGCGGGCATGGCCGCCGCGAAGCCCATGGCCTCGGACGCGCCGAGGATGATGAGCACCGGGACGTTGTGGATGAAGGGGTACGAGGCGCACAGCGCCGTCGATATTCCGAGTCCGGCAAGGACCAGAGCACGGCGGTCAAGGTGGTCGGCTAGCCAACCACTCGGCTTGGCCACGAGAACGAAGGGCACGGCGAACAGGGTCCACGAGATGCCGATCTCGAGCCCGGATGCGCCGCGGGCCAACAACAGCAGCGTCCAGCAGATGTCGTAGACGCCACTGGTCAGCCCCAAGGCTGCCCCGCAGATGAGCGCCCCGACCATGGACCGCCGGATGCGAACACGGTCAAGGGGCACGAGCCGGCCGTCGGCCGAGGTGCGGGCCGCCCGTTCTTCGACCGCCCCGTGGGGCTCGCTCAGCCTCAGGGCGGGGATGCACGCGCCGATGGAGAGGAACCCGGAGCCGAGGAACATGGCCCACATGTAGCGGATGCCGACAATGCTGCCGACCAGGGGTCCGATCGCCATGCCAGCGATCTCGCCGCCGTAGATGGATGCGAACGCGCGTCCCCGACGCTCGACAGCAACCGAGCCCGAGATCATGGCCAGGGCGGCGACCGTGGCCGCGCCGGAGCCGACTCCCTGCATGGCCCGAAGGACGATGGCCATGGGCGCGCCGATGGGAAGCAGGAAGGCGAAGCTGGCCAGGCCGTAGAGGACGAGGCCGGCGAGCAGCACCTGGCGACGGCCGATCCGATCGGCCACCTTGCCGATGGGATACTGGGAGAGCACCCCGGCGGCGTAGAAGGCAGCCATGACCACGCCGGCCAACGCGTCGGAACCGCCGAGGTGGCGGATGTAGACGGGAAGCATGGGGATGATGGCCGTCGCCCCCATCCACTGGAGGAAGACGGTCCCAGTCAGGGTGCGGATGAGGCGACGGCTGCGGTCATCGTTCGGTGCCTGGAGGCGGCTGTCCGTTTGTGGGCTCATGTCGGCCGCTCGGTCATCTGGGCGAGGAGCTCGCCGAGCTCGGAGCGGCGGGAGGCACTCGGCGGTGCCATCCCGAACAGGTCGCACATCCACAGCCCATCAACGGCCAGGCGGATGACTGTGGCCACAACCGGGTCGATCCCATCGAGCTCGATCCGCTGCTGCCAGCGCCCGGCCGCCTGCTGCAACGGCACCAAAAGGGCCGGCTCGGCCGCCGCCGCGGCGATGAGAGCGGCGCCCACCCGGTCCTCCCGGTCCGGGCGGAGCGAACTCGGGGCCAGCGTGGCGCGAATGTACGCACGTGTGAAGCAGCCCGCAGCCTGGTCATGCACGAGCAGCCTGTCGACGTCCCGATCGAACTCCTCGATGATCTTGTCGACCATGCCGGCAACCAGTGAGTCGCGGGTGGGGAAGTGATAAAGCACGCCGCCTTTGCTGAGCCCGGCCTGGGCCGCGGCTGCATCCAGCGTCAGATGAGTCACGCCATGGCGAAGGACCACGTCCTCGGCTGCCTCGATGATCCGGCTCTTGGTGCTCGAACCGTTCGCCGTGCGGGCGCGGGTAGTGGTTGGAAGCGTTGCGACCATGGACTCAGTATACCGTCTGGACGGTATAGAACCCTCGCACACCTATGGGCTACTCCCGACGATTGCCGAGGTGCCAGCCGTGGCAGAACCCGCACTGATACGGATCGAGGTCGGCGCCGGCTTCGAGTCGGAGATGCAGGGCCGACCGGTTGGCCTCGGCCTGGCTGGCGAAGCGCGACTTCGGTGCACCGTCGGATCGCCAGTGCTCGCGGCCGCTTGCAGCCGGCGCGTCCGGGAGCCGGGAACGGGAGCGCTTGCCCCCTCGTCTTGCCTTGGCCATGGTGCCTGGGAGTGTAGACGTCCAGCTCGTCCGAACACGGCCTCGTTGACCAGGAAGTATCGTCAATAGTTGCCACAGTGTGGCGCGTTTGGGTCATCATTCTGTAGTGCCCATGGAACCCTTCAGCGCCTTCGAGCCCTACGGCGGCGCGGCCCCTCCCGACGTCCTGGTGGGCCAGCTGCTGGTCGCCACTCCCCGTTTGGTCGACTCCAGCTTCACCCGGAGGGTGGTCCTCGTCCTCGACCACGGTGCCCACGGAGCGCTGGGCGTGGTCATCGACCGCCCCGGGGGAGTGGCGGTCAGGGAACTGATGCCACTGTGGCAGGAGATGGCCACACCGCCAGCCGAGCTGTTCACCGGAGGCCCGGTGGCCCGCAACGCCCTCATCGGCCTGGTCCGGCTGTCCTCTCGAAGTGCGGTGCGAGACGGAGGGCTAGGGGCAGTCGGCTGGAAGCTGCTGGTCGATGCCGACCGACCGGTGGGTACGGTCGACCTCGGGGCCGACCCGACCGACCTCGGTGAGTACATCACTGGGGCGCGACTCTTCTCCGGCTATGCCGGATGGGACTCGGGCCAACTCGAAGACGAGATCGAAGAGGGCTCGTGGTACGTGGTTCCGGCCGAGGCCAGGGACCCCATCTCGGCCGATCCCGAAGGGTTATGGCGGCGCGTCCTGAAGCGCCAAGGCGGGGCCCTCGCCGTGGTGGCCGGGTTCCCGTCGGACCCGGCCATGAACTGAGCGCCCGGTTACCATCCACCCGTGCAATCTGGAGGGTTTCGCCCGACGATCCGACCCGTGTCCGAGTCGGATGTCCCTTCCGTCGTGGACATGCTGGTGCGGGCCTTCGCCGATGATCCGGTGGCCAACTTCACCTTCGCCGGCGACAGAAGGCGAACGCGGGGGCTCCGGTCATTCTTCTCGGCCCAGATCCGCCACCAGTACCTCCCCTTCGGGCACGTCTACACCACCGATGGGCTGGCTGGTGCGGCTGTGTGGGGTTCGCCAGACCGGGAGCGGCACGAAACCCAAGAGCTGCTCCAGATGGTTCCGAGCGCACCGTTCATCGTGAGCTCGAGGATGTTCCGGGCCCTCCGCCTGCTCTCCGAAATCGACGGCCTCCATCCGCGGGAGCCGCACTGGTACCTGGCCACGCTGGGCACCGAGCCCGACCAGCAGGGTCACGGCATCGGGTCGGCACTGATCCAGACCATGCTGCCGAGGATCGACGAAGAAGGGTTCCCCGCCTACCTCGAGTCCTCGAAGGAGCGAAACGTCCCGCTGTACCGTCGCTTCGGGTTCGAAGTGATCGACGAGCACCATTCGCCTGGAAAGGCCCCGACGATCTGGCGGATGTGGCGCGAGCCACGGGCGCCCACCATTTGATCTCCGGCGGGTCCGGCCCAGCCCTCGGTGTCAGTCCCCGACGTGGACCCCGGGTGGCCGGTCATCGGGCAGTGAGACGACCGTCTTCAGCAGATCATTGAGGGCGCGAGTCGGTGCGGACGGAAGGCCACGACTGCGCTGGGCCACGCCCACCCGCCGCCGGGGGAGCCCGGCGATCGGAACAGGGCGGAACTGGTCCCGCAGGAACGAGGGGATGGCCGTGGCCGGCAGGATGGCCGGCCCGTAGCCTTCGAAGGCCAACGAGGCGATGAGCCGGAGACCGTCGATCTCGGCGGCCGGGATCAAGGTGACGCCCAAGGGGCGGGCGGCGGCGTCTAGCTCGTCGCGGAACGCCGTGCCCGGCAAGGGCAGCAGAAGTTCCATGTGGGCGAGATCCTCCAGGGCGACAGGTGCGTCGTGATGGGCCATGGCATGACCATCGGGGACGATGAGGACCAGATCCTCCTCGAAGAGGAGCCGGGCCACCAGGTCGCGCCCAGAGACCGGCAGATTCAGCACGGCCAAGTCGAGCTGACCCGAGGCGAGCTGGGGTTCGAGCCCGCTAGTCGTGCCCTCCACCACCACCAGTCGCAGTTTCGGGTGGCGCTTGCCCGCCGCGTCGAGCAGGCGGGGAACCAGCCAGCGGGCAGTCGTGCCGATCATGCCAACCCGCACTGTTCCGGTGACCTCGTCTTTGCAAGCCGCTACGTCGGAGACCAGGGCGTCCAGTTCGGAGAGGATGCGGCGAGCCCGGGCCACCACGACGGTGCCTTCTTCGGTCAGTCGCCCGTCAGCCCGGTCGATGAGGGGCGCACCCAGCTCGCGCTCCAGTCGGGCCACGTGGGCCGAGATGTTGGACTGCACGGTGTTCAGGTGTTCCGCCGCTGCTGAGAACGTTCCGTGGTCGCTAATAGCCGTCAAAGCCTGCAGATGACGCAGCTCCATCGCTCTTTACGATAGCAGGTATCAATATAAGCTGCTTGACTGATTGCTAGCTCCCGTTATACGATGTCTTCAGACCACAGGATCTAAGGAATCCCCCTCCTTTCCTTGTTGAGTCAGTGCAAAGGGACTGCCTCCCCCCCCTGGCAGTCCCTTTGCCGCGTCCGGGGACAGAGTCAACGGCAGAGTACATCGCTCACCGGGCTTGGCCAGGCTCGGCCAATGGGCCACCCGAGCCGGTGACCCGCCACTAGCGTAAAGGCATGTCAGAAGCCTCGGGTGCTGTGTTCGTTGATCTGGACCGGACCCTCCTACGGTCGGCTAGCGGCCCGGTGATCCACCAGGCCATCGTCGCCGAAGGGGTCATCTCCGAAGGCCAGCGCCTCCCCGGCGATAGCCTCATGTACAGCTTCTACAACCGGTTCGGGGAGTCGGTGCCCTTCATCGGGCTGGCCAGGGCGGCGGCCAGGTTCATGCGTGGCCGCTCGGCCGATGGCACCCGGCGGGCGGGCAAGGCAGCCGTCGCCCCCCTGTTGGAGCTGGTCCAGCCTTGGGCCATGGCCGCTCTGGCCGTCCACCGGGCGAACGGCTTTCCCCTGGTGCTCGCCACCACCTCCCCGGTCGATATGGTCCAGCCTCTCGCTGAGGCGCTCGGATTCGATGACGTCATCGCCACCCACTACGGCGAGCGGGACGGTCGCTACACCGGCCGCATCGACGGGGGGTTCGTCTGGGGCCTGGGTAAGCGGTCGGCGGTCGGACAGTGGGCCACCGACCATGGGGTCAGCCTTGCCGCCTCCCATGCCTATTCGGACAGCATCTTCGACCTACCCCTCCTCTTGGCCGTTGGGCATCCCCATCCGCTCAATGCCGACCCTCGCCTGGTGGCCGCCGCCGTGCTCCGCCGCTGGCCCCTCGAGAACTGGGACCGGGCCCCAGGCGTCCCCTCCATGATCGGCTTCGAGCCCTATGACCTGGTACGACCGTTCGTCCGGGCCGAGTCGTTCCCCTACGCCCGGTTCTCCATCACCGGGATGGAGAACATTCCCCGGACCGGCCCGGTGCTGCTCGTCTCCAACCACCGCAGCTATTTCGACGTGGCCGCCCTCGGCATCGTGGCCTCCAGACTGCGCCGACCGGTTCGCTTCCTGGCCAAACAGGAGATCTTCGACGCCCCGGTGATCGGCCAGCTGGCCCGCTCCCTTGGCGGTATCGCCGTCGAGCGGACGGCCCGGTCGGGGAATCCGATGGCTCAGGCGACGGCCGCGCTCGAGGCGGGCGAGGTGGTGATCGTCCTGCCCCAAGGGACCATCCCACGGGGCGACGAGTTCTTCGATACGACGTTGCGCGGCCGCACCGGTACGGCGCGGCTGGCCGCCGCCACGGGTGCGCCGGTCATTCCGATCGGACTGTGGGGGACCGAGCGGGTCTGGCCACGCGCCTCTCGGGTCCCGAACATGACCACCTGGCGGCATCCGCCAGCCGTGACCGTCGCCGTCGGGCCGGCCGTCGGCCTGGAGGGCACCGATCCGGTCGCCGACACCGAAGACCTGATGCGGACCATCGCCGACCTCCTGCCGGAGGAGTCCCGCATCGAGCGTCAGCTGTCCGCTGAGGACCTGGCCCGCACCCGACCGCCGTCGTGACGGTCTCCCATCCTCGCAGTAGCCGCGTGCTGGCGCCGCGTTCCTCGGTCGCCGTCGACGCCCTCAAGCTCTCCAACTGGATGTCGAGGTCGCTCGGGCGGGGGAGCGGGACGGTGGCCGGGGGTCGCATCGGACTGCTCGTCGACCCGGGTCTGCTCGCCACTCTGGCTGAGGGACGCGCCGTCGGTCTGGTGAGCGGCACCAATGGCAAGACGACGACCACCAAGATGCTGCTCGCCGCAGTGACCGGTGAACGGGGGGCTGTCGTCTCCAACGTCACGGGTGCCAACATGCCGGCCGGTCACGTAGCCGCCCTGGCCGGAGCTATCGATGCAGATATCGCCGTGCTCGAGGTGGACGAGGGCTATCTGGGCCGGGTCATGGAGGAGACCGCCCCCAAGGTGGTCATCCTGCTCAACTTGTCACGCGATCAGCTGGACCGGATCTCCGAGGTGCGGATGCTGGTCGAGCGCTGGCGCAAGGCCTTGGGCGCACTCGGTACCGGCGGCCCCACCGGTGTTCAGCCGACTGTGGTGGTGGCCAACGCCGACGACCCCATGGTGGCGTGGGCGGCAGCGGCGGCACCGGAGGTCCGCTGGGTGGGGGCCGGACAGGTCTGGCACAACGATGCCGTCGGCTGCCCGGCCTGCGGGGGCAGGATCGTCTTTGACGATCTCGGAGCCTGGGCGTGCAACGGCTGTGACTTTGTCCGACCGCCCCGGGATGCGTGGCTGGAGGACACCGAGCTGGTGCTGTCCGACGGGAACCGCTATTTCGTGGATATCCGGTTACCCGGCCTGTTCAACCGGGCCAACGCCGCTATGGCGGCCATCGCAGCCCCCTATCTGGTGGCCTCTCCCGCTATCAATGGCGACGGTGGGCCTCAACTGTCCATCTCGACCGCCCTCGAGCGGCTGGGCGGCGTCCACGAGGTAGCGGGACGATTCTCGTCGGTCATGCGGCGCCAACATCCCGTCCGCCTCCTGTTGGCCAAGAACCCCGCCGGCTGGACCGCCATCTTCGATCTGTTGGAGGAGACGCGGCCACAGCTGGTCCCGGTCGTCTTGTCCATCAATGCGCGAATCGCCGACGGACTCGACACCAGTTGGCTGTGGGACGTCCCCTTCGAGCGACTGGCCGGTCGTCCAGTGGTTGTGACTGGCGATCGACGTCTCGATCTGGCTGTTCGGCTCCGCTACGCCGAGGTTTCCTGCACGGTCGTCGAGAGTCCCCTGTCGGCCGTCGACGTCGCGCTCGATTTGGTCGAAGGAGCAGGCGGATTCGGGGGAGACGACTCGGTGCCTGGACCTGTCGACTTCCTCGGCAACTACACGGCGTTCGCCGACATGAAAAAGGCGCTGTGAGGGCACGGGATACCAGCTCGGCCCTGTCCATAGTGGTCGTCTACCCGGACCTGCTCGGCACCTACGGCGACGGGGGCAACGGCCTCGTCCTGTCCCGGCGAGCGGCATGGCGGGGCATCGACGTCGACCTCGTCCAGGCCGATTCCGGCAAGCCCCTGCCCACGGCGGATATCTACTGCATCGGGGGTGGGGAGGACGGTCCCCAGGTCAGGGCGGCCACGTCGCTCCGCCGTGAGGGCACCGTCGTACGGGCTGTCGAGCACGGATCGGTGGTGGTCGGGGTGTGTGCCGGGTACCAACTGCTCGGCCGCACCTTTCCCGACAGCGCCGACCGACCTCACGAGGGCCTCGGGCTGTTGGACCTCGTCACCCGAAAGGGCACCGGGACACGAGCGGTCGGCGAGTTGGTGGCAACCGTCACCGACGATGCCCCCCGCCAGGCCACCGGAGCAGCCCTTCCCGCGCTCACGGGATTCGAGAACCATGGGGGCGTGACAGTGGTGGGGCCAGGTTCGAAGCCAGTAGCGACCGTAGTCTCGGGCGTTGGGAACGGAGCCGGGGACCGGACCGAGGGAGCGTGGTCTGACCGGGTCTTCGGGTCCTATCTGCATGGGCCGCTGCTCGCTCGCAACACCGCCCTCGCCGACATGCTCCTTGGATGGGCCATCGCACCCTTAGAGGGGCTGGCCCCGCTGGACGACGGCGAGGAGCTGGCCCTTCGAAGCGAGCGCCTAGCCGCCGCCGGGAACTCGTTGGGTGCAGGACGGATTCAGCGCATCCGTACCCGTATCCGTACCCGACGCTGAGGACGACCCGAAGGAACCGGCGAGGGCTACTCGGGACGTCGCGGCCAGTCCACTCCCTCATCGATCTCTCGCCGCTCGGGGGCGGTTGACAGCTGCCACGATCGCCGCCAGGCGGCCACATCGGGGCCCTGAAGGGACGGGGTCGTTCCGCCGGCCGCCTGTTTGCGGGCTGTCCACCAGTCGCTTCCCGCTTCGTTGGCCATGGTCGCCACGGCCGCCTCGATTCGGGTGCTGAAGTGACGGGCGTCCTCATCTGCTTCGGGCCTCATGGGCGTGCCGAAGGTGATGGTGGTGCGGGTCCGGTGGACGCCTGTGCGGCCCTTCGGCAAGATGTGCCTGGTGCCGTCGAGGTGGACGGGGACGACCGCACAGTCGGAGCGGGTGGCTAGGTACGCGGCCCCACCCCGGAAGGTCTGGGCCCATCCGTCGGGTGAGCGCCCACCCTCGGGGAAGATGATCAGGTTCCAGTCGTCGGCCAGGAGCTCGGCAGCCAGTTGGGCAGATCGGCGGTTGACCTTCGTCCGCTCGATGGGAATGGCGGCGAGGAGGAACGACCAGGCGTCGGCCTTCCAGCGCCGGTCGAAGAAGTAGTCGGCGGCAGCCGCCACTACCGTGCGGTGGCGGAAGCGCAGGGGTAGCGAGCTGAGGAGCAGGGGGGTGTCGGCGTGGCTGGCGTGATTTGCCGCGAAGATGACCGGACCCTCCAGATCGTTGAGTACCTCGTCGCCGCGGATGAGGGGGGAGGCCACGAGGCGGGCGACCGGCCTCGCCAGGTTGTCGAGGACCATGGCCCGGGCCAGGCGCACCGGGTACCGCCTCGACCAGGTTGTGTCGTAGTTGACGCCGAGCGTGGACTTCTTGGCCGGCCGGGGCACCGACTCCGGCCAGCTCGGTGCGGCCAGCGGAAAGCGAGCCCGCCCGACCTTTGCCGCCAATGAGGCGGGCGTCATCCCGCCGAGTGGCCCGACCGTTGCACCAGTTGCATCTTCACCGGCGAGGGTGGCATCAGTCCTGACGGCACGTCTCGACCGGAGGGAGTTCGACGAACCGAATTGCCGGGTCACTGCACGTCCGCCATCAAGATGGGAGGGGCGTGGAGATGGGTGAGTGTGGGTGACATGCCGACGACGTCCTTCGCCATCTCCAGGGCGTCGGCCAAGGTGCTCGCCGCCCGGAACCCCAGGCGGTGCACGGCGGCCGGGTCGCCGCCGACGATGATCACCGAGCCGAGGTGTTGGAGGGCGTGGGCGCACCAGTACCACATGTAGAACGGGTGGACACCGTGATAGGCGTGCCCCGTTCGGTAGAGATGGATGTACCAGGGGTCGGTGGCGAATGACTCCTCGTACCGCTCGGCCACTTCGATGGGGTCGGTGGTCTGGCTCAGCACCTGTTCGAAGAAGTCGATGTAGCTCGGATGGTGGACGGGATTGAACTCCCACGGGGTCGGGTGGGTCATGATGAGCACGCCGCCCTCGCGCACGAGCGGCTTTCCGCGGTACATGTTGAACAGGTAGCCGAGGCCGAGGCACGCAACCAGGATCGGATTGAGGATCGAGTTCACGTTGTAGGGGCTGATGTAGGGGAGGCCCATGGTCAAGATGTCCGTCTGACCCTCGACGACCACGCCCTGCTGGGCCCACACATTGTCGGTCGTGACCTTGTGGACGGCTTCCACCTCACCGGCCTGCACCGAGGTCATACGGTGGGGGGCCTTGACGCTCTGGAAGATCTGGCGGGCATAGCGGGACGGGGTGTGATCGAGGGCGCTGGAGGCCGCCAGGTAGGCCAGTCGGTCCTTTGCCTTCCACTCCCACTCCCGCTTCTGCAGGAACTGGAAGGCGCCGGGGAACGTGTCGTTGTTGAGCGTGGTCTCGATCTGGAAGACCTTCACCCCGCTGTCGGCAATGAGCTTGCCCATGCGCCAGTTGGCCGAGTGGAGCTCCGAGCGGTGCTGGTCCATGAACGAGCGGCTCTTTTGCATGGTCTGTGGATTGTGGTGGTGACGCAGACTCTTGTAGCTGGAGAGTCCGGTGGCCACCGACTTGTGGCCCCCGTCCATCGCCACCAGGTTGATGTTCACGTAGACCAAAAGGTCGCTTTCGGCCGCCCGCTTGTTGATCTCGACGTCTTCGCCTTGTTCGGTCAACCCGAGGTGCACGAGGGCGTCGGGGTCCTCGGCATCGTGCTGGGTGAGAAGGCCGTTCGGGGCGAAGGCGTCGTAGATCCGATCACCGAGCGCATGGCGGAGCTCAGCCTCGGTCATGCGTCGGTGCAGGGCGAGGGCGACGATCAGGGCGACGTCGTCAACCCCGGCGTCGGCCGCCATGTCGAGCACCTGCTCGATGACCATCTGTCGGATGTCCGGCCGCTCCATGGGCGGCAGAGGGAGGGAGATGTCATCGAAGGCGATGGTCAGCGTCATGCCCGGACGCAGGAGGGCCGGGAGGGGCTCCTGATCGCCAAGCGGATGCTGCAGAGCGTCGCGGATGGCAGTCGAAGGGTCCTTCAACGCGTCGATGGGCTCGGGGGCGTAGATGACCCGGCTGCCCTCGGGCAGGCGCTCCAGGCTGAACCGCTCGCCGTGCCAGAAGAGCGTCGGAGGGGTCGAGCGGTCGACTTCGAGGACAAATCCCGGTCTCGGGCTCATCGGGTGATTCCTTTCCGGTTACGTAGATCGAAGACCACCTTGACTGCGCCTCGACGTCCGGCGGAGCCGGCATGGGCGATGGCTTCCTCGTAACGCTCGAGGGGGTAGGCGGCAGACACTAGCGAGCCGAGTTGCGCTTTTGCGACGACATCGAAGGCCAGCGTGAAGGTGCGGGTGCGGTCGCCTCGGAGCGATTCCTCTTCCCCGTAGGCATAGGCGCCGACCAAGGTCAGCTCGCGGTGCCACAAAGGGGCGAGATCGACGTCCACGCGACCGGGCATGCCGACGAGGACGACGCGGCCCCTCGGACGGACCATGGCGAGGGCCTCGGTGAGGGACTGCGACGATCCGACACAGTCGAAGACCACGTCGGCTCCGTTGGTTAACCGCCCGGCGACCACGAGCGAACCAGCCCTCCGCCGGACGGTCCGGGCGAGTTGGTCGGGAGCGACGACGGCGTCGGCGCCGAGCCGATGGGCCATGTGCCGCTGGTGTCCGTGCTTGGCTCCGACGATCACCGTCAAGGGGGAGGTCGGCCGCACAATCTGGTTGAGAGCGGCCGTGGTGGCCAGGCCGAGCGTGCCGGCACCGATCACGGCGACGACGTCATCGCCCTCGATGCCGGCCGAGAGGACGGCGTGGACCGCACAAGCTGTCGGCTCGACCATGACGGCGTCCTCGTCGGAGAAGGAGTCGGGCACGGCGTGGAGTTGGGATGAGTGGGCGGCCAGCTCGGCTGTTGACCAACCACCTCCGGTGTCGGTGCAAAAGCCGGTTTGGAGACCAGGCTCGAGCTCACCGAAGGCGACGTTGCTGCACAGGCCGGTATGACCCACAGAGCACTGCGGACACACCGGGAGAATGTGGCGGGTAGCGCAGCCGAGCACCGGTTCGATGATGGCTCGGGATCCGGGCTCCAGTCGGTTGCCCCCGTGGTCGATCCCCCCGTGGTCGAGCACACCGACCACCTCATGGCCAGGGACGAAGGGAAAACTGACGATGTCCTCGAAATATCGGGAGCTGCGGCCGTCCAGCGTGGCGAGGTCGGAGCCACAGATGCCCGACAGGAGGGGTCGGAGATAGTGCCAGTCGTCGCCGGGCAGAGCAGGTGCTTCCTGGTCGAGCAGCTGGAGCGGTCCGATCCTCGCACCCCGGCCGGACCCGAACATCGATGCCACCCGAGAAGCGGCGAAGCGCGGCAGATTTCGTTCGAACACGAGCGCCTTCATCAGTTGCCCTCTCTGGCCACTCGCCGGGCTGCTCCCGCCAGTGCGGCTGCACTGGTGCGGCCGCGGCCGAGTGAGCCGCGTCGGTCGATGGGCCCGAGTGGCATGAGGGACTGAGAACCGCCCTCCGCCTTGTGCCAGTGCTCGACATGCCAACCCCGCCTTCGCGCGATGGCGGCCAGCTTGGCCTCAGGGTTNNGACTCTTCGAGCTTCAGTCCTTCGGCCTCGGCGTAGTCGGCGAGGACCAGGGCACGGGCCTCGCCGATCGGAGGGAGCTCGTCCAGCCGGCCGGTGAATTTGCCATCGGACTCCCCGAGCTTGGCGCAGACGATGTCGTCGAACAGGGGCCGCAACGGCTCGACGACGAGGTCCAAGGCGCCGGTGATCAGGATGGTGCGGTGGCCGAGAGCTCGGTGCTGGCGAACCCGGGCGATGCCGGCGGGAAACGACTTCGTCAACAGCAGATCGTAGAAGAGCTCCCAGCCGTCGTCGCGCAGTCGATCAACCGGCGCTCCCTCGTAGCGTCGATAGAACGAGCGGAGGAAGTCACCGCGGTCGCGTCGATCGAGCACCAAGAGGGCGGGTGCCTCACGCATGAGATCGGCCAAGAAGGCCGCCCGTTCGGCCGGAGGGAGATGACGGGAGGCAAGCCAAGCGTAGGAGTCGACGACGTTGGAGGCGATGAGGGTGTTCTCCAGGTCGAAGGCAGCCAGATGGCGGTCGGGGGAGAGAATGTTCTTTCGTGCCCGCTCGGCCCGGTTGGGCTTCGTCGACTTGCCCGGGGTGGTCCGCACCCTGGCGTGCTCGACGATGGAGGGTAGGTGGATGTCCCGCACGTAGCTTTCCCAGTCGACGGCAGCTGGGTCGAGGCAGAACGTCTGTCGGTCGTCGGCATCCATCCGCTCCCACAGGGCCATCAGCCGGTCCACCCGGTAGCGGGCCTCGGTCTCGGTGTAGGCCCCGTAGAGCTCGACGTAGCCGAGGGCCCGATCGGCCAACAGATGCTGTTCCTCTAGAGCCGCCATCCATGAGGCCTGCTTGCCCCTGATGGGCAGCGTGCCGACCACCTTCTCGGCCAGGTCCATGGCCTTGCTGGCTCGCGACAGCTGGCGCTGCACCCGTCCACGTCCGGGAAACGACCACGCCGGCACGACGATCGGCTGCCCATCGGCGTCATAGAGGGGATGCTCGGTGAACCACGCCTGGACGAGCTCGACCAGCCGTCCGTAGCGAAACGGGTTTCGCACACCCGAAGCCACGTGGTAGACGCTCGGCCCGGCGTACTCGCCCGGTTCGAGGAGCATCGCCTCACCAGCCACAGCGATGATCGCCGCCACCACCAGGTCGACCGGGATGACGTCGGTCACACCTTCGGGCACCCCGGGGAACTCACGCAGCATCCCTCGTGCGTAGGAGACGATAATTGGCTCCGCCATACGGAAGCCCCGGATCCATCCCGGTCGGGGCTCAGCCAATGCCGACTCGATGATGGACGGCCGCACGATGGTCATGGGTACCGAGTCGCCAAACTGGGAGACCAGGGCGCGCTCTCCCAACGCCTTGGTGTAGGGGTAGGCATCGGGCCAACCGAGCGATTGAGCCCGGGCCTGCCCCACCTTCACCATCTGCTTTTTTACCCAGTCCTCGCGGAGGTGCTCGGCCCGCTCGGCCAGCAGATGGAGTCCCGCCCCGCCCAGTTCGCCGCGCGCCGCCTTGGTGAACGCCGCCAGTTGCGCCGGTTGACGTGACTCGGCGTCGGAGTCGCCGCGTTGACGTCGGGCGGCTACGACCTCGGCGCGCCAGTCGACATCGATGGTGAATCGGTTGTCGTCGAGCAGTTCCTCTCGGGCCTCGCCCTGGTGGGTCCCGGCGACGTAGGCAGTGGAGACAGGGATGAAGTGCAGCGGGCCGTTCCGGCCTTGTTCGCCTGCTCGCGCCGACGCCGCTTCGACGGCAGCAGCCACTCGTGAGGGGCCGAGGAGGTTCACCTCGACGGCGGCGTCGAGTGGCGAGTCGAAGCTCACAGCAGCTGCGGAGTGGATCACGATGGCACACTCCGACAAGAGCTGGATCCCATCGTCGTCGAGCCCAAGTCCGTCTGTGCCCACGTCACCGGCTACCGCCTTGACCCGGGAGGCCATCTCGGCGTCGAAGCGCTGACCGTACTCAGCTCGTAGGCGATCGAAGCAGTCGTTCTTCAGGATCTCCTTTGTGGCCCGCTGCATCGGGGTGGCCCTGCGCCCGGGCCTGATTAGCAAGACGACCCGGCTGTCCGGCACGCACCTCAGAATCCTCTCGACCAGTGCCGTTCCGAGGAATCCGGTCGCACCGGTGATGAACAACTGCTGGCCGGAAAGGGCGTCGCGGACGCGGGTCACTCGATCTGTCTACCATATGGTAAGTGAGCAAGTCGAGCATTGGTGGATCCCCACCCAGCGGCCGTGATCGCAGCCGGCCTCGTCCCGTGCCCGCCGGCAGTGGCGAGACCACGGCCGGGCGTATCTTGGACGCCGCCCTCATCTCGTTCGCCACACGTGGCTACGACGCCTCCTCGCTCGATGCCCTGGCCGTCAGCCTGGAGATCCGCAAGCAGACCATCCTCTACTGGTTTCCCTCGAAAGAGGTCCTGTTGGAAGCGGTCATCGACCGCAGCGCCGTCGAGCTGTCGGCTGCCCTCGAAGCATCTCTGGCCAAGGCGGGCAGCGGATGGTCCCGTGTCGAGGCCGTGGTGCGTTCCGTGTTCCGCCTGGCGGCCCGCCGGCCTGAGCTCCTCGGGNNGGCGCCACGAGCCTCGTCTGCTGCTGTTGGCCATCTATTCGACGGTCATAGGCATGGTCACTGAGGTCGAAGTCCTTCGGGCCTTCGGTGAGGAACCGACGGCCCGGTCACTTGTGCGCCGGAGAACCGAGATCCTCGCCCTCTTGCGTTCCGCCCTGGTCACCCAGCCCGAGTAGGGGCGGGTGACCAGGGCCTTGACCTCAGTCCGAGGCGTTGGCCGCTTTGCGGTCACGTCGAGAGGGCTTTGGCGGAGGAGGGGGCTGAGCCTTTGGTGTGTAACGCTTGTTGGCCTGTGGCTTCGGCGGGCCTTTCGGGCCGGCCTTGGAGGACCTGCTGGACGTCCTGGCTGACCCGGCTGGCGACCGCGCAGATGACTTGGTGTTCACCGCTTCCGCTCGCGCCTGCCGCAAGTCGATAGAGGCCTGGCGTTGGACCTTGTACGAGCGCCACAGCAGCCAGAATGCGAAGGCCAAGAAGGGAAGGGCCAGTGCGAAGTAGGAGTTGGTGAATGCGATACCGGCGAAGAGGGCCACGAACCCGACCAGTGCGCGGCGTCCGATCAAAGTGGTGGCCACCAGCAGTCCTGCCGCCACCAGCCCCACGATCAGCGTCGTCTGAGGGGTGAGCTGGTTCTTCGCCAGTCGGAAGTGGGTGTTCTGGGTCTCGATCAGGTAGATGATCACCCCAATCAGGAGGGCGCCTCCTGCCGCAATGAATGAGAACCGCTTCTCGCGCTCATCGATGCGGTCGACGGCCCACTTCGTCGGGACCTCTGAGCGACCGCGCCCGTTGTTGCCGAACTGGACATTTCCGCCAGTCCGATCAGGGCGCCCCGGTTTGGCAGGACGAGCCGAGGGGGTCTCGCCTACTTCGAGCTCGGAGTGTTCATTGTCCCCTACGGGTTCGTCGGAACTGGTGGCCACTGGCCAAAGGCTATCGGTCGCGGGCGAGGGGTTCGACCTCGTCACTGAACGAATGCGCCCACGGGTCACGATCCCTCGGCACGGTGATCGCTGACATCCTCAAAAACCGGCCAGCACCAGGGCCAACCCGGCGTTGTCCTCTGGCCTGATGACCCATCGGCCTGCAGCGGAGCCTCGGCCGGCGATGCCATCCAAGAAGGGACCGGCAGGGACTACCCCCTTGATGGCCTGGGGCTCTTCGACGGAGAGCTCCAAGTGGTGGATCCGTCCAGGCCTACCTCCGAGCCACTCGATCAAGGGACCGGACGGGCGAGCATCGACCGGGGCTACCAGTTGCATGCCGAGGGGCCCTTGCCATTCCAGTGTCGTCCAGCGGGCATCGGACGTGCTCCCCTCATCGATGATCGACCCTCCGAGGAGCCGGCTGAATAGGGAGGTGGCTTCATCGAGGTCGGCGACCGCGTGGACCACTCTGGTCAAGGACGCAGGGCGGGCCGGACCATCGCCCTGCGGGCGAAGGCGTCGCGCCGTCGGAAAGCCGTCGGGGGTCGAGCCCGCGCTTTCGTAGTCGGCTCCCTGGGCGACCTGGACGACTACGCCGGTCGACTGCTTCGGATGGATGAAGGCCTCCATCCACACGGGCTGACTGGTGTTGATGCCGATGGGCTCGATTCCCTCCTCACGGATGTGGGCAAGGGCGACTTCGAGATCGGGCACCTTGAAGGTGAGGTGGTGGGGTCCCGGCCCGCTGCGGGCGAGGAATCGAGTGAGGAAGTCGTTCTCCGCCACCTCATTCGGCATGAGCATCTCCGCCCTGGCGCCGTTCCCGAACCGGATCTGGCCTGGTGCATAGCCCGGGACCGCTCCGCCCGAATTCCACACCGCCCCCAGTTCGGTGGCGTACAGGTCCCAGACATCCGACCAGTTGTGGACGGCGTGAGCCACATGGTCAAGTGTCGTCCCCTCGATCGTCGCTCCGCTCATCGGCATAGATTGGCTCCTCAGGACCCACCGTGTCGAAAGGCGAGGCGCACGGGAGCGTATGTCCACACGTTCGGCGTACCCAGGTGTCACCCGGGCTACCATGTCCACCTGCCTGACCGAGATTGCGGTCGGTTCATTGCATTGGGGCGTTTAGCTCAGTTGGTTAGAGC
>PLSY01000204.1 GCA_003164275.1 Acidimicrobiaceae bacterium | reverse complement strand
AGGTTTTAGATGAGTCAATGCGCCCCGGGGCTGCTGGCCGGTGATGCTCAGTACCATCGGGCGGCGTGAACCTCCCCTCCCCAGGGCCGTTATCGGGCTCTCCGGTCTTCGATCCCTTCGACCCGTCGTGGTCGAGCGACCCGTGGCCGCTGTACACCGACCTTCGCCAGCGT
Organism: Acidimicrobiaceae bacterium; assembly: GCA_003164275.1. The sequence continues at coordinate 6,366 of PLSY01000204.1, read as the reverse complement.
GCTCCGATCCACCGCAACGAGCTCGGATTCTGGGTGGTGGCCCGGCACGCCGACTGTTTGGCCCTCCTCCGTGACCGGAGGGTGAGCTCGAACAGCATGAACGCGGCCACCGAAGGACTCCCCGACGGGATACGCAGGCGGGACGGAGACGACAGCGCCATGGCCGCGGCCATGGTCGAGATGCGGCCGTTCTTGTTCCGGGACCCGCCCGACCACACCCGCTTTCGCGGCCTCGTGTCGAAGGCGTTCACCCCGAAAGTTGTCGAAGCCCTCCGGTCCCGCACCCAGCAGATCGTCGACGAGCTGCTCGACCGGGCCGTTGAGGCCGGCGAAGTCGATCTGGTGGAGAGCCTCGCCCACCCCCTGCCCGTCCGAGTCATCTGCGACCTGTTGGGTGTGCCCGTCGAGGACCAGGCACTGTTCACGGTGTGGTCGGCCGCCCTGGCTCGGGGGCTCGATCCCGACTTCCTGCTGACCCAAGAGGTCATGGACGCCCGGGCCGAGGCGGTCATCCAGTTCTCCCAGTACTTCTTCGGTCTCCTGGCTGATCGCAAGGCCAACCCGGGTGACGATCAGCTCAGCCGCCTGGCTGAGGCCGAGGAGGACGGCGCCGTGCTCTCGGAGGCCGAGATGCTCTCGACGTGCATCCTCTTGCTGGTGGCCGGTCACGAGACGACTGTCAACCTCATCACCGGTGGGGCTTTGGCCCTGTTGCAGCACCCCGACCAGCTCGACCGGTTTCGCCGTGACCCCGCGGTGAACCGGAGCGCCATCGAAGAGATGCTGCGGTTTGTCTCCCTCGTCCAGCTGACCGGTCGGGTGCTCATGGAGGACCTCGAAGTCGGCGACGTCGAGTTCCGGGCCGGTGAGTTCGTCATGGTGCTGTTCGCCTCAGGCAACCGGGACCCCGATCAGTTCCCCGACCCGGACCGCTTCGACGTGGCCCGGACCCCGAACAACCATCTCGGCTTTGGGTTCGGCATCCACCACTGCCTGGGTGCCCCTCTGGCCCGTATGGAGGCCCAGGTGGCCCTCACCTCGTTGTTCGCCCGGCAGCCTGACCTTGCCCTCGCATCAGACGCCATCGCCTACAAGTCGAACATCGTCCTGCGGGGCGCTGCCCGTCTCCATGCGGCCTGAGGCTCAGCAGGCCCCGGCCCGGTCCAGTACGGCCTGCAGGCCGTCCATCTGTTGGCGGACCTCGTCGATGCCGAATGGCAACAGGAGGGCGGCCACGGCGTCGACCCCGACTGCCGCGTACTGCTCGGCGATGTCAGCGTCGAGTGGCTGGAAGTAGGGGCAGACGGTGATGGTGATCTCGTCGCGCCTGCGGCCCTCGGCGGCCAGGAGGTCGTCCAAGGTGGCGAGCGGTGCCGCCAGGTCGCCCGGCGCCCGGTTGAAGGTGTGCCAGCCCTGTCCGGCCCGGGCCACCCTGGCGAGGGCGGCGTTGCTCTCACCGCCGATGTGGATGGGCGGGTACGGCGACTGGATGGGCTTCGGGAACATCTGGCAGGGGTCGAGGGAGTAGAACTCGCCCTCATAGGCCGATGTCTCGTCGCACCAGAGGGTCTTGAGTACCTCCAGGTACTCGTCGCAGCGCTTGCCGCGGTGAGGCCACGAGACGTCGACGGCCTTGAACTCCTCTTCGAGCCAGCCTACGCCGATCCCCAGGTCGACCCGCCCGTTCGACAGCCAGTCGACCGTCGCCACCTCTTTCGCCGTGTACACCGGGTTGCGCTGGGGGAGAAGCAACATGGCCGTTCCAAGGCGCACGGTCGCAGTGTGAGCGGCGAGGAATGACAGGGAGTTGAGGGGCTCGAGGAGCCCGGTGCCCGAGGCGGCGGGAATCCGACCGTCGGCCGCGTAGGGGTAGGACGATGCGTACTCCTCGAACAGGACGACGTGCTCGCCCACCCAGATGCAGCCGATGCCGCGCTGCTCCGCCTCCTCGCCGACGACGGCCAATACCTCGGGCGTGGAGATGGGCGAGGACGTCGGGACCCACAGATCGATACGCACAGCGTGCTCCTTTTTTCTTCGGCTCTGGTCACTTACGGGAAGACGGATGAAGAAGAACGCCGCTGGCGTCTGCCCCGACGGCGCCAGCGAGTGCCGCCTTGAAGAACAGGTTCTACTCGCGAGACGATGGTCCATGCATCCGGCCGACCGGAGCGGCTCGCAGGTGGCCGCGACTCTCGCGGGATGCAGCCCCGGCCATCTGAAGGATTTGTCCTCCCGATGCGGTGTCCGTGCACACCTTCGGCCTAGCGTAGAGGGATGAGTAACGACGAGCAGTCGAACGGATCCGGCACCGAGCCAGGCAAACCTGAGCCCAAACATCCCTTCACCTTGGCCGTCGACATCGGTGGCACCGGCCTCAAGGCGTCGGTGCTCGGTGCGACCGGCCTGATGGTGGCCGACAGGGTCAAGGTCGCCACCACCTATCCGCTGCCGCCCGAGAAGCTGGTCACGGTACTCACCAAGCTGGTGGCCCCGTTGCCGAAAGCCGAGAGGGCGTCGGTCGGGTTCCCGGGCATGGTTCGAGACGGCAAGGTCCTCTCCGCCCCCCACTTCTCGACCAGGAGCGGACCAGGGAGCGCGATCGACCCCGACCTCGCGAAGCAGTGGGCCGACTTCGACCTGGCCTCGGCCCTGTCCACCTCGTTCGGACTGCCGACCAAGGTGGCCAATGACGCCGACATCCAGGGCGCGGCGGTCATCAGTGGCGAGGGCCTGGAGCTCACCATCACGTTGGGCACCGGGTTCGGCACCGGACTGTTCTACAACGGCCAGATGCTGCCGCATCTGGAAGTGGCCCATCAACCGTTCCGAAAGGGCGAGACCTACAACGAACAGGTGGGTGAGGCGGCCCGTAAGGCTGTCGGCGAGGAACGCTGGAACAAGCGGGTGCACAAGGCCATCGCCAATCTCCGGGCCCTCATGTTCTTCGACCACCTCTACATCGGCGGCGGTAACTCCCGACGGGTGAACCGGAACCACCTGGCCGAGGACGTGACCATCGTCGACAACGCGGCCGGGATCCTCGGAGGGATCAAGCTCTGGGCCAACGACCACATCGGGGTGAACGACGCTCCTCAGTGGCCTCCGGATTGATGGAGCCTCAGCCCTGCCACTTCCTCCATCGGCGCTCCACCTCTTTCAGCTCGCGCTTCCAGCCCCGGCGGGCGACGGCCGCGGCCTCGCTCTCGGCGACCAGCACCTGAGTGATGGGATCGATCAGGTCCTGGCGGGCCTCGGCCAGATCCTCCAGCCAGTCGATGGTGAAGCAGGCATCTCGTAGGTCACCCAGTTTGGCCTCAAGCCCCCTGGCTGCCTTTGCCACCTTGCGGGCCGGGCCACCCTCAGCCAGCGCCACCGTCTCGCATCCGTAGCGGAGGTCCATGATCCGCGTCCCGAGCTTGGCGAAGGCGGCGTCGCTCGGGTCCTTCTTGGCCGAGCGGGCGGCTCCCCGCAGGTCATGCCAAGCCCGGTGGAGCAGCGACGGGAGAAGGTCGACGGCGGGCTTGTGCGTCTTGGCCTTGAAGTCTGGTCCGTCCCAGAGCACCATCATCTGCTCGGTGAGCTGGAAGCGTCGTGCTCCGCCCCGCTCGTGGTCCACATCGGACATGAGGGCCGAAGCGTGGGCGTCGACGACCGACAGGAGCCGGTCCCACAGGACCGCCCCGGTTCCGTCGGGCGCTCTCTCCTCGACGCGCCGGGCGACCGTGTGCAGGTCGCCTGCCTTGCCCAGGCGATCCTCGTACCAGGCCAGCTCGGCCCGCACCGACGTCCCCCATACCGGGTCGAAGGCCAGACGAAAGGTGCGCAGATTGGACCGGATGCATCGGAGGGCCTTCCGGCTCTGGTGGATTCGGTCAGCCTCAGTGCCCCCACGCTCGGTGCCGTCGAGGGCGGAGGAGGCCGACTGGGCCCAGAGGGGACGTGGCCCCATCTGCGAGCTCAGGGCGTCGATGGTCCCGCACTGGCGATCCGAGCCGATGAGTTCATTGCCCATGTCGTTGAGGAGGAACTGGCGTGCCGCCTTGGCCAGCACCCGGTGGAGGACCATGGCCGCCGACGGGTGGGGAAAGCCGTCGTCGATGCGGAGGGTGACAACGGGGTTCACCGCGAACGTGGTCGGTCGCGGCTCTGGCTGATCGTCATAGTCCGCCCGTGCGGTAGTCATAGCCCGAAACCTCCTGTCCACAGACTACGAGCGTGGTATCCGCAGTGTGCTGCATGGTCGGCCAGGAGGGGTGGAGAGCGCTCCTGCGGGATGGCCGTCGTCCACGGCGATCTACTGTGGCCCGATGCACGCAGTGACCATCGTCAATGGCAATCTCGAGTGGAGCGAGCACCCCGATCCCCACCCGGGCGACACCGAAGTGGCGGTGTCGGTGGCTGCCGCCGGCATCAACAACGCCGACCTCATGCAGCGAAAGGGTCACTACCCGGCCCCGGCCGGGTCCCCCCAGGACATCCCGGGCATGGAGTTCGCCGGCACGGTGGCCGAAGTCGGAAAGCATGCCAACCGCTTCGCCCTCGGGGACCGGGTGATGGCCATCGCCGGTGGCGGCGCTCAGGCCGAGGTGGTGGTGGTCCCCGAGAGTGTGCTGCTGCCTGTGCCCGACGGCATCCCCTGGGACGAGGCCGGAGGCTTTCCCGAGGCGTTCTTCACTGCCTATGACGCGCTGTTCACCCAGGGTCATCTCGATGCCGGGCAGACGGTGCTGATCTCCGGAGCGGCCGGTGGGGTGGGGACGGCCGCCGTCCAACTGGCCCATGCCGCCGGAGCCCATGTCGTGGCATCGGTGCGATCAACCGAGCGGCAATCCGAGGTCAGGGAGCTCGGAGCCGACGTGGTCGTCCACCCCGACGAGGTGGCCGACCACGGCCCCTACGACGTCTCCCTCGAGTTGGTCGGGGCGGCCGGCGTCGCCGCCGTGCTCCCCCTCGTCGCCACCGGCGCCCGGATCGTCGTCATCGGTGTGGGCGCCGGTGCCAAACTGGACCTCAACCTCTTGGCCGTCATGGCCAGCCGGGCGACCATCGGCGGGTCGACGCTCCGGGCCCGGACGGCGGACGAGAAGGCCGCCGTCGCCCGGGCCGTCGAGCAGGACGTCCTTCCGCTGCTCGCGAGGGGCACCGTCCGCGTGCACGTAAGTGAGGTCATCCCCATGGAGGAGGCGTCCCGGGGCTATGAGCGGTTCGCCACGGTCGGCAAGTTCGGCAAGATCGTCCTCATGAGTGGTTGACCGAGCCGTCCGGCTCGCAGGTTGCGCGGCTGTTCGGACCGGAGCGCCCCGCTCAAGGCGGCGACTACTTGGAGACGATGACCGAGGACCCGTGGCCGAACAGGCCCTGGTTGGCGGTGATCCCAACCGTCGCCCCTTCGACCTGGCGTCCTGTCGCCCGGCCTCGCAGCTGCCAGACCAGCTCGCATACCTGAGCGATGGCCTGAGCCGGGATGGCCTCTCCGAAACAGGACAGCCCTCCGCTCGGGTTGACCGGGATACGCCCGCCGATGGCGGTGTCGCCGTCACGCAAGAGGCGCTCGGCCTCGCCCTCCTTGCACAGCCCGATGTCCTCGTACCAGTCGAGCTCAAGGGCGGCGGACAGGTCGTAGACCTCCGCCACGCTCACGTCTTCGGGGCCGACGCCGGCCAGCTCGTAGGCCGCCTGGGCAATGGACTGCTTGAACGTGGGCCCGACTGCAGCGGTCGACGAGGCCGAGTCGGTCGAAAAGTTGGGCATCTCGATGATGGCCTGGGGGAACCGTGGAGTGACCGTCGAGACGGCGTCGATGGTCACCAGGTTGTCAGTTCCGGCGTGCCGGCGAGCGAACTCCATGCTGCACAAGACGAGGGCGGCCCCGCCATCAGAGGTGGCGCAGATCTCGAGCAGCCGGAGCGGGTCGGCCACCATGGGCGAGGCGAGCACCTCGTCGGCGGTGACCTCTTTGCGGTAGCGGGCGTTCGGGTTCTCCAGCCCGTGCTTGGCGTTCTTCACTTTGACGGCGGCGAAGTCGGCCTCGGTGGCGCCGAACAGCTCCATTCGCCTCCGGGCATAGAGGGCGAAGTAGGTGGGGTTGGTCGCCCCCATGAGGTGGAAGCGCAGCCAGTCCGGATCGTCCTTGCGGTCCCCGCCGACGGGCTTGAAGAACCCCTTTGGCGTGGTGTCGGCGCCGACCACCAGAGCCACGTCGCACATGCCGGCGAGGATCTGGGCACGGGCGTTGTCGATGGCGTGGGCCCCGGAGGCACACGCGGCATAGGCCGAAGACACTCTCGCCCCAGTCCAGCCCAGGGCCTGGGCGAAGGTAGCCCCGGCGATGAAGCCCGGGTAGCCGTTGCGGATGGTGTCGGC
>PLSY01000119.1 GCA_003164275.1 Acidimicrobiaceae bacterium | reverse complement strand
TTCGGATCGACGGCCAGTGATGTCCAAGACCACCCCACGGCAGCCGTGAACCACGGAAACGGGTCCCAGGCCGTCCTGGCCCACCCGACCTCGAACCTGCCGGTGGCGACGTCCGCCCCGGCCCCGGCTCCACCGTCGCTGGCCGCAGCCGCCCCCCTGTCGGCCCATGAGATCTTCGGCTACGCCCCGTATTGGACCCTCTCCCAGTCCTCCGCCTATGACGTGGCCAACCTGACCACCCTCGCCTACTTCAGCGTCGATGCCAACGCCGACGGCACCATCGACCAGTCCGGGGCCGGGTGGAACGGCTACGAGAGCCAGGACCTGGTCAACCTGGTGACGAGGGCCCATGCCGCCGGCGACCGGGTGGTGCTCACGGTGACCTGCTTCTCCCAGGCGTCGCTCAACGCCATCACCTCTGACCCGAACGCCGCAGCCCGGCTGTCGGCCGCCTTGATCGCCGACGTGTCGGCCAAGAACCTGGACGGGGTCAACTTCGACTTCGAGGGGGAGGGGAGTGCCGACCAGGCCGGCCTCACCAACCTGATCACCCAGGTGTCGGCGGCCTTGAAGGCGGCCAATGCCCACTGGCAGGTGACCATGGCCACCTACGCGTCGGCGGCGGCCGACTCGTCGGGCTTCTACAACATCGCCGCCCTGGCCCCGGCCGTCGACGCCTTCTTCGTGATGGCCTACGACATGAACTCGAGGACCACCCCATCGGCCACCTCGCCCCTCGTCGGCGGGGGATTCAACGACACCGAGGCCCTCCAGCAGTTCACCGCCGTCGTCCCGGCCCAAAAGGTCATCCTCGGCATCCCCTACTACGGCTACGACTGGCCGACCACTGACGGGACCGCCACCGCCACCGCCACCGGGGGCGAGTCGCCGCTCAGCGACGCTGAGATCGAGGCGTCGGGGCACCCGACCTACTGGGACCCGACGACGGACACGGCCTGGACCTCCTACCAAGTCGGCACCCAGTGGCACGAGACGTTCTTCGACGACCCGACGTCCCTGGCCCTGAAGGCCCAGCTGGCCAACTCCTTCCACATCGCCGGCCTCGGCATCTGGGCCCTCGGCATGGACAACAACGACCCGTCCCTCCTGGCCGCCCTGTTGGGCAATGCCCCGGCCACGAAGGACCTCCAGACCGGCCCGACGAACGCCCCGCCGGGGACCGGCTACGTGACCACCGCAGTGTTCAACGGGGTGTCCGTGCCCCTGACTCCGGTCGCCGCCCCCGCCACCTTCGGGACCATGCAGTTCCTCGGGACGCTCAGCTCCCTCCAGACCAACGCCCCGACCCTGGTCTGCCTCCAGGGCGACACCCACATCAACGTCTGGTCGTTCTCCACCATGCCCGGCGTCGACGTCGTGGCCCCGGCCACGCCCGGCAACTGCGCATCGGCCCTATGGACCTTCACGCCGGCGCCGACACCCGCACCGGCGACCACAACTACCACAACTACCACCACGGCCACCGCCCCGCCGGCTACCACCACCACCACCGGAACGAGCAGCAGCAGCACCACCACCACGACGACCATCCCGCCGACCACCTCCACCTCGTCAACGACCGTCCCGCGGACCACCTCCACGACCATGACCATGCCAACTGTGTTCCCGGCCGAGACGAATCAGTAGTCCTTGTGACGCTTACCTATGACCGTCCTGCTGATGTAGCTACCCCCAGTTCAAAGGCAATCAGACCGTCATCGAAGCCACCCGTAAAGATCCCTTCGCGTCTTCGTCGGATCGGCTCAGAGGGCGGCATCGTCTTTTTCTTGGCCTTCAGCGCGTATCTCATTGCGGCCGTCTTGCTGGACTTCCACTACGACACCTTCAATGGTGATGCTGTTTCCCGGCTGGCAAATGCTTTCTACGTTTTCTATTCGAGGGACCCTCACNNCTCTTTTACCATCTGTGGACTCCATTGGCTTCCCACATGTTCGCAGCCAGCCTTGTCAGCGTGACATGCATGGCCGCCGCGATGTATCAGGCTCATTCGACGCTGGCGGAGTGGGGCGTCCGGCGAGCACCACGACTCGTGTTGGTCGCGATATTGGCTTCGAACGGGATGATCCTGTATTACGGCGCCAACGGGATGAGTGAGGGCCTGTACCTCTTCACTCTCATTGCCACATCCCGCTACCTTCTCCGGTGGCTCCGTGACAACGACCTGACTTCTTTGGTCTACGCCGCCATCGCTCTAGGTGCCTGCTATTTGGCGCGCAACGAAGCTGTCCTTCCTGCCGTCCTCGGGGGCCTTACGGTCCTCATCGTTGGCTACTTCAGGCGCTCTGCTTCGCGACAAGAACGGATCTGGGGAGCGTTGACCGACGCAACAATATTTGAGATTCCTTTCGTTGCGGCGTTCGCCGGCTGGGCACTCGTGAGTTATGTGATCACTGGTCAGCCGTTTCAACAGTTCACTTCGGTATATGGGACGACTTCGCAGATACAAGTCGCCGGGAGCGTGGCGCTTAAGTTCCGGATGCTTCAGGATGTCCACGATCTCGCCTACTTGGCACCGACTATCCCGGTGGTCATTGTGGTGGCCGTTGTCGTCGCCATAAAGCGACGGGACATTGGAATCGTCGCGCCCATCATGGTGATCGGGGGTGGGTTGGCCTTCGATGTGCTCGCTTACATCAATAATTCGATTCAACCTTGGTTTCGCTACTTTCTTACCTCGGTCCCGCTGGAGGTGCTGTTGGTCGGAAGCCTCTTCGCATCCGCCCCCGCTCTCGTGCGGTCCATGCCCCAAGATGCAGTCGCCAAGAGAGTGAATCGGAGTCCGGTCCTGGCGCTCCTCTACGTGTTGGTGGCTGTCGTCCTCTTGATACCTTCGTCCGTGACCACGCTGAAGGGAATGGCTAATCCAAAGATCGGATACGAGGAGACCCAGCACCTTGCGTACATCTTCTCTTCCCATCCCNNGCTACCGGGCAAGTAATAGTGGACAACTTCAGTGGCTGCATTCCGAACGTCATTCTGGCTAGTTCGCAACCAGATATCTTCGTCATCCCAAACGACCGGGACTTTCAAAAGACTCTTGATGACCCGCTTACGTTCCACGCCCACTTCATCCTTGACGTAGATCCGTCTGGTGACGGCTCGGTCACCGCGCCGAACACAACCTTCCCCAACTTGTGGAAGACGGGAGATGGGTTCGCCAAGCTGGTGCACACGTTTCCTGCCGTGGGTGAGTGTCCGGAGTTCAAGTTGTTTAAAGTCACTGGACATCCCAATCGTATTGGTTAGACATCCCACGGCCGTAACTTGTCAAGCGGCTCGAGCAAGTTCGATCTTTGCTCGGTGCCCCCAGGCGGTGCTCTCGTCGTAGGTGGAGTGGCTGGCGAGACAGCCGTGGAGGATGCCCACCAAGCGATTTCCCAAGTGTCGCAGGGCGGCATGGTGAGTGTCACCGGCGGCCCTTCGATAGTCGTAAAAGGCGCGAGCACCTGGCGAGGTGTTCATCGAGGTGAAGGCCCACTGGTAGACGGCATCGGCCAGTCGCTTGTTTCGGACGTGACGAGCGAAGACGGTCCGTTTGGTGCCCGAAGCCCGGGTGATAGGCGACGTCCCGGCGTAGTCTTTGCGAGACTTGGCACTGGCATACCGGTTCGGCTCATCGCCGAACTTGCCGAGCACCCGGGCGCTGAGGATGGTCCCAAGTCCTGGCAGGGATCGGACCACCTCGGCATCCGGGTGTTGCTCAAAATGGACGTTGAGCTCCTGGGCCAGCTCGGCCACCTGCGCGTTCATGGTGGCGATCACCGCCACCGTGGCGGAGACTGAGGATCCCATGGCAGCCGCCACCAGGGCCGATCCCTGTAGTTGTGGTGCCCGCAGGGCCTGCTGGATCTCCTCGGCCCGTGGGTCGACCCGTCGTTGGCGCCCTCCACGCCGAAGGGCGGCGGAGATCTTGGATCGGGACAGGCCTGCACCGAGCGTCGGCGTCGGGGCCACCTTCAGCACCTCCAGGGCGTCACCGCTGTTCAGGTTGTCAAAAGCGACCAGTGCGCTCGGGCAGAACTCCCGCAGGGTCGAACGCAAGAAGTTGGTCTGGCGGGTCCGTGACCAGATCATGGTCTGGTGGGCCCGGGCCAGCACCTTGATGGCCTCCGCCAACTCGCTGTCCCCGGCGACGGGGCGGTGGTTGTGCCGATCAGTCCGGACCATGTCGGCCAGCACCTTGGCGTCCCCAGGGTCGGACTTCGCCCCCGAAGTCGAGTGCCGGTCTCGATAGCGGGAGGTCGACATCGGATTCACCGCGTAGACCTGGTAGCCGGCGGCCACCAGCGCCCCGACGAACAGGCCACGGTCGGTCTCGATCCCGATCACCACCTCTTCGGGCTCTTCGGCGTGGGCGCCCACCATCTCGTGGAACCGGGCGATGCCCTCCACTCCTTCGGGTAACCAGCCACCGGCAAGTCGTTTGCCGTCCTCATTCTGGACGAACACATCGTGGTGGGCTTCAGCCCAATCCACTCCGACAAAGATCATCAACCTGGCTCCTCTCCATCGACGGTCACTGACACAAGCCCGAGGGCTCCAGCAGCTTCCTAATGGATCAGTGCTCGAGGCACGACATCCCACCAGCCGTCCGAGGAGACCTCACCGACCACCAGGGGCACGATCTAACCTTAGGACTCGAGGTCCTGGGACTGTCAGTGCTCACCTGTTGGCGGCTCGGTGACCAGCCTCACTCCATCACGGGGTGAAGTGGTCGGTCCCCATTAGGGACAAGAGGAGTTCCGATGGGCAGGCTCTGCGCTGCAATGTGCAGTGGCAATGTCGTCCCGCCTCGTTATCGAGCGAGTCGCCTAGAGCGACCGCAACCCCAGCCTGGCAAGGAAACCTAAGATTCAGACACGGAGTCAGGTGTCGGCGTCGGCAATGGCCGCTGGACAGTCGCACGACTGTTGACAGGGGGCTAGCTCCCGGCTGATGCGAATCCAGATCCTAAGGTCAGCGTCGCAGGCATGAGCCCACTGCGCCTAGAGGCAGATGTCCATTCGAGAATTCGGAGGGCCGGCTTATGCAGCATTCGCGACAGTTGAACCCGTGGCTGAGCTGTCTGAACTCGAATGCTGGCGCGTGAGCTTCGTGTGGTGACGAAATGCCCACTCTCGTAGCAAGACGAACCTCACGCAAGAGGCAGCGATCATGCCAGCGACGATGGCCGTCACTTCGGCGGCGGCCGATGATGGTTCGACCAACAGCGCCACGGCAAGTGCCATGGAAGTGAATCCGATACCCACAGCGAGGGTGAATGCGCCGACCGTGCACGCCCGGCGCGTCTGTGCTGCGCCCCGGATTCTGAAGGTGAACAGCACGTGGGCCAGCGTGTTCACGGCGGCAGTTATGACTGCCGCCGTGATGTTGGCGAAAAAGATGCCAGTGGCATCCCTCAAAGAGAGGAAGATGATCACGTAGGCAACGCTGCAGAGCAGGCCAACGCTGGCATATCGAGCCATTTCGCCGTCATACTTGAATGCAGTCTTGGATTCGTTGGCAGTTTCTCTCACTGTTGCCAGAGATGGACCAGGTCGCTGACGTGCGAGTCTCCATACGCCCTTCAAGTCTTCTCGTGCCGTGCTGACGATGTGGACGCGCGAGTCCGGGTCGTCGATCCAGTCGACTGACACCTCGTGGATCCTCAGCCCGTTGCGTTCCGCCTGGATGAGCAACTCCGTGTCAAAGAACCAGGCTTGATCCTCGATCTGAGGGAGGAGGGCTGCGACGGCGTCTCTCCTCATAGCCTTGAAGCCGCACTGAGCGTCGGAGAACTGGCATCGCAACGCGCCGTGCAGGATGAGGTTGTAGGTCCTCGAGATGAACTCCCGCTTTCCTCCACGGAGGACTCGTGAGCCGGAGGCGATCCTGGACCCAATAGCAACCTGGCTGTGGCCCGAAAGTAGTGGAGCCACCAGAGGCAGGAGGCCGTCGAGATCGGTCGACAGGTCAACATCCATGTAGGCCACAACTTCTGAGCGGCTTGCCATCCAGGCGGTGCGGATGGCACGACCTCTGCCCTTTTGGGCCAGGCGAATTGCGGACATGCCCTCAATCTCGGTGGAGAGTTGCATGGCGACTTCCCAGGTGCTGTCTGTACTGGCGTTGTCAACGACGACAATCGATGCGCTGAAGGGGAACGACGCGTCGAGATACGCCCGCAGACGACGGATACTGGACTCCAAGCTTCCCTCTTCGTTGTATACCGGAATGGCAATCTCGACCAGTGCAACATCTGTTCCGGCCGCTGGGTCGCCCGTGCGGGCCATCCTGCTATCCAGAATGGTGCTGGGGCTGTCGGCTCCAACAGAGAGATTCGCGATTCGGTTCGGTTCAGCTGGTTCCAGCCCTGGAAGAGGGAAGCAGTCAGTTGTGGTCATGACTCATACGCTCACGTATTTGCACTTGTGGTTCAAGCCAGAATGCCCTGTGACACGTAGAAATAACCGAGTGATTACCGCTCGGTAGCAGACTCACCAGTTGGGCGACATTCGCCGCTTTCTCGGCGGGTGCGGACTCCCTGTGGCCCGACGGCTCGCTCCGCAGTTGCAGCGTTGGTGGTGTATCCGATCACAATTGTGATCGGATACGGCTTGCTTGAGCAGGTCACCGCACTCTTGTTCGGACGACCACTTGCAAAGATCTAAAAGATGACAGAAAGATCATCATCCATTTAGGTTGTGGCTACGGGCGTGGTCGTTCAGGTGAATGACTGAGTGTGAGAGGCGTGCCACTACCAGACAACCTGATCAGTGGGTCAGTCGCCTTCTCCTCGGGCCGGTTTGGGGTGCCAAAAGACATCAGGGCCGATCGCGTCCATGATGTCGAATGCGGCACGCGATCCGGCTCTGGGATCGAACTCTTCGGCGTCGACGTCATCTGCACGCTTCAGGTCGTCTCCGTTGGAGGGTGGGGATTCTTCCACCCGTTCGAGTGCACCAGTAGTCGGTTGCTCCGGGGGTGGATCTTGGGATTCAACCGCTCCATCTCGTACGAGCGCTGTTGGGGTTCCATCGGAGATCCAGCGTGCCTGATGACGACCGAATGGGTCTATGTACCAGCCCTCCTCGTTCACGGGGCCAACCCCATGTCTCGGGCACTTTGCCGTCGATTTCCAGAGTGTCTGTAGCGAGGCATATCAGACATATCGATAGTGACCCCACGGGCCCCAGTGTCGATCACGGAACCGCAAGACACGCCGACTGTCGGCAACGGCCGGACGCCGACCGGTCTCGCCCCACAGTTTGCACTCGATCATGTCCTGGAACCAGAGATAGTCGAGGACGAGGTCCACGGTCGAGGGCTTGAGGCCGGTCTCCCAGTCGATCACGTAGTTGCTGCATGCAGCGTCGTCCTCTTCTTCGTATGCGGCAATGGCTGTCAGCACGGCCAGGACGTCCTCGTGATTCGGGGTCACCCGAAGGGGGGCTCGATCGGGCTTCACATTTCGCCTCCATCCGGGCAGTCCGGATCCGATCACGTAGCTCATGGACACTCGCAGCGGGCTCGGAACTGCCAGCTTGAGGTAGCGCCACCGGCGGCGGGCAATGGACAACCCGGCGCCGGTGACGACTGACCCTCATGGCCCGGCAATGCCATTCGCAGGAAGTGGGCACCGGACACGTACGAGTTCTATCAAGGTGATCGTGACGACTTGGCAACCTGAGCCTTACGTCAAGATGAATGTTGGATTTACTGCTGGTGTCGTGAGAATGTCGACGTATCGGTCCCCGTGGACCGGCCATTCGACGAGGTGACCAAGAGCTGGAGCGAGGGCGTCCAGTTGTCGCCTAGTTGTCCCCGAATCTCGGGTGCCACGACGGCAGAGGAGGTAGCGAGAGGTTTGTTCCGCAGGCCGGGCAGACCAATTTCGCTCCAGGGTGGTACTGCATGACAAAGCCCTGCTCGCANNGCAACGCAATGAAACTTCGCCGGTTCACCGATGGCAGGCCAGCTGGTCACGGGGGGCTGCCCCAGACCCGGAGGGCCAGTCTGACCATCACCGTCACCGTGCTCGCCTTGAAACTGGAGAGTCGGGAGCGGTGCCGCCGGTGGTGATCAAGTACCAGGTTGGGCATCGACCGTACCTCTCTTCGCTTCCGTCCCCTATTTTGAGGATGGCATAAGCGGTGGGCACGGACGTCCATGTCACAAAGGGTTCATCGAGAGATCCCTCCAATGAAGCACTGTGACATTTGTTTTTGGGAGCCTTCCGCAGCCTCGGCTGCCGGGCGGTCGACTTGTTCCGGAGCCACTTACCGGCATAGTCGCCAGCTATGAAAGCTGAGCACCGATTCGCGAATCGGTGTCCGTGGACGTCTCGCGGGCCCAGTCGTTGGCTCATATGACGTTGGACGCTCATTGTCAGGTGTCTTCGACTGCGTCTGGGCGCTGGGCCGCTACAAGTTGCAGAGTCGAAGCTGCGGCGTCGTCCGTCGCCATACGATCGACGGTCGCGTCGGAATAGCGTTCGTACTTATCGCGATAGGCAGCATCAATGTCTGAGCGCCGCTCGTCGTCACCGATGTCCGCAACGGCCACATCGGCCTCCAGGCCCGAAACGCGGATTCGCGCTTGTTGCGAGTCCACGACCTGCCCGAACCAACCGGTGTCACGCCGGTGCCAAGTCCGCACATACACCTGATCTCGGACGCTCACTACCCAGATTGGCACCCAACCCCGCAGCGTCCCATCGGCACGCCTGGGGGCGATCTCGAGCTCCTCCGAACTGCCGATTTGCTCCAGCTCTTCTGGTGACCAGGCAGTCGTCATGGCGTGAACACCTTCCCGGAGATCCCATCGATCCCGAACCCATAGCGATGTCGCTTCCTCCCCCTCGTTGCCGGTGGAGGCCCTCAATGGATGAGGTTAAGGGCCTGAATCCTGCAGACGAGCAGCCTTCAGCCTGTCGAGAGCGCCAGCTCGCAGATCGTCGGCATCCCTCTTGAGCAGGAATCCTCGGACCAGGCCCTCGTCGACAGCTGCCTCGTATCGCTTCACATACGCGTCGTCCTCGGGATAAAGGGATCGAAGTGTCTCGGCGGAGAACGGGGTATCCGACCCGACGAGATCGGGAACATCGGTGGGGCCCTCTCCACGGTGAGTTGCGGTCGGTACCTCGAAATCGGGCAATCGGATGCCACCGAGTGCATTGCCGTACCCATCACGCAAGATTTTGGATGGTTTTCCACCAAACTCGATGCGGTCCTGTGCAGGCGCAGGATCACCGCCGCGTACCCAGCTATTCAGATGGCGAAGAGCGGCATGGTCGACGGGACGAAACGACAGGCTGTTCGGGAGGCCCGAGGTGGCGGTGGCAATGGCCAAGTCAGGAACTTCGCCAAAGTCTCGGCGCCACTGGTCGAGGATGTCCGCTCCGAAACCGCCGCTTAGGTGGGCAGCGCCGGCAACCTCCCACAATCGGTACGTGGACGTGTCCGGTTGGCGAACCTCTTGGTACCACGGGGACTCCGTTTCCGAGTTGAGCACCAGCATCGGAGCCGAGAGGTCCGAACGCAGAAGGTGAGAGCCGAACGGCATGATGTTGATGAACGGGCGGAGCTCAGCAGGTATGGCTTCGAGGCTTGGCCCGTCCCCCGCGGCTTCGACTCGGGTGCCTCCGCCGGCATAGACGACCAGGAGAAAGCCGTCGTAGAGGTGTTCGCGTGGCTGCACTGCGTTGAAATAGGTGGCCAGTCGACACGCCGACTGGGACTCACCGGCGGCCAGGACTTTGTCCACCACGAGGCCGCCCATGGGGTCAACGGAGCCCACTGAGCGGCTCGGTCCCACTTCGGTGCCGACCTGCGTGAAGATGTCGAAGGACGCGTCATCATCGGCGATGGTGAGGGAGCCGTACCGCTCCGGATCCCACCCGATCAACCCGCCGGGCTCGGCACCGGGGAAGCCCTGGAGGCCGACGGTCTGCACCGTGGCACCAACCCATGCGCTCCCCGAGGCGATGACCTCGGAACTCCACCCGGTTAGGAACTCGAATCCCAACGAGACGTTGTTCCAGTTGACAATCACAGTGCCGCTGAAGTCATGTGGCTCAGTCGGCCTGCGGACGAGGAACCGGGTGCGATACGGACTCTGCGATCCTTCGGTGACCGTCCAGCGCCCGTCACGCCCGTACATTGTGCCCGGTGCCAAAACGAAGCGGGGGGCGTTTCCCTCGAGAACAAACTCCTCTTCGATGTAGCCGGCCTCACTCAGGTCCGAACTCGAAGCTCCGAACGCCCACCCGTGAGTTCCCCCGGTGACTGGACCTGTGACTTCTCCCATGTTGTCCCCCCTCGACAAGCGCTGACTGTAACTCGGCGATCCGATGGAATGCAGATGGACTCTCTCGAATGCTCTCAGCTGGGCGAATTAAGGGAGTGTCAAGAGCTCACGCCGACGATTGAGGATCTGAAGATTGGCGGCAGTGGGTAGGTCTGCCGAGGGCCGGCACATAGCCATATGATGTATCATATGGCTATGTCACGCCGTCAAGTCCTAGTGCAGCTCGATGATGACTTGGTGAACCGGCTTGATCACTTGGCATCCGAGCGAGGGACGAACCGCTCCGAGCTTTTGCGCAGAGGGGCAATCGCAGTTCTGGACGCGGCAGACTTGCGTCGGGCGGACGAGGATCTTCAGGCTGCATATCGTCGAATCCCTCAGGATCCGGACCTTATCCAGATAGCAACGCGTCTGGCCGCTGCGACTATGCCGGAGTGGTAGCCCGAGGGGACATCGTATGGGCAGATCTCGGTGCTCCTGCGGGTAGGCGGCCCGTCTGCGTCCTGACCCGTGATGCGGCGATTGAGGTTCTCTCTGCCGTCACCTGTGCACCGATCACTCGTACGATTCGGGGTATTCGTTCCGAAATCACCGTGGGAACTGACGAGGGGTTGGCAGAAATGAGCGTGATCACGTGCGACAACATCGTGACGTTACCGAAGGCGATGTTGGCGGCGACTGTCCTGGGCCACTTGGATCTGGAAAAACGTGCTGCGCTGGATCATGCGCTTCGCTATGCCCTCGACATCCAGTACTGACGAAGCGCCGGCCACGGTATCGACAGCCTTCAACTTTTCTGGAAGTACTTTGGGAATGGCCTTCTATGCCGCTGAATCTCAGCACGATATGTCCTTCGACACGCCGTGAGTGCCGCTAAAGAGGACCTGGCCGACCGCCGCTTCTTTGCTTTAGACGACGCAGCCTGGTCGGAGTTCAATGCCGTCTTGGAAGGCCCACCGGTCCATCGTCCTCGGCTCGAGCAACTCCTCTCTCAGCCTTCGCTCTGGTGGGATTAGGTGCTGACCGGTCCTGGCGGAGAGCGGAACCTGCGAAGGCTACCGGGCAATGGCGCCTCCGCTTCGTCGAAGATGGGCGCCGAGGTGCCAGCGTGACGCCAAAAGTTCTACGCGACATCAGCTAGTGAAGCTGAGGGTCGAACGGAACCGATGCGGGCAATCCGTGCCAGTTCACCGGACCGTCCTTCGATGACGCTATCGTCAAGATCACTTCCCGTTCCGAGCGGTCGTTGAGGGTCCACTGGCGGACAAGGCGATCAGCGCCGTCGCAGTAGACGGTGAACGAGCTGCGGGTCAGGACATTTGTCGCATCGATGCTCGCCGGATCGTCGGCGAGGCTCAAACCGCACGATTTGAGCACGGCTTCTTTTACCGTCCACAAGCGCACGAAGCTTCGAGCGCGCGCGTCGAAAGGCAGCGTCTCCAGGTGTTGCTGCTCGGTGGTTGTCAGGCCGATGGTCGATGGCTCTATGTGGGGCACCACGATCTCGAGATCCACGCCGACAGTCCCATCCGAGGTGGCCACAGCAGCCATCTCGGCGCTTGAGGAAACACTGAAGTTGAGCGGTGCGCCGACCACGTAAGGGCGGCCGTGGTCTTCGGAACCACACGTGGGGCATCGACGGTGGATCGTCACGTCGCGCGGAGCGATCCCAAGCGTCTCGCCAATGATCGAACGAGTGGCAGACCTTCTGGCGGTGAGGCGCGCGCCGGCCACGGTGTCATGCAAACGACTTGCCTGGGCCCTGTCCAACTCGGTGAGCGCGTCACGGTCACGGCCCACCGGCGTACGCTCGTCGAGATCGATGATCCAGACGGCAACGGGTTGTTCGTTGGCCTGACTCCGGTCACCGGTCATGGTCGGCGAGGCTAGCGGCCGATACCCCGAGGGAGCTTCGAACCTGATCATCGAGTTGGTTCGTCAGCTCCGAAATAGTCTCGCAACGTACTTTGAGGCAATCGTTCAAGTCGTGGGTCCGAAGCGCCGATACCGGCCAATGGCTCGCCTCCGAACCCTAGTTAGGGGTGGTTCGAAGTGGATGCCGAAGACGCGGCGGGCCGTTATGGCCGAGGTCACGGTGGTGACCGTCATATTGGTCATCGCCGCGCTGGTCTACAGCATGGTGGCCTCTCCGACGAGTGCACCCCCGACGACCACAGCCCCGGTCCAAACGGCATCGAGCGGCTCAGCCATTCCTATCCTCGGGGTCCTCGGTGTCAGCGGGGACTTCTACAAGACCGAAGCCAGCTCCGGTATCAATGCCGTGACCCTGACGGTGACTTGGGACGAGGCCGAGCCCACCAAGGGAACTCTGAACGCCTCCTACATCTCCCAGATCCAGGCGGGGATTGCCGCGGCCCGGGCTGCCGGGCTTAAGGTCATTCTGGATCCGGGGCTTCACTTCCCGCCGGCGTGGGTGTTCGCCCTTCCCGGTGGGACCAGATTCGTGAACCAGTACGGCGATGTCTTCACCGGACCCGAGGCCAGCGGGAACAACGTGGCCAACGCCGTGGCCAACGGCAATGTGCGGGCTGCGGAGGGGACCTACCTGTCGCTACTCGGTGCGCAGATCAAAGCGGGCTCGATCATCGCCATCCGCGAGGGAGGGGGGCCGCTCGGCGAACTTCGCTATCCGGAGGGGGACTACAACGGCCACACCAACAGCTACTGGGCCTACGACGCCAGCACCCAGGCCTCTCTGCCGAGCTCGGTGCGGGGCTGGAAACCAGGCACAGGAACGACCGTCCAGGCCCAAGCCTTTCTTGACGCCTACAACGGCATGCTCGACAACTACGGCATTTGGCTCAACGGCCAGCTGCACACCGACTTCAACACCACCGAACTGGTCCTGCTACCCGGTTGGGGGGAGCGGCCCGGAGGTGAAGCAGGCGAGGTGGCATCGCTGCTGACCCAGGACAAGGACGAGTTCAACGAGGGACTCGACTGGATCAACCTCCTGCCGAAGCTGCCCTATCCCTCTCAATCAATTGCCTACACGACCTATCTCGATGGGCAGACTGTGCTGCCCACCATCCCGTTGGAGGGTCCCGCCGACTATCTCGCCTATCTGGTGGCCGGCACCTCGATCAGACTCGGCGGTGAGAACACGGGCAATGGGAACTTCGCCACCATGCAGGCTGCTCTTGCGAAAGCACGGTCGCTCGGTTTCGTGTTCGTCAACTGGCAGGACGAGTCGCAGCTGGTGGACTCGACTCGATCACAGCATCCGACCGGCCCCACTTTCAATGAGTTGGTGGCCGCGGCTAAATCGTGAGTTTCACCGTCAGCGTCGTGGGCGTGCGATCGCTGTGGCTATGGTGAATAGCGAAAGACAACGAGGCCACATGCAACGCAATGATATGGGAGCGAACCGGTAAGTCGCCGTTCTGAGGTGGCGCGACGCTGTGGGCTGGGCGGACACTAACTGTTAACAAAAGTCGGCTCGAATTCATTCAACCGAGCCGTTGCCGACTCCGATATGTCACCCAGACCACCGAGCTCTCGTGAGCCGAACGGTGGTCTGGAAGCCGGAGCGTGGGCAGTGGAGCCGAGGACCCCGTAGTGAAACTGTTGTCGTTGCGCGTGCGCAACCGATGGGTCGCGGCTGCACCCACCCTCTTCGTCGCAACCCTTGCCGGTCTCGTTGCTATTGCCGGACCAGCCGCTCAGGCGGCGGAGACCACAGCCAGTGCATCGGGCTCGGCGGCCGTCAATCATGCGACGTCGTTTGTTTCTTCGTCGCATGTGGCGGCCAAGCCCTATCTCGGCGTGCTGGCCCCGAGCCTGACGCCGAGCGTGTTGGCGCAAGAAGCCGCTGCGGGCGTGAACAACGTGACGATCAATGCCAGTTGGGCGAGTGCGGAGCCGACTCAGGGTGTCTTCAGCACCACGTACATGAACACCGTCCACCAGAAGATCGCCGCCGTCCAGGCATCCGGGATGAAGGTCGTCCTCGACCCTGGCTTCCAGTACACACCAGCGTGGGTCTTCCTCTTGCCCGGTGGCACACGATTCGTCAATCAGTATGGGGACCAGTTCGGAGCGGGCTTGGCCGCCTCGTCCGGAGATGCCGTACCGAATGGCATCACCGATCCAAATGTGAGAGCCGCCGAGGCCACCTACGTCACGTGGCTCGGACAGCAGATCGAGCCTGGAGAGATCGTGGCCGTCCGAGAGGGGGGAGGACCCCTGGGCGAGCTCCGCTATCCCGGGCCTGACTACAGCTCCACTGACATCAACAGCTTCTGGGCCTACGACGCCAGCTCCCAGGCCGCGCTACCTCCTTCGCTGCAGGGATGGAAACCGGGCACTGGTACGACAGCTCAAGCCCAGCAGTTCATGAACATCTACAACCAGAACATGGTCAGCTATGGCATCTGGCTGAACGGCGCCCTCGAGGCCGCCTTTCACGTCAAAGAGTTCGTCCTCTTGCCGGGCTGGGGCGAGCGTCCGGGTGACGAGGCGATCGAGGTACAAGCCCTGCTGGCACTGCCGCGCGGTAGTGGCAAAGACGAGTGGAACGAGGGGCTGGACTGGACCGACCTGCTGCCTCAGTTGCCTGACCAGGCCGACTCGATCGCCTACACGACCTACCTCGACGCCCCAAGCCAAGGGTCGAATACCGAGCTCGAGGATCCCGCCGACTACCTCGCCTCCCTGGTGGCGGGCACCAGTATCCGGCTGGGCGGGGAAAACACCGGCAACGGCACCATCTCCACGCTGACCCTGTGCATGCAACGGGCCACCGCCCTCGACTTCTATGTCGTGGAGTGGATGGGGGAGGCCCAGCTGCTCGCGGCCACCAACGGAACCGACCCCGGCGCCCCGACGTTCACGCAGCTCGGTGAGTCGTTGACCGATCCGACGCTGATCCCGCCGCCAGTGGTTTCGACCACCTCGCTCCCGGCGGCCGCCATCTACCAGGCCTACTCGACCATGCTCGCCGCCTCGTCGGGGGACCCGCCCTATGTGTGGACTCAGGTCTCAGGCCTGCTCCCCCCAGGGCTGTCGTTGGGCTTCACGACCGGTGTGATCTCCGGTACTCCGACCAGTGCCGGCACGTGGAGCTTCGGGGTCCAGGTCGTCGACTCGACCGGGAACTCGGCCACCGCCACGTTGAGCATCGCGGTGGCGGGTGACGCGTCGGGCTCCACTACCCCGACTACCCCGACGGCTGTGACCGGCCCCCAGCAGACGCTGGTCGGCGCTGTGGTTGGCATCGCCTCTACCCCTGATGGCGGCGGCTACTGGGTCGCCAGTGCCACCGGGGGCGTCGAACAGTTCGGTGACGCAGCCTTCTTCGGTTCGATGGCCGGCAGGACGCTCAACGCGCCAATCAATCACATCGTGGCCACTCCCGACGGCAGGGGCTACTGGCTGGTCGCAGCT
Source organism: Acidimicrobiaceae bacterium (assembly GCA_003164275.1). The sequence continues at coordinate 128 of PLSY01000119.1, read as the reverse complement.
GACGGAGGCACGTTCTCGTTCGGAGACGCCGGGTTCTATGGGTCGATGGGTGGACGGATACTCAACGCCCCGGTGGTCGACATCGCCCCCACTCCCGACGGCAGGGGCTACTGGTTGGTCGCCTCCGA
>PLSY01000042.1 GCA_003164275.1 Acidimicrobiaceae bacterium | reverse complement strand
ACTGAGCGGGCCGGTCCCACCCGGGAGTGACCAAACAGCGGTGCTCGACAGGCGACCGGCGTCCAGACAGTGGTGAGCTCAGCTGACGACGCTGCGCATGGCCTGCCTCGCCTGGGAGGCGGCCTCGGATCGATCCAGCTGCAGTAGTTCACTGCTGAAGACCTCGATGCCGACGAAGGCCTCGAGATCGGCACCCACAGCGTGGGCCACCAGCGTCTCGATGGGGATGGCACCATCGCCGGGTAGAAGGCGGGTATTGACGCCTGCCTCGATGACGCCCGCCTGCTCGCTCGGGGCGTCACTGACCTGAACGCCGCCGATCTCGCCGGCGGCCACGTCGTCCAGATCGGCGACCGTACCGCCGGTCCGGAAGAAATGCCACGTATCCAGCATGACAGCGGCATTCGGAGCATCAACCGCCCTCACGACGGCCAGTGCCGTCGCCAGGTCGGGAATGGAGCCTTCGGGCATGAACTCGAGGAGCAGGTTGATGCCCCGGTTAGCTGCACGCCCACAGAGAGCGCCGAATGCGTCGACCAACTCAGGAAGCGACACCGGGGCGCCAAGGTAGTGGGCGACGTTGACGGTGGTGGCACCAAGGGCGTCGGCCATTCGGAAACAGTCCTCCTCGCCGAATGAGAACAAACGGGCGAAACGTCCACCGGCCGTAAGCGAGTCCGGGGAGCCCGGAAGCACCGATATGAGCGGGTCGATCACCGACACCTGGACGCCCAAGTCGGCGATCCGGCGACCGAGTTCCGGACCACTGGTTCCGGTAGTGATTGCGTCGTCGAACATCCCCGGGGAGACCGAGATGGCGTCGAACCCGGCCCGCGCACCGAGCGAGGCCAGCTCCAACAATGTGGCCGGAGCGATCGTCCCCCAACAGAGGCTGATGTCGTGACCAGCCCTGGTCACGCCGTCCTCTTGCACTCCTCCCCCGTCGACGGCCGTCGGATCAGCGATTCAGCCCGAGCAGTTTGATGGCGTTGCCCCGGGCCAGTTTGTCGATCACCGGCTGGTCCAGGTGGCCGAACTGCAGGGCTGCCTGCTCGCGGGTGTAGGGCCACGTTCCGTCCTGGTGTGGATAGTCACTCTCGAAGATGGCATTGTCCTCGCCGATCTGGTCGAGCATCTGGATGCCGACGGCATCCTTGAAGAACGTCGAGTACACGTGGTCCCAGTACACGCTCGAAGGCTTTTCCTCCGTGTAGAGGTGGCTGTCACTCCAACCACGGTGCGTCTCCCACACGTCGTCGATGCGCTCCAGCAGGTAGGGAATCCATCCGATCTGCGCTTCGGCGAACAGAACCTTCAGGTTCGGGTACCGATTGAACACCCCTGAATACAGGTAGTCGGTCATCGAGCCGACCGAGTTGCCGAAGATGATCGTGCCCTGGACCGCGTCGGGGGCGTCGGGGCTGGTCCGGGGCGTCTTAGTCCCCGAACCGATATGACAGGCCAGAACGGTCGAGGTCTCGTCGCAAGCCTGGAAGAACGGGTCCCAGTGGCCTGAGTAGATGCTCGGCAGTCCCAAAAAGGGCGGGATCTCCGAGAAGCACACGGCCCTCACGCCTCTGGCTGCGTTCCGCCTGACCTCGGCGGCGGCCAACTCGGGGTCCCACAGCGGAATGAGGCAGAGAGGGATCAGGCGCCCCTCGGACCCCGCACACCACTCCTCTACCATCCAGTCGTTGTAGGCCTTCACACAGAGGAGCGAGAGCTCTTTGTCCTTGCCCCGCATGAAGAGCTGGCCACAGAATCGTGGATAGTTCGGGAAGCAAAGCTGGGCCTCGATGCCGTTCATGTCCATGTCCGCCAGGCGGTCCTTCGGCTTCCAGCACCCGGGACGCATCTCGTCGAACGTGACACCCTGGGTGGTGATCTCATCAGCCGGATACCCGGCGGCGGCGATGAGGCGCTTCACCGAGTACTTGTGGTCCTCGTAGAACCACCAGGCGACGTCTTTGCCCTCGGTTCCGGGCTCTTCGATGTAGGCACCGCCGTCGAGGATGGGAGTACCCCCCGGCAGGTACTTCACCCGGGGCCCGATCTCGCGGTACTTGGCCGGCAAGCGGGAGGACCAGAGGTCCGCGGGCTCGACCAGATGGGCATCCAGATCGACGATCGGCGGGATGCGGGCTACTAGGTCTTCGCTGACATCCGGGCGGGAATCCAAAGTCGTGCTCACGACGGGTCCTCCTCTGTGGGGGTTTCACATAGATTATACAAACGCTGAAACTCGTGTGCCGGGTGCCGCGGGCCCGGACACCTCGGGGTCGACTGGAGGGTTAGCCACCGCCAGCTACTTGGTGGCTTTAGTGGCTGGGATGACCCCATTAGCCCGTAGGACAACCGATACCAGATCACCCTGCTTGCGCATGTAGTCGGCTGCAGCCAGCCGAGCAGACTCCTCGTCTCCAGCCACAATCGCCTTCACAAGCCGCTCATAGCCAACGCGGGCACCTTCCATCGAGCCCGGGATGCGCACGTAGAAGTTCCCCGGGACCTGCCGACTGAACTGGCGCATCAGGTTCCGCAGCTTCGGGGTGGCGCCCTGGAGGTGGATGAGACGAACGAGCTGGACAGCTACCGGGTTGAACGTCTCCGGATTGTCGGCTTTTTGAAGCTCGGCCAGTAGGGACTCGAGCTCGGCCAGCACCGTAGGCTCGCGGCGCCTGGCGACCTTGGCTGCCGCCATGCCGGTGATGAACCCCATCAGCTCCCAGTGCTCTCGGACAGACTCTTCGTCCGTCGGGGCCACGAAGGCCCCGCGATGGGGTTCGATGACGATGGCGCCCTCCGCCTCCAGGCGCAAGAGTGCCTCCCGCACCGGAATCTGCGAGGTGCCGACGTCAGCGGCAATCTGCTCGCGATCGATCCTGGCACCCGACTTCAGGGTTCCGTCGAAGATCAGCGACTGGATGTACTCGGAGATCGCTTCGCCTGTCGGCGTGCTCAACAATGCTGGCATCGGGTCAGCGCTCGAATCGGAACAATAGATCTACAGCCTCGTCGTGGAACATGTTCTAAAGAGAGTATCGCTAGTCAGCGTTACCGCTGAGGCCCGAGGCCCGCTGCATGCCCTGATCGACGGCGAGCTCCAGCCTCGGACGCCCACCGACCAGGAGTGGTGCCCTATGCCTTCGTCCCCACCTGCGCACCGGGTGTGAACTGGACCGGCATCCGCTTCACGCCTCGAAGTACGTTCGAGCGCAGCAGTTCAGGCTCGCCCACCCGTTCCATGTCGGGAATCCGGGAAGTGATTTCCGAGAACATCAAACGAAGTTGCAGTCGGGCCAGATAGGCACCGAGACAGTGGTGGACACCGCCGCCGCCGAAGGCCACGTGGTCGTTCGGCGTCCGGCGGATGTCGAAGCGCTCGGCATCATCGAACACCTCTTCGTCCCGATTGGCCGAGAAGTGCCACATCACCACCTTGTCCCCTTCGGCGATCTCTTGACCGTGAATGGTGGTGTCGGCTGTGGCCGTGCGTCGGAAGTGGAGCACAGGAGATGCCCACCGCAGCATCTCCTCGACCGCCGTGTCGATGAGGCGAGGGTCCTCGGTCAACGATCGGTATTGGTCGGGATGATCGATCAAGGCCCACATCCCCCATGTCGTCGTATTGCGTGTCGTCTCGTTGCCAGCCAGGGTCAACAGCACCATGAACATGTCGAACTCGACCTCGGTCAACGAGTCGCCATCGATTTCGGCATTGACCAGCGTGGTGATGATGTCCTGCTTCGGAGAAGACCGACGGGTTGCCGCCAGGTCGTTCACATAGGCATATAGCTCGGCGGCGGCGGCCGTTCCGTCGGCCGTGGCGTACTCGGGGTCGTCGAGGCCGACCATACGGTTCGACCAGTCGAACAGGCGGCGACGGTCGCCTTGTGGCACGCCCATGATGTCGGCGATGGCCTGCAGAGGCAGTTCGGCCGCTATCTCGTCCACGAACTCGCAATGACCGCGCTCGATGACCTGGTCGACGATGTGAGCAGCCCTGGCGGCCAACGACTGCTCGAGTGCTTTCATCGTCCGAGGGGTGAAGCCCCTGCTCACGAGGCGGCGGTAGCGGGTGTGGCGAGGTGGATCGCTGGAGATCATCATCACACTGCGCGTATCCGACATTGCGGCGCCGGAGCGCTCAGCCGGATCGAGGAGTGAAATTCCACCGACCTCGGAGGAGAACAGCTCGGCGTCTCGGTTCACTCGGATCACGTCATCGTGTCGCACCACGTTCCAAAAGCCGCGACCGCTCGGGTGGTCGCTCCACGAAACAGGCTCCTCAGCGCGTAGGCGCCGGAAGAGGGCGTCCTGTTCACCCCTCTGGAACATGTCGAGGTCCAAGACGTCGCCCGTCATGGCCTGCCACCGACGACTCTGTTTGCACCGTCTCCCGCGTTGGCACCGCCCCCAGCGGACCCAGAAACGCTTCGCTTGCTCTCTTGGAGTGACTCGACTCGACTCACGCGCACCATATCCCCCATGCCGGACCCGCGGCGGCTCCGCCTCGTCGTCACCTTCGCGTGCTCGACTGGCTCCGTCAAACCTTCCCCACCGTGAGTGCCCCGGTGAGGACACGCGCAAAAGGGCCTCCTGCGGTCCCCCAAGCCGTCTTAGCCAGGAATCGATGTTGACAGACCAACAGATATGGAAGGCCTCGGGTGCGGCGGGTGGATGGCAGGGGTCCCGATGTGATCGCCGCCGTGCTCTTGACCGCGTCATGTACCAAAGCTCGCCGGCCAATGGTCCCTTCGGGACGCCCATTCCAATCATCAGGGATAGGCCATGGGCCTTTCTCGCTATTCAAGGCGTCGGAGCGTCGGTTCTTGTCCACTTCCACCCGGTGGCGCAGTTTCAGTACGAGGCTCGTTGGCGAAGTAGTGCTGCAGCTCAATGGCCTGTCCGAGGGTGAGTAGCCCTACCGAGAAGATGTCCGTGCGGACGAAGGCCTGGACGAAGTCGTCCCCATAGGCGCCAGGGTCACCGGGCCGAAAGATGGCTGCGACCTCAACTCGCCCCGCCAGTTCGCTATCGGTGGCGGGTAGCTTTTCAATCCTCTCGACGGCGAGCTCCCAATCCCTGAGCGTTTCGAATCCGATGCCGAGGTGGTGGTAGCGCTGTGGCTCGGCGGAGAGCCGGCTCAGGTACGCCTGTTGAACCGGGTCCTCTCGATCTCGTTCGAGCTGCGCTGCGAACTGCTCCTCGAACGCCCACTGCTCTGGGGTGACCTCAGACAACAAGAAGACCTCGTCAGCAAAGATCCAGATCCCGCTCGTGCCATCACGGACACTGCACCCCATGGCGGTCAGCGCTCGCCTGGCGAGCTCTCGCTCGCCGGGCCGATGCACCAGCTCGGCATGGTTGAGTGCACGAGCTGGTTGTGTGTACCCCATTGCTCCCTACCCCCTTTCCTGAACCGTTTACGCCACCGTAGCGGCGCAGCGGCGACCGCTCACAGGATCGGCTTCGACGGCGACTAGATCGTCATACCTTCGAAGTAGCTTTCAGGCAGTGTGGTCCAGCACTGCACGGATCACCGTTCCAGCCCGAACGGCATCGATGGCGCAGTCGATCTCCGCCAGGGGCCATACCTGCGACACCTGCGACACTACGTCCAGGGTGCCGCTCTTGATGTGGGCGATGATTACTGGAAAGTCGCGCCGCAGGTCCACCTTGCCGTTCAAGCTGCCGGCGATCGTCCGGTTGCGGAGGAGATTGTTCACATCGAAAGCCTCCACTGCTCCGATCGGAGGAATGCCCACAAGCGCGGTGCAGCCACCAGCTGCCGTGCACTGGATGGCACTACGGATGGCGGTCGGGCTACCGCTGCATTCCACAGCCACATCAATTTCGGCACTCGTCCGGTCTCGAATCAGGTCAACCACTGTCTCGGCCAAGTCCCGCGAGTCCACGGCAACGAACACGTCTGCACCGAAGCGAATGGCATCTGGTTCTTTTGACTTGTCGATATCGACGGCGATGATGAGCGACGCACCGCAGAGTCGCGCCGTCTGCAATACATTGACGCCGATCCCTCCAACCCCAAAGACAACAACCACATCACCGGACTTGACGCGGGCCACATTGCGAACGACACCAAAGCCGGTAGAGACAGCGCAACCAACCAAGGCAGCCACCTCTGGCGGAATGCCTGGAGCGGGCACCAGCTGCGACTCGGCCACAGTGATCATGGATGCCCACGAAGAGACATTGGCGAATGCCCGAACCGGCTGGCCCAGCCACCGGAATGGCGACTGTCCGGACCCAAATGGGTTCCGGCACTCGCCCGCACGACCGCTGAGGCACGCCGTGCAATCTCCACAAGGGATGGTCGATCCAATGACGACGGCGTCCCCTGGGCCCACGCTGGTGACGCCCTCACCCACCAGTTCGACCGTGCCGGCGGCCTCGTGCCCCAAGACGACAGGCGAAGCGACTGGGCTCGTACCGTCAATGACATTGAGATCGCTGTGGCAGATGCCGGATGCCAACACTCGGACAGTTGCTTCACCAGCGCCCGGGCCGCGCACTTGGAGCTCGTCGGTGACGATGAGGCGAGTACCGTCCCACACCGCTCCCTTCGTATCGATCATGGGCCAATGGTAGGCACGATCGGGTTCGACAGCTCTAGCGTCCCGGCTCGGCGAAGGTCGCGCAATGAACCCGCATCCAGGAGCGACCGGGCCGCTCGTTGCGGTCAATGCCGCACCAGCAAGTCCTACTTCCCATGGCGATCGCCCACTGGCGAACAAGGAGGAGATCGTCTGCGGTTCTGTGAGGTCGAAGAACTGGGTACCCTTTCCCATAGCGACGACCCAGCACCGACAAGGGCTTGGCCTCAAGGGTCTTTCGGTTCGCTGAGCGCCCACCGTGGTGTTTGTCCGACTCGCCTATTGGTCGACCGGTCAGTACCGACCTCCGGGGAGCACATGGCAATCGTTTGGGCCCGAACACCGCTGGCCAGGTCGCATGAAGCTCAGCAATGCGAGGTAAGGGACAGTCGATGACAAGATGGTCATAGTCATTGGACTCACCTCGGCGTTTTTCTTCGGCCTTGGACTCGTCACGCAGCAGCACGTAGCTTCGGCTGCGCCCGAAGAGGACCGGTTGTCCCCCCGCCTGCTGTGGGGACTGGTTCGTCGGCCACTGTGGCTGGCGGGCATCGTCGCCATGGCCGGAGGCCAGGTGTTCGAGGCCCTGGCCCTTGACAAGGGCAGTCTGACGGTCGTAGAGCCGCTCCTGGCCACGAGCCTGCTGTTCGCGTTGCCAATGGCCGCACTTTGGAGCCACCAGCGACCCAGTTCACACGACTACGGCGGTGCCGTCCTTCTCATCGTCGGGCTAACCACTTTCATGCTCTCCGCCGGGTCCGGGTCGCTGAACGGCGACGAAGTTTCCTCGAACGGTTGGCTCATCACCGGTCTGGCAGTGACTGGGGTGGTTGTGATCCTCGTTCTCGTCGGGAAGCACACGAGCCTTGGTGAAGAGGCCACCCTTCTTGGCGCCGCAGCGGGCGTCTTGTATGGCCTACAGGACGCCATGACCCAGAGAGCACTGTTCCTATCCTCGCACGGCATCTCTGCTCTGTTCGCGGACTGGATGCCGTATGCGCTGGTCATCGTCGGTCTCGCTGGACTGTGGTTGAACCAGAGTGCATTCGCCGCTGCGCCGATCCAGGCCTCACTTCCCTCGCTCACGGCGGCGGAACCCTTGACCGGAATTGCCATCGGGGCAGCACTCTTCTCTGACTCCTTCCGATTGTCGTTGCCCTACCTGGCCTTCGAGATGTTCGGACTCGCCCTGGTCGTCGCCGGGGTCTTCCTTGTCGCGCGTTCGCCGATCGTGACGGGATACGAATTCGTGCAGACCATCGAGGCAGAGACAGCCCCTGAGCGTCGCACGACTTCGGACAAGCCCAACTGGTAGCCGGACTACGTCCGCTGCATGCGGGTCCCAGTTGGGCAGATGTTGCGCTAGGAGATGCCGTCAGAGGCCGAGGCTCCAGTGCTGCGGGCCGGCGATTGAACGCCCATCAGGACGCCACCGTGACGCCTCCACCCGGGCTCTTTGACCGACATCACAAGAATAGGTACAACGGCGACGATTGCAGCCAGGGTGGCCAATATTGCACCGAGCGGGCCTCTTTGAGCAGCCAACGCACGTGGGCGTCCCGGACCCAAGCCGGCAACGAAGTGGCGAACCTTGAGGGTCATCACCGGCTTTAGATCAGGCGCAGAGAGAACGACCAGTCCGAGCACCATGAGAAGCGGGCCGGTGCTCGGATCAGTTGCCTTGCCACTGAACAGTTCCCCAAAGGATTGCCCAGCCGCCCAGAACAGGAAGGTGACAGCGAAACCGGTCCAAACTGCCCAGGTCCGCGAAGCGCCATTGCGGAGGACGAGGAGACCAATGGCGAGTTCCAGCATCACCCATAGGACACTGGCTCCCGGCCCCATTGAGCGGACGCTCCCCGCCAAGGTCCTGTCGAAGGTCGCCAGCCAGAACGGCGACGTGGACGCGCTGGCACTCAGTTGGTCGCCGATGTCTTTGGAAGAAATATTCGCCGGCAACACGCTCAAGAATGCGAATCCAACCCACAAACCGGACCATGCGTAGACCGTCCAAGACGCAGGATTGTTCGAGAGCCGGTCGTCGGACGTACCCCCTCTGCCCGGCCACGCGGCAAAGGACAGGACCACATAGAGAGCAGCGGCTCCAGGTGCCCCCAACAGTGCCGTCGTATGCCCACCGGCGATGCCGCCGAGACCTTCTCCGAGACACCAAACGCCAATGGCCCAGAGCACGGATCCGCCGATGGCCACCTTGGCTGTCCGGCCAAAGAGGAGTCCGAGTCCCAGGGCCAGTTGCACTCCGGCGAACAAGCAGTTGAACGGCACTGGGTCATGAGCGATCAACTGGGCATTCCAATGCACAGGATCGGCGATGAAGAAAGGCTGGCCGCTACCGACAGGAGCGATGATGTCGCGAGCGAAACCCTTGGTGAACATGTACGACTGAAGCTGCAAGGCCCCATCGAGCAACCAAAAAAAGGCCATGGTGTAGCGAAGCCGGCGTCGGGTCACTATGGAATGTCCAATAGTGGTGTTGGACCCGACGATCATCTCGGAGTTGCTCGCAGAGAACCGCTGATCGGCCGACTTGATGGCCATGCCTGCTCCATTCCGTGGTTGTCTTCGCTGTACGGGTGAGGCTGTGGACTCGCGCCACGGGGAAGGGATCCTTTCGAACCCCTTCCCCGTGAGCGTCAGTCCAATGGTGCGCCCATTCAGTTGACTAGGCGGCCGATCCAAAGAACGGCATGTTCTCGCCGCCGGGACTGAAGGTGAATACGCCACCGTCAGAAGCGACCAACCAGTAGCCGTCATAGGAGTTGTTGTTGAGGCCGGCGATCACCGGCTTGTTCAACTTGATATTGCCGGTTGACCCATAGAACGGGGCGTTATAGGAGAACACTCCCCCGTCTGACGCCACCAATCGATACCCGGTGCCGTCCGAGATCGGAGCGATACCGACTACCGGCTTGTTCAGCGTGATATTGCCGGTCGACCCGTAGAAGTTGGCGTTGTAGGAGAACACCCCACCGTCCGAGGCCGCCAGCCAGTAGCCACCGGTCGCCCGGTCGAGTCCCATACCAACCACTGGCTTGTTGAGGCTGATGTTGCCCGTCGAGCCCTGGAAGGTCGAGCCCCCATAGGAAAAGACGCCGCCGTCCGAGGCGACCAGGTAGTACCCAGTCCCGTTCAGCGTTGGCGTGATCCCGACCACCGGCTTGTTCAAGGCGATGGCACCGGCGGATCCGTAGAAGGTGGCGTTGAAGGAGAAGACTCCCCCATCAGAGGCCACCAGCCAATACCCTCCGGTGTTCCGGTCGACGGCCATACCGACGATCGGCTTGTTGAGGGCCTTGCCGGTCATGTCTCCGTAGCAGGTGGCTCCACCGAAGGCAGCCACATCACCGGCTGCATCCGTCTCGTAGTAGCCGGTGCCGTCGTCCAGGGCGGCGCTGCCGACAACTGAACCGGCAGGAAGCTTCGACATGCAGCTCGTCTGGGTGGGTCCAGGCGTTGCCGCACTAGCTCCTGAGAGGGTCTGGAACCAAAGATAGGCGTTGGTCGGGACCTCGGTGACCGCCGCGCTACTGCCAGAGGCAGGGATGCCAATGCCAGTTCCGGGTTGTCCCTCGAGGGCACGAACTGCCGTGTAGTTCTTGTCTGCCTCGACCGTGGCCAGGCCCTGCGGTGTAGTCACAGGGATGACGATCACGTTCCACCACTCTGGCTGATCACCGTTGCGGGTGGTCAATAGGTGGTCGTGCCCGGGCAACGGGACATTGTCGAGCGATGCAGCCGGGACCCCGAGCGTCGAGGCCAACAGCGACAAGTCGATGGTGTCCGGATGATCGATGCAGGTGATGGCGCTTGAACACTGGTTGTAAGCCACCGCCGGTGTCGTATACAACGGTACCGGTATGTACAGCGGGTCGATCGTGCCGTTGGCCGGCGCTGGGTAGGAGTTCCCAGGCGTCGGGATCGTGGTGTCTCCGACGTTCGGCGGAACCGACGTCGGGTCGGCCCCGGCCTCACACCCGCTGCTCGAGTGGACTGTCACCGAGGTGGTCCCGCAGAAGTACTGCTCGCTATAGAGCGCCTCTACATCCTGGCCCTGGATCCAGTCCCGGCTGATGCCGAGGTTCTGGCAGTTTGGCGCGGTCGCGCCACAGTCGTTCATCAAGTTGTTGAAGGTGGCACCCGACTCGGCCTGGCTGGCCGGTGGTGAGGCCGGTGCGGCAGGCAGTGCTGCTCCGGGGGGAGCCGTGGCCGTGAGGTCAGCGGCCATGGACGCTGACAGCGTTCCGGGCAACACCTGGAAGAAGAGGTAGGCATTGGTCGGAGCCGCGATGGCGGTCCCTGCGGTGACTGCCGAGGCGATCGCGGATTGACTTGTCAGGGTGGCGAAGGTCGCCGGGCTGGTGGTTGCCACGACTTCGACGTTCCACCACTCGGGTAGCCCGTTGTTCCGCGTGCCAACGACGTGGTCGTGCGCCGGGATCGGCACATTGGCCACACTCGCCGGGGACGGGTTCCCGGGAAGGGCGCCGGCGATCCTCGACAGACTGATGGTCGAGGGATGGTCGATGCAGGTTGCCGTCGCCGTGCACTGTGTTGCTGGCGGGTTGGCAAACAGCGGAACTGGAATGTACAGCGTGTCACTGTGCTTGGTGTTTCCCAAGATGGTGCCGTTGGCTGACGTCCCCGTGGGATTTGGGGAGGACGGACCAGCCCCTGCCTCACAGCCGCTGGCTGTAGCCGCGGGTGTTACCGCCGGGTCGCAGTAGTAGTCCTCGCTATAGAGGAGGTCGACGTTGGTCCCGTTGAAGTAGCCGTTCGACTCCCCGACCTGTCCACAGGTAGGTGCGTCGTTCCCGCAGTTGTACTGCAAGGGATCGATGGTCGTCCCGAAGTCTCCGTTGGGGGGTGGCACCTGCACGGCGTGTGTGCTGCTGGGCGTGGCCGCGGTAGCCAGGCTCGAGGCGGTAACCCCAAACAGGACGGCGACAAGTGACGCAAGCAACACCACCACCATTCGGCCGCGTCGCCGCGGCGAATGAGTTTCTGGATTCATGGATGCACCTTTCCTAATGGGATCACAATGTGGTGACCCCCCCCTTGAGTGGCATTCCGCCACCGTTTGTCCCTGCCCCGGTACCCAATCCCAAACGATTTGTAAATCTCCAATAAGGACTCGGGTCACATCGTCTGTTCGGACCCAGATCGATTCCGGATGTGCTTCTGCCCCAAAAGTCGGGTCTTCTGCTGCTGTCGTGGGTCATGATCCCGCCGCCCACGGCAGGTGAGGGGCGATGCCTGCTCGCTTGAGCATGATCATGGTGATGAAGCTCTCGGGATCGTGGAGGTCCCGAGCCGCAGATCGGATTCTGCCGATGGCGGCGTTGTCCGACTCCGAGATCCCATCGGTCAGCTTCCATTCGAGCGTCGTCGCGGTAGTGACGGATGGTCCCGGCCAGCTTCGCGAACTGGGCAAGTCGTGAGCGCAATCCGCAGCAGGCCGCCGGCACGGGATCTCGTGGCGGGCTGTCGACCACATGTGTACGGTCGAGCGCGCAGGCCTTCATCCCACCTTCATCGGTTTCTCAGCCGGCATTACGGCGTCTCAGAGGGAACTGCCAGTCCCGTCTCGAGAATAGAGAGTGAAAGGAGGCGGTAGGCCACACCCGACAAGGTCTGCCGAACGAGCATGATCGCTCTCTACATCACCATCCCCATCATGGCACTGACGGTGTTCATCGCCGCCGGGCCGGTCCTCATCGGGTCCGTCCGTCACCACCGCTCCCTGCAGCGGGGGGAGTTGGACACCCAGGCCACCGCTCAGCAGGAAGCCGAATTCTGGCACCACATACTGGGGCACCGACGTGCGGTTCTCTTCGCTCCCACTCCGCAGCTCGTCACCGAGGCAGAGGCCGAGCGGGTCGGTGCACGCGCGGAAACGTACGACCCGGCCACCGGGAAGTCCCTGTGGAAGCCCACCCCCGGGCCGCAGCACACGCGAGGCGCGCGCCGGATCGCCGTCACGGCCGCACTGTAGGAGACCGAGGTGCGCTGCCATGGTCAAGAGGCAGCGCACCTCGGTGCCGGTCGGGCGGATGGCGTCTCCAGATACTCAGCCCGAGCCGGTGGGGTGACTCGGAGGGTGACCAGTGAGCGCTGGTGATCATCGTGCCGGGACATCAGTCGATGTTGCCTTTGCCGTCGTCCGACAGTTTGTCGAGAGCGGGGAGCAGATACCCGAATGCCGCCACCACCGCGCCCACGAGCATCAGGGCCATGCCGACCAGCCGCCATGGATGCGCGACGGTCAGTAGGCCCCCCAGGCCGGCAACCAGGACTCCTGCTCCTCCGATCCATCCGCTCAGAGCGGTGATGCGCGAGGAGTTCCAGACGCGTGCGAGATAGGCCATGGCGCCGAGAGCCAAGGGCAGGCCGAGAGCGGCGTGGACGAGGTAGAGCGTGGCCCCGCGGCTCGGCATCCAACCACTCCTCCGCCCGGTCGGCACCACGACCAGTGCGACAATGCCGAGGACCACCTCGATGCCGACGAGCGTCTCGAGCTGCCAAGCCCATCGGGTAACCGAGCGTTCTGCAACCGTTTCGGACTCGTGCAGAGCCCCAGTATCCTGTGGCGCTCCTCCGCTGTCGGTTCGCAGCGACTCAACGGGCATCCGATCCAGCGCTTGCGCCACGCTTTCGGAACTGGTGGGTGGCGGCGGAGCAATTCGGATGAGCAGGTTGTAGGTCACAAAGGCGATGGCGAGGTGCATGGTCATGAGCACCGCCACGGCCCGAACCGGTTGATGTCGGAGGAGCAGATACAGATCGGGTAACCAGAGAAGAAGCGTGACCACCACGGCCAGTCGGAGCAACAGCCAGCGTGGAGATGTCGAGATCCAAATGACGATCAGCCAGGCTGCACCCGCCGCCAACACGCCGACGATCGTCAGGGGGGCGTAGTCGGCGAACCGAAAGTGCGTGTAGTTCCGCCAGGAGGCGAACGCCCTCGAGCCGGCGAACACGATCAGTGCATCCGCTGTCAGTGACAGCACCACCGCCAGCAGGACGGCGACGATCAGTCGGAAGGCCGGCGTCAGCGGGTTCCGGGCGGACACGTCGATGCGGGCGGCCTGCATCGCTCTCGCTTTTCGGCCGGAGTTCGACATTGGGCTGACCTTCATCCGAGAGTCCGGGAGGATACCGAAATCACGGGAGTCGCTCGAATCCCCCGGCCACCGGGCGTCCTGGTGAACGGGTCCCACATTCGGGTACCCCCCGGCTGGGAACGGGTGGGAACACGACAACGCCGGGTCGAGTTGAACCCCTGCCAGGCCGGTACGAGTTGTTTTGACAGCAGTGTAGGGATAGCAGGGAGTACAACAAGCGCGGGCAACCGGTCCTCACGCCTGTGCGGCAGAAGCTGGTCCCACTACAGCCGCCGCACCCCGTGATCCAGCGGTACAGTCCACCGATAGGGTGGTCGCCGTGGGTCAGCGCGAGTCCTCCGATCCGACCGAGCATCGAGAGAACACGCGCCTGACCGGCTCCGATGCAGTCAAGCTCCACCTCACACTGGCTGGTGGGTTGATGCTCTGCACTGCCGCATTCCTGTTCGAGGTCAACCGGGCCCTGGGTGGCAATGAGCTGAGTTGGGCGTATGTGTTCGAATGGCCCCTGTTCGCCGTATTCGCCTGCTATATGTGGTGGAACCTGCTCCATCAGCGGAGGGGCAGGAAGGCCGACGCGGGACCGAAGGTGGTTGCACCCGAGCACGTCGAGATGCTCAAGGCGTGGCAGCAGCACCAGCGGGCGTTGGCAGCCGATGAGGCTGATGTACAGCCGGCCGGACGTGATTCGGAGGCGTCGCCCTGACTCGGAGACTGGGGCCTCCGGCCCGTACGGTCACCACAGGGCGAACGTGGAAATGCCGAGGAGAAACCTACAATCGCCCCGTGACCGTCCCGTCCCGTCCTGTCCCGTTGCATGCGCCCGGAGCGATGATGGCTCCCGCGGATGACGGGTCGGTCGCGCTGTGAGGGGAATGGGGCAGGCGTCCCCCAACGCCGATTCGACCATCTCCGCGGCATTCCACTCCCAACTCGCCCATCAGTTCCTGATCGTCCTGATCATGGCCGTCGTCCTGATCCTGGCCTGGAACATCGTCAGGACGATCCGATATCGGCGGGCGGTGGCCGCCGGCCAGTTCGAGCCTGCCGTTCCCCGGCAGCGGCTCCTCCGGGAGCCTCCCGCCCGACGCCTGCTCCGCATCGCTTTCGGGATCCTCTGGGTCGTCGACGGCCTGCTTCAGACTCAGTCCTCAATGCCGACCGGCCTCCCGGACGGGGTTGTCAAGCCCGCGGCCAGCGGATCCCCTGACTGGATCCAGCACCTGGTCAACGTGGGGGTCACGATGTGGTCGGACCACCCGGTGTCCGCAGCGGCGGCCACCGTGTGGATCCAGGTCGGCATCGGGATCTTCCTCCTGGTCGCACCACGTGGCTACTGGTCCCGGTCCGCCGGTGCGGCCAGCGCCGGCTGGGGCTTGCTCGTCTGGGTCTTTGGCGAGGCGTTCGGAGGGATATTCGCCCCGGGTGGCAGCTGGCTCTTCGGCACTCCCGGAGCCGCCCTGTTCTACGCCGTGGCCGGCGTCCTGATCGCGTTGCCGGAGGCCCACTGGGAAACCCCCAAGCTCGGAAGGTGGATCCTCCGAGGCGTGGGGTTTTTCTTTATCGTCATGGGCGTCCTCCAGGCCTGGCCCGGTCGGGGATCCTGGTCCGGAACCGGGGGCACCACGTTGACGGCGATGACCCGGGCCATGGCCCGGGTCTCCCAGCCCGCTGCGTTCTCCTCGGGCCCTCGGGCCCTCGCATCGTTTGACACCACCCACGGATGGGCGGTGAATCTGGCCCTGGTCGTGCTCCTGATCGGTATCGGAAGCGCCTTCGTGGCGGGGCGAGGGCGCCTCCTCCGCATCGGAGTGATTGCCGCCGTCACGCTGTGTTTAGCCGACTGGGTGCTGGTCCAGGATTTTGGCGTGTTCGGTGGGTTGGGCACCGACCCCAACTCGATGATCCCGATGGCCTTGGTGTTCACCGCCGGGTACCTGGGTGTCGTGATGCTCCCCGCCGAAGCGACGGATCCGGCACCTGCCTCTCTGCCAGCGACGGCTCCGGGCGCCGCGTCGATCGGTCTGCTGGGAGGCTTGTCCCCGACCTACCTGACCCGAGTCCTGGCCGCCCTCGGGGCCGTCGGTATCTTGCTGCTTGGCGCCGCTCCGATGGCCCTGGCCGCGACCAACTCCAATGCCGACGCCATCGTGGCCGAGGCCACCGACGGGACTCCCAACATCGTCGACATACCCGCCTCGCCCTTCACCCTCACCGACGAGGCCGGTCATGCCGTCTCCCTCAAGTCCCTCGCCGGGCACGTGGTGGTGCTGACCTTCCTCGACCCGGTGTGCACCTCGGACTGTCCGCTCATCGCCCAGGAGCTGCGGCTCACCGACCAGATGCTGGGGAGCGCGTCGAGCAAGGTGGACATCGTGGCCGTGGTCAACAACCCGCTGTACACGTCCACCACGGCCACCGCCGCCTTCGACAAGCAAGAAGGCATGGACACCGTGGCCAACTGGCACTTCCTGACCGGTTCGCTCACCGAATTGCACAAGGTGTGGAACGACTATGGGGTGCAGACCCAGGTGACCCCGGCCGGCGCCATGATCGCCCACAGCGACATCGTCTACGTCATCGGGCCAAACGGCCACACCCGGGTGATCCTCAACTCGGACCCTGGGGCTGGAAACACGGTGGACCGATCGTCGTTCTCGGGGGTGCTCACCGGGCAGGTGCAGCGCATCTCGGCATCGTGACGGAACCGTCCCGGAGCCGGAGAGGGCAGCGGAGACCCCTCCAGTCCGATCGGTGCCGGGGACTGGCTGCGGCCGGCGTGGTGCTCGTGTCGGCGGGCGTATTGGCGGCATGCTCGTCGACCGCAGCCCCCGCCCCACCCACCGTTTCGGCAGTCCGTTCCCCTGCCTCCGTGCCGACCATCCCACTGGCCAGCTCCTCGGCCGACCCTGCCTCCACGTGGGCGACGATCGCCCTCGGTCACTTCGATGACCCACTCGACACGTTCTGGCAACTCTTCGCCTTGTCGAGTGGGCCATCGCGCTGGGAACTGGCGACGCCCCCGGGGGTGGCCTCCAACGGGGGGCTGGTGGCATCGGTGGCAGGAGGAACCGTCCTGGCCGGATTCCAGCCCTCCCAGGATCTGCTCTTCTCGCCCCTGGCCCAGAGCACCACGGAGGGCTCATCGTGGTCACCCGGGCTTTTGCCCACCGGCTTGGCGCCGGTACCGGATTCGCTGGCCACCAACGGCAGCGGTCGCTCGGTTGCGCTCCTGCGCGTCGGAAACGGAAGGGTGGTCACCAACCCGGGTGATCTGTCGACGTGGACGACCGGAGTGGCCGAGGACACTCTGGCGGCAACTCCGGGTGGCTCGAAGTGCGGGCTGCGTCGGCTCACTGCGGTGGCCATCGTCGGCGCTGGGACTGCCGTCGGCGGCGTGTGCACCGCGTCCGGCCCCGTTGGGATCTTTCTGCGGTCGGGCACCGGGGCGGGATCCTCTCCCGAGTGGAGGCCTGTCGGCCCCGCACTGCCGACCACCGGACAGCCGACCGAGGTGATCCGACTGGCCACTACCCCCGCAGGTACCGCGGCGCTGGTCAGCGCCGGCACCGAGGGGGCCGCCACGCTGTATGCACTGTGGAGCACCGATGGCCTGAAAACATGGACGGAGTCGTCCGGATTCCGGCTGGGTGGAGCCACCCTGGTGTCGACCGGTCTCACCGGCACCGATGGATGGGTGATCAACGCCAGCGGGCCCGGGGCCAACCGGGCGGCGCAGGTGGCATCTCCGGGTGGCCCGTGGCAGAGCCTGGCTGCACCGCCGGTCGGGACGTCGGCCGTGGTGGCCACGCCGGCCGGCACACTCGAGGCCCTGATCGGAAAGAACTCGACCCTGACAGTGGACACACTGGCGTCGGGAGTGTGGACCCACACCCAGACCCTCGGCGTCCCCATCCAGTACGGTTCGTCGGGCTGACCGGCCCGGCACATCGGTCCGTCGCCGGTCACGATAGGGTCACCCAACTCGCGCAGTCTCGGGGATCTGAGGAGTCCGGCCGTGCACTACATCACCGACAACTGGTCGTTCGACCCGTTCCTCATCGTGGTCGTGGTCATCGTCTTCGCCCACGAGGTGGGGCTGGCCCGGCTCAAGAGACGGTCGAACCGGGCACGCACCCGCCGCCGCCGGCTCCATGCCTTGGCCTTCTATGGGGGCCTCGGCGTCCTGTTGCTGGCTGTCGAGTCGCCGCTCGACTACTGGGCCGGCGACTACTTCTTCGTGCACATGCTCGAGCACCTGCTGATCGGCATGTACGCGCCGATCCTCATCGTGGTCGGGTCCCCGTGGATCCCGTTGATGTTCGCCGTGCCGGTGCGGGCGCGGCGTTCCGTGGGTCGCTTCTTCCTCCTCGGATCGTGGTCGCCGGCGCTGCGCGGCATCGGCCGGGTGGTGCGGAACCCCTGGTTCGCTCTGCTCTCGTTCAATGCGGCGATGGTGGTGTGGCACATCCCCGCCCTGTTCGACTCGGCGGAGACCAACCAGACGGTACACATCTGGCTCATGCACGGCAGCTTCTTCGTCACCGGCGTGCTGTTCTGGCTCCAGATAATCCCCTCGCACCCGATGAAGCCCAAGGCCAGCCCGATCTGGCAAGCCGGAGCCATCATCAGCACCAACGTGGTCATGTTCATCCTGGCCATGGCACTGAGCATCTTCAGCGCGGCCAGCTGGTACTCGGTCTACGCCCACATTCCCGGCGTGACCCTCGCCCCCTTCGCCGACCAGCAGATCGGCGCCGCCATCCTGTGGGTGTGCGGCGATTTTTGGGCGGTGCCGGCCCTCGTCGTCGTCATCAAGCGGGCCATCGACCACGAGGGCTCGCTCTCCAACTTGCTCGAGCGGCTGTCGCACCGGGGTAACGCGCCGCCCATCGATCTTCGAGCAACCAAGGCCGATGCCAGGGGTCGGATCTGACCGCTGCGCATCCAGTCGGGGGCTGTGGGTGGTGACCGCCAGAACCGTGCTCGGCCAACGGTACTTGACCGGAGAGAGCAGTCCACCTACTGTCACGACGCAGAAGGAATTCTTCACAAAGTTTTACGGTTCGGGTAATCCATTCGAAACAGCTCGCAGGAACGCCCTCAGCCGGACAAGCGGCTGGCTGACCGTCTGATCAAGGAGCACTGCATGTCATTCGGGGGAAGGGTTTCGGTCGTACTGGGGCTCCTCATCGTGGTCATCGCCTTCGCCGTCTGGGGGGTGTTGGGCTTCCTGCTCCCCCAACCGGAGACGATCGACTTCACATCCGCCCATGCCCCGAACGCGGCCATCAATCTCACCGTGCAGACAGTCGGTGCCATCGGTGAGGGCTATGGGCAACATCCCACCTGGGTCTCGTATCTGGTGAAGGACCCCCAGGGCCAGTGGATTCACTCCACCACCTGGAAGCTGCCGGCCCACACCCGCATCAATCTCACGGTCGAGCAGTACGACTCGGGTAGCCCCCTCCGCAATCAGAACTGGGGCCGGGTCCAAGGCACCGCCGGCGGCGTCGAGGTGCTCAACGGCAAGCCGATCTCGGTGTACGACTCGAACTCCGGCAACGGGGTCGGGCACACGTTCACCGTGCCGGCACTCGGACTGAACGTCCCCCTGGTCGGTGTCAACCCAAATGCCAAAAACATCTGCAGCCAGGCGCCCTGCTCGGCTTCGAGCTCAGTCGTCAACGTCATCAAGGCTTCGTTCGTCACGCCGGGTCCCGGTAGTTACAACTTCCAATGCATCGTTCCCTGCGGACTCGGCTGGTTGTACGGAAACGGGGGACCGATGAGCACGCTGGGTTACATGGGTGGCTTCTTGGACGTGGTCTCGTGAGCACCGCTGAGGCAGAACAGGTCGACCACTCCAAGTCTCCCCGACCCGGGCCGGAGGAGCCCCACCACATGCGGCGGATGGTCATCATCTGGCTGATCCTCTCCATCGTGGGTGATGTGCTGTTCTGGACCCTCGTGGGCCCACACGTTCCGCCGGGCACGATGACCAACAACGCCTCGGACAACCAGTTCGACTTCAACGTTCTGCTGCTCATCGCCCTCCCGGTCCTCCTCGCCGTCTGGGTCTACCTGGCTTACGCCATGCTGAACTGGAGGGCCAGCAAGGACGTCCCCGAACCGATCGGCGGACCTCAGGCCCGAACCAACCTCGGGATGCAGGTCGGATGGATCGTCACGACGACCGTCATCGTGCTCGGACTCTTCGTGTTCGGCACCGTTCGGCTGATCACCGGCCAAGGCTCGGGCGGCGGAGAGGGGCCCAATCCGATCTGGACGCCCACCTCGGCGACCATCCTGCCCATCCAGGTCATCGGCCAGCAGTGGAAGTTCACCTACCGCTACCCGACCTTCGGCGGATTCGAGANNTGATCCACAGCTTCTGGGCGTACCAGCTGAGCGTCAAAGCTGACGCCAACCCCCAGCAGGACAATGTCGCTTACACCACCACCAAGGAAACCGGAAACGTGACCGTCCGGTGCAGCGAACTCTGCGGCCTCTGGCACGGAGCCATGTATAACTACGGCAAGGTGGTCTCGAAGACGGCATTCATGGCGTGGGCCAAGGCCACCGAGGCGAAGACGGCGACCAACACCAAACTCCTGCCTCCGTTCGCCTGGACGTACGTCCCTGATGCCAACGGTGCCGACGGCGGCTACTACCCGGACAACGTCGATCCCTACAGCAACGCTGAAGTCTACGGCGCGACTCCAGGCAAGCCCACCCCCAAGCAATGACGAGAAAGCAGATGGACACTCGATGACCCTTGCTGCCGAACGCGAAACCGAGGTCGTCTACCCGGACCCCACTCCGCCCGTCCTGGGCGGGTTCCAAGGGCTACCGGCACGCCCCGGCTGGTTCAGCCAGCACCTGGGCA
>PLSY01000270.1 GCA_003164275.1 Acidimicrobiaceae bacterium | reverse complement strand
TGTCGAAGCCGACGATGAAGCCGGCGGTAACGAACATCCCGGCGCGGTAAATCTTGTGCACGCTGTTCGCCAGGCTGCGTCTGGTGTTTTGCTTTTTCTTGGTGTGGACAAGGGTTTTTGGATCCGGACTTTCGATGCCGACGAAGATGGCGAAGAAATTCGCCTCTCGCATCAGCCGCAGCAACTCGTCATCGTCCGACATGTTGATCGAGGCTTCGGTCGAGAATTCGAACGGATAGTCCCGTTCCTTGAGCCAAAGCGCGAGCTCCGGCAGTAACGTCCGCAGCGCCTTTTTGTTGCCGATCAGATTGTCATCGACGAAATCGACGTGCCCGCGATAGCCCAGTTGATAGAGGGTCTCGAGTTCGGCGAGCATTTGGGAGGTTGTTTTGGCGCGTGGCACCCGGCCGTAGAGTTCGATGATGTCGCAGAACTCACAGGTAAACGGGCAGCCGCGCGAATACTGCACGCCGACATATAAGTACTGATCGAACTTCAACAGATCGAAGCGCGGAATGGGCGACAGCGTGACATCGATGGTGAACTTCGGCGCGGTAAAGCAACCGGACCGCTCCCCCGACTCCCAGGCGGCGACGAATGTGTCGACGATCCCTTCAACTTCGCCAAGGACCCGGAAGTCGGCGGCGGCGTAAACCTCGGGGCTGGAGGTCGGATCGGGGCCGCCGACGACCACCGGTTTGCCATGCCTTTGGGCCAACGCGATCAGTTCCAGCGTATCGACCTGCTGCGCCATCATGCCGCCGGTCATCACCATGTCCGCCCAATCGAGGTCGGCGTCGGAGAGTTCCTCGGTGTTGCGATTGACCAGGCGAAGTTCCCAGTGGCGCGGCAGCGTGGCGGCAAGGGTGATCAGACCGAGTGGGGCCGCGGGATAACGCGCGCCGACCATCTCGCAGGCGGAGGAGTAGTTCCAGAATGTCGCCGCGCCGAACCGCGGATAGATCAGCAACACGTGGCACGTGCCTGAACTGGTGAAATCCGCCATTTGGCTCCTCAGTGCCGTGCTGCTATCGACAGTGCGCCCGAATCCGAGAGTCTTCAACCGGCGAAGAGCGTGATCGCCGACGGTCCGATTTCGCCGCCATCGATCGAGTCAGTTACCGCGATGCCGCCGGGGAAAAGATCAATCCGGCGTTTCTTCGTGAGCTTCGTGCCTTCGTGGTGAAAGAACCGGGCGCTTAAACATGCGCGAACCTTGGCCGTGGGAGGCCCCATTTCGATTCAGGAATCCTTAACCAGCGCCAGCTATTTTTAAACCACGAAGGCACGAAGGACACGAAGATGGGACTGCTCGACGCCGATCCGTATTCGCGCCGCGTGATCGGTTGCGCGATTGAGGTGCATAGAACGTTGGGACCGGGTTTGCTGGAATCGGTTTATGAGGCTTGCCTCTGCCGAGAACTGTCCAATGGGGGACTGGCGTTTGTCAGGCAACGCCGACTTCCTGTCATTTATAAAGGCGAACCAACTGACTGCGAACTGGTCGCGGACGTCGTCGTGGAAGAGGCGTTGATTTTGGAAATTAAATCAGTCCAGGCAATCCATCCGCTTCATGAAGCGCAATTGCTGACTTATCTGAAGATTAGCGGTCTTCGCGTTGGCTTAATTCTGAACTTCAACGAAACGCGGCTGATCGACGGTATCCGTCGCCGGCTGCTCTGATCAGTGACCCAGAGCCTGCACGATTTCCTCGGTCATTTTCTTCGCGTCGCCAAACAGCATCATCGTGTTGGGCCGGAAGAACAGCTCATTGTCCACGCCCGCGTAGCCCGACGCCATCGATCGCTTCACGAACAACACCGTCCCCGCCTTCTCGACATCCAAAATTGGCATGCCGTAGATCGCCGAATGCGGGTCGGTCTTCGCCGCCGGATTGGTCACGTCGTTCGCCCCGATCACGTACGCGACGTCGGCGGTGGCGAACTCGTTGTTGATCTCTTCCAGCTCGAACACTTCGTCATACGGAACGTTCGCCTCGGCCAGCAGCACGTTCATATGTCCGGGCATGCGACCGGCCACTGGGTGTATGGCATAGAAGACGTCGACGCCGCGTTCCATGAGCAGGTCGGCGAGCTCCCTGGCCGTGTGTTGGGCCTGGGCGACAGCCAGGCCATAGCCGGGGATGATCACCACCTTCCTGGCGTAGGCCATCAGCACGCCGATGTCCTCGGGCGTGGCGGTGCGGACGGTTCGGGTCTCGCCCGCCCCATCCGCACCGCCACCGGCGGTCACCACCGAGCCGAACGCGCTGAACAGCACATTGGTCAGCGAACGGCCCATTGCCTTACTCATCATGCGGGTCAACAGGACGCCGGACGCTCCGACCAAGGTCCCGGCGATGATCAGCAGGTTGTTGTTCAGGGTGAATCCCGATGCGGCCACGGCGAGGCCGGTGAACGAATTGAGCAGGGAGATGAGCACGGGCACATCGGCGCCGCCGATGGGCAGGACGAAGATCACGCCGAGCACCAAGGACAAGATGGCCGTCACGACCAACAGGGCGACGCTGCCGGTGAGCAGCGTGGCAACGGCCAGGGCCACGATGGCCACGGCGACCACCGCATTGATGACCTGTTGGGCCGGATAGGTGATGGGTCGGCCGGTCATCATCTCTTGCAGCTTGGCGAAGGCGATGGCGCTGCCGGCAAACGACACGCAGCCGACCAGCACGCCGAAGATGACCTCGCCGATCCGGTAGACGGCGGGCTTGCCCGGCGACTCGATCAAAAAGACCACGATGGAGACGAGGGCGGCGGCTCCGCCGCCGACGCCATTGAAGATCGCCACCATCTGTGGCATTGCTGTCATCTTCACCGTCCGGGCGGCGGGCACGGCGATGGCGGCGCCGATGGCCATGGCCACCAGGGTCAGGACCAGGTTCAAGGTATGAGCCCGCACACCCGGGTATGCGAAGGTGAATCCAACGGCGACCGCAGCGGCCGCCGCGCCCAACAGGTTGCCGTTCCTCGCCTGCTTCGGGGAGCTCAGCCCCTTTAAGGCCAGGATGAAGCAGACGGCGGCCAGAAGGTAGACGAGGTCGATCCAGGTGTCGAGGGTCACTTGCCACCGTCCGAGTGGTCCTCGTCGGAGGCGTCGGCGTGTGTCGGCGGCTCGGGAGACTTGGCCTTGAACATCTCGAGCATCCTGTCGGTCACCACGAAGCCCCCAACGATGTTCAACGTGGCGAGGAGCACGGCGAGGAAGCCGAGGGTGATTTGGGCCGGTCCGTCAGCACTGCCCATGATGATGATGGTGCCGACCAGGATGATGCCGTGGATGGCATTGCTGCCCGACATAAGTGGCGTGTGCAGGATGGACGGCACAGCATTGATCAGCTCAATGCCGACGAATGCAGCCAGCACGAAGATGGTCAGGAACTCGAGGATTCCGGTGCTCATGAGGGCGTCTCCTTCGATGGCGTGGACTGATCCTCGAAGCGGACCGAGTCTGCGGGGTGGACCACCACTTCGGCGTCCACGGCTACTTCGGGCGGACTGACCATCGGGGCTGGGACACCGAGCGGCTCGGTCGTCGGGCTGAGAACCACGGTGCCTTCTCGCACCACGCAGGTGCCCTCGATGATCTCGTCGGTGAAGTCCGGGGCGATGGCGCCGTCTTTGACCAAGAGGCCCAAGAAGTTGGCGATGTTGCGGGCGTAGAGGAAGCTGGCATGGGTCGGCATCGACGCCGGGGGGTTGGCAAGGCCCACGATGGTGACCCCATGGTGTTCGACGTCCCGGCCGGCGACGGAGAGCTCGCAGTTGCCCCCGGTGTCAGCGGCCATGTCGATGATCACCGCCCCTTCGGCCATGCCCTCCACCATTGCCGTGGTCACGAGCACCGGGGCCTTCCGTCCAGGGATCTGGGCGGTCGTGATGACCACATCGGAGGCCGCCACCTCGGCAGCCAAGAGATCTTGTTGCTGGGCCAGGGAGTCGGCTGACTGCTCTTTGGCATAGCCCCCCGACCCTTCTTGAGTGGCAAGGCCGAGCTCGACGAACTTCGCACCGAGGCTCTCCACCTCCTCTTTGGCTGCCGCCCGTACGTCGTAGGCACGAACGACTGCTCCGAGCCGCCGGGCCGTGGCGATGGCCTGGAGTCCGGCGACACCGGTCCCCATGACGAGGACCTTGGCCGGCGGGATGGTGCCGGCTGCGGTCATGAACATCGGGAAGAACTTGGTCAGGTGCTCGGCCGCCGACAGGCCGGCCCGGTAGCCGGCCACCGTGGCCTGGGAGGAGAGCGCGTCCATGGACTGGGCCCGGCTGATGCGTGGGAGTAAGTCGAGGCTGTAGACCGACGCCCCCTTTTCGGCCAGCGCGGCGACGGCATCGGCCGACGATGCGGGCTGCAAGAAGCTGACGACTGTCACGTCCGAGGGCAGTGCGTCGACCTCATCGACGTTCGGCGGTTGGACCCGCACCACGATGGAGGCGTCGGCCAAGGCAGAGGCGGCGTCGGGGCTGACCGTCGCACCGGCTGCCCGATAGTCCTCGTCGGTGAAGTGAGCGGCCTCCCCTGCGCCCGACTGGACGGCCACTTCGACTCCGCCCTTGATCAGCTTGGCGGCGACGTCGGGGACGATAGCCACCCGTCGCTCCCCCGGGCGCGACTCTTTGATCACAGCGAGTTTCACGGGCAGAGGTATACAGGCAAAACTGGTGGTCGGACCATTCTGGACACTCGAGCGAGCTGGTCAACAAAGATGGTGCCCTCAGGCCATCCCCTTTCGCAGCCAGGCTGGCGTTTGTCTCCGGTGTCTAGGCAGGCTCGGCCGTCGGGGCCGTGGCCATGCCGTCTGCGCTCGGGCTTTGGCCCTCTGGCGCAGGCGGTCCGTCAATGCCGTCAGGGGCATCCCGGCCGTCGAGCGAGCAGGTGAGCGTCCGGATCTGGGTACGGGAGAACTGTGGAATGTCCGGTCCGCAGGCCAGTAGGGCGGCATCCGTGCTTGACATCGGCCGCGCGAAGAAGAACCCCTGGGCGGCGTCGGCGTTGAATGACCGGACGATCTCCACCTGTGCCGCCGTCTCCACCCACTCGCAGATGGCAGACATGCCGAGGGAGTGGGCCATATGGATGACCGTCTCCACCACGAGACGATTGATGCTCTGGGTCGACTCGAGTCCGGCGATGAAGGATCCGTCGATCTTCACCGTGGAGATGGAGTGTCGTTTGAAAGGCTCGAACGAGGACCAGTTGGTGCCGGCGTCGTCGACGGAGAGCTGGACGCCCATCTGCGACAGTGTTTTTAGATCGGCAGAGGCTGTCGGATCGACCACCGCGTCCTCGGTGATCTCGAGTGTCAGCTGGGAGCTGCCGAGTCCCGTCTGCTCGAGCGCGGCTTCGACTGCGCCCGAGACTTCACCCCTACGCAGCTGATGGATCGTGCAGTTCACCCCGAGTTGGATGCTGGTCGACCAGCTGCGGGCCTGATCACAGGCTTCCATCAGGATCCACCGGGTGAGCGGCCCGATGTCTCCACTGGCCTCGGCGCTTGGAATCAGCTGGTTCGGAGAGATGAGGCCTTGGGTCGGGTGCTGCCAGCGCACGAGGGCCTCCATGCCCAGAAGTCGCCCGGTGGACAGATCGACCACTGGCAGGTATTCGAGGTACGGCGCACCGGCCAGGGTGAAGGTGGGTTCGGCTTGAGTCAGCACCGCAGCGTCACCCCGTCGTGCCCGCCGACAGCAATGTCCTCCATGGCGCTCAGAGCGCCAGCCACCTGTTGTTTCACAGGAAAAACATCGACCACATAAAGGCCCCACTTGAGCACTTTCACAGAGCAGGTTGGGGAGCTTGGGCTGGACTTTCCTGCGGAGTCAACCGGCGGCGTCGCCCTCTGGCTCACCCACCTCCGCCAGGGCGCGCTCAACCGCGCCAAGATAGGCGGGCGTCTCCCCCGCACCGTGGCCGACCAGGTTTGCCCCTGAGACATACGAAGCCAGCGGCGAGGCCATGAACAGGCAGAGCGCGGCGATATCCGTTGGCGTGCCCATCCGCCCAAGCGGGATGGTGGCAGCCACGGCCTCGATTCCTTTCGCCCCTCCGTAGTGATCGTCGGCCGCCTCTGTTGCGATGAGGCCTGCGCTCACGCAGTTGACCCGGACCTTCGGCGCCCATTCGACGGCCAAGGTCTCGGTGAGGCTTACCAACCCGGCCTTGGCCGCGCCGTAAGCGGCGCTGCCTGGTGACGGACGCAGCCCGCTGACCGACGTGATGGAGATGATCGACCCACCGCGTTGCTGGGTCTGCATGACGGCATTGGCGGCCTGGGCGCAGTAGAGCGGGGCCAGCAGGTTCAAGTTGATGATGCCGGCCGACAGGCGAGGTGAAGCAGTGGCCGCCGCCACCGAAGGGGCACCGCCGGCGTTGTTTATGAGCGTGTCGATCCTGCCGAAGCGCTCCACTGTGGCCGACATGAGTGACGAGGCCTGGTCGGAGTCGCGCACGTCGGCGCTCACGAACACCGCCCGGCGGGACTCTCCACCGGCGTCGAGGACCGACGGAAGGTCGGCATCGGCGACCGGGGTACGGCCACAGACCACCACGTCAGCGCCTACGGCCAGGAACGCCTCGGTGATGCCCCGGCCAATCCCTCGTGCCCCCCCGGTCACCACCACCACCGTGCCGGTCAGGTCGAGAATCCCCGATTCGCGGGTGAAGTCGATCACGCTCACAGCTGTCTCCTGGTCTTCGACTGGTACTGTCCTGACGCTGTATCAGATCACGCTCTGTGCGTGCCCGTTGTCACGTCCGACGAAGAGGTGTCGGAGCTGCTGCATTCGGGAGCGCGCCCGATCCACCCGGAGTCGACATGCCCGTCTTGTCGTTGCAGAAGGTCCCCGGCATCGCCGAGGTCGTCATCGATCATCCCCCCGTCAACGCCCTCGATGTCGCCGGGTGGTTCAGCCTGGCCGAGGCCATCCTGGAAGCCGGCCGGGTCCCCGAGAACCGAGTGGTGATCGTGCGGGCCGAGGGCCGGGGTTTCTGCGCCGGCGTCGACATCAAAGAGATCCAAGCCAAAGGGGACGAGGCACTCATCGGAGCCAACCGGGGCTGCTTCGCCGCATTTGCCGCCGTCTACGACTGTGAGATCCCCGTCATCGCCGCCGTCCACGGATTCTGCCTCGGTGGAGGCGTGGGCATTGCCGGGAATGCCGACATCGTCGTTGCCTCCGAGGATGCCACCTTCGGGCTTCCCGAAGTGGACCGGGGAGCACTCGGAGCGGCCACCCACCTGTCACGGTTGGTGCCACAGCACCGGATGCGCTCGATGGTCTACACGGCCCAGCCGGCCACGGCGGACGAGCTGCACCATTACGGATCAGTCCTGAAGGTCGTGCCCGCCGATCAGCTGGTGGACACGGCCTACGAGGTGGCCACCGACATCGCAGCCAAGAGCCCGACCATCCTGCGACGGGCAAAGGAATCCTTGAACGGGATCGACCCGGTGGATGTGAAGCTGAGCTACCGCCTGGAACAGGGCTTCACCTACGAGCTCCACGTCGCCGGAGTGGCCGACGAGCAGCGGGCAGCATTCGTCGAGAAACGCGACGCTGACACCACGAAGTGAATCCGGTGCCGAGCCGGCACTGCCGATTGAGGAGGAAAAGGGAGTTGACCAGAGGCATCACAGCACCACGCCGACAGCACGAGGTGGGGCATGGCTGACAAACGACTGGGACTGGACGAGCTAATCGGTGAGCTCAGCTCGGGCATGACCATCGGCATCGGGGGATGGGGCTCTCGTCGCAAACCCATGGCCGCCATCCGGGCCATACTCCGCTCGGACCTGACCGACCTGACCGTGGTGTCATACGGAGGGCCCGATGTCGGCCTCCTGTGCGCAGCCGGCAAGGTGAAAAAGGCCGTCTACGGGTTTGTCACCCTCGATTCGATCCCGACCGACCCGCACTTCAAAGCGGCACGGCAGAACGGTGCCATCGAGGCCATGGAGGTCGATGAGGGCATGTTCTACGTGGGGCTGTTGGCGGCGTCCCAGCGTGTCCCCTTCCTGCCGACGAGAGCAGGGCTCGGCTCCGACGTGCTCCGTTTCAACCCATCGATCAAGACGGTCATCTCCCCCTATGACGACGGCGAGGAGCTGGTGGCCATGCCTGCGCTCCGACTCGACGCGGCCATCGTCCATGTCAACCGGGCCGATGCAAAAGGGACGGGTCAGATCCTCGGGCCAGATCCGTTCTTCGACGAGATCTTCCTCGGCGCCGCCGACCGTCGCTTCATGACCACCGAACGGCTGATCGGCACCGACCGGTTCTCCTCGGAGGGACCGATCCAGACCATGTCCATCAGTCGGCTCTTGACCGACGGCGTGGTGGAAACCCCGAACGGCGCCCACTTCACCGCGTGTGTGCCGGACTACCCCCGGGACGAGGCATTCCAAAAGGCGTACGTGGCTGCGGCCGGCGATCCCGATCAGTGGGCTTCGTTCGTCGAGCGCTACTTGGCGGTGGAAGAGCCGGGGTACCAGTCGGCGGTGAAGGAGTTCGCCGCCGAGCGGGCACAGCAGCGAGTCGCCGGCGACAATGCCCCGAGCAAGGAGATCGTGAAGTGAGCGTATCCCCCGCCCAAACGGACGAGATCACCCGACCCGAGTACTGCGCCATAGCCTGCGCCGAGGTCTTCCGCGGCGACGGCGAGATCATGGCCAGTGCTTTCGGCACGGCCCCCGCCATTGGCGCCCGTCTTGCCCGGCTCACCTTCTCCCCGGACCTCGTGCTCACAGACGGCGATGCCGCCCTGGTGGAGGGGGCACCGCCGATCGGTGCCGCGCCGGACAGCCTGGTTCTCGAATCGCACATGCCCTACCGGAAGGTGTTCGACGTCGTCTGGTCGGGACGGCGCAATCTCATCATGATGGCCTCCCAGATCGACCGAACCGGCAATCAGAACATCAGCGCCATCGGCGATTGGTCGCGCCCCAAGGCCCAGTTGGTCGGGGTCCGTGGTGCGCCCGGCAACACGGTCAACCACTCGACCAGCTACTGGGTGCCCAACCACTCGAAGCGCTCCTTTGTCGAGCACGTCGATGTGGTGTGCGGCGTGGGGTACGAACGGGCGGCAGCAGCCGGGCCTGCCGGCTCCCGCTTCCACGAGATCCGCCACGTCATCTCCAACCTGGGGGTGTTCGACTTCGAGACACCGGACAAGGTCATGCGCATCCGCTCGCTCCATCCCGGAGTCACCATCGACGAGGTCATCGACGCCACCGGCTTCGAGTTGGCCATGTCTGATCAGGTACCCGACACCCGCCTGCCAACCCCAGAGGAGCTCGAGTTGATTCGCACCGTGCTCGACCCCCGCTCGCTGCGGGACCGAGAGGTCAAGCCATGAGCGGGTCCGGAACGAACCGGCGTGTGCACCCGGCCCTGCGCACGCCGTTCTGTGACCTGGTGGGGATCGAGTACCCGATCGTCCAGACCGGGATGGGGTGGGTGGCCGGGCCCCGCTTGGTGGCGGCCACTGCCGAGGCGGGTGGACTGGGCATTCTGGCCTCCGCCACCATGACCTTTCCCGAGCTGGTGACGGCCATAGCCGACGTGCGGTCCCGCACCGACCGGCCCTTCGGCGTGAACATGCGCACGGACGTAGCCGATGTCGGTGCCCGAGTGGCTCTCATGATCGAGAACGGGGTGCGCGTGGCCAGCTTTGCCCAGGCCCCCAATCCCGACCTGGTCACTCGGTGTCGCGACGCAGGCCTGGTGGTCATGCCGACCATCGGAGCCCGTCGCCATGCCGAAAAGGTGGCCGGCTGGGGCGTCGACGCGGTCATCGCCCAAGGCGGGGAGGGTGGCGGTCATACCGGGTCGGTGCCGACGTCTCTCCTCACTCCGGCCGTGGTCGACGCGGTGGGCGACAACGTGGCCGTCATTGCCGCCGGCGGCTTCTTCGACGGTCGGGGCCTCGTCGCCGCCCTGGCCTATGGGGCCTCTGGCATCGCCATGGGCACCCGGTTCCTGCTCACCCAAGAGAGCCGTGTCCCAGACGAGGTGAAAAAGGTCTACCTGGGCACGCCGGTCACGGGCACGGTCGTGTCGACGGCCATCGACGGAGCCCCGCAACGGGTGATTCGCACTGAGCTGGTGGACCACCTGGAGAAGGCCGGCTGGGCTCGGAACATGCCGCGGGCCCTCACAAACGCCTACGCCTTCCGGACCGAGACCAACACGTCGCTCCTCGCCCTCATGAAAGAGGGATTCGCCATGAAGCAGAACAGCGAGCTCTCCTGGACCCAGGTGGTCATGGCCGCCAACGCTCCCATGATGACCAAAGCAGCCCTGGTGGACGGACGGACCGATGTCGGCGTCCTGCCCACCGGTCAGGTGGTCGGGGAGATCAGCGAGTTGCCGACCGTGGCCGAACTGGTGTCCCGCATCGTCGCTGAGGCCACAGCAGTGCTCGACCGGCTGGCAGGCCAAACGACCGGCTGACTTGGCACCGATGACTTCTGGTGCTTTTCATGATAATCGATGGAGTTCATCTCACCAATGAAGAGGCAACGATTTCGATCGTCGACGACAAACGACTGTCAGTTGAGCTGCCGTATTCTGTCGGCTCAGGCCTATTACCTGGGACGGAGCGAATATCCATTCGGCTCCATTGATCGGCAAGGAGCAAAACAGGAATTGCCCATTGTGCCCGGTGAGGCAGTGAGCAATAATCTGCCACTGCCATAAAAACCGAAGTAGCTGCGTTCACCCTGCCCAGATGGACGAGTCTCCTGCCCCTTGACTCGTCCATCAGAACAACTTGAAGCAACCGAGGAGTTCTGATGTCGGAGCCTGTCCAGTCATCCTCGAGCGAGCCAGCATCGAGGCAAAGCCGCCGCCATTCCTCCACCAACATCACCGGAGTGGGTGCCGTGACCGGCTACGGCTGGGGGAAAAAGCACCTGTGGGACGGCTTCTTGCTCGGTGAAAGCGCAGTCAAACTGGTCACGGGCCTCGAAGGATACGTTGACGGTGGCCAGGCCTATCTGTCACTGGTGGCCGACGAGGGCGATCGCCGGGATGGCCCGAGTCGCTTCATGAAATCGATGCTCTTCGCCGCCCGTGAGGCTATCGCCGACGCCGTCGAGCGGGGCTGGAAGCCGGGCCCGGTGGTCGGCGTGGTCCACAGCCTCGAAAAAGGCGACGCCGAGATGTGGAGTGCGTTCTATAAGTCGGGCAACGCCAGGGTGCGGCCAAAGACGTGGATCAACATGATGCCTTCCACGTCGATCTCCCGACTCATGAAGGAGTTCGACTTCCATGGGCCGGCCATGTCGGTCTCTGCCATGTGCGCGTCAGCCAATGCCGCCATGATCACCGCCAAGTCCTGGCTCGATTCTGGCATTGCCACCGACGTGATCCTGATCGCCACCGACATGTCGGGCATTCCTCAGCACCTCCGTGCCTTCAGCGACCTCGGAGCGGCCGTGCTCAGCCTGCCGCCCTTCGAGGGCTGTCGGCCCTTCCAGGAGGGGAGCCGGGGCTTCGTCGGTGGCGAGGCGGCAGTGTCCATGGTGCTCTCCAATCAATCCCGGGGGTCCTACGCCTCGATCCTGGGTGGTGCCATCACCATGGACGGCTACCACCCGACGGCCGTCAACCCCGACCACGTGGAGATGTTCAGGTGCTTCCGCCTGGCCATGGAGAATGCCGGCATCACCCCCGACGAGGTGGCCTACCTCAATGCCCATGGGCCGGGAACTGCTCTGTGCGACGCCGCCGAGCTGGCGGTCCTCGACCAGCTGCTGCCAGATGCCCATGGGATCTTCTCAGTGAAGCCCCTGGTCGGCCACTGCCAGTCGGCGGCGGCCGCCGTGGAGATGCTGGCCACCATCTACGCCTACCAGACCGGTTACGTGCCCGCCCCCCGTCAGGTCGCACCCGGGCACCCGAAGCTGGTGGACGGGCTCTCACCGGCGGTACCGGGGGTGACCCTCAAGTCCTCCCTTGGGCTCGGTGGATTTAACACCGTGGTGGTGGTCGCCGAACCCTCTGACTGACCTCGATGGTCATCAGTTGGGCACCATGGGTGATCTGACATCACACTGAGCCGATATACCTCCATGTCGGGGGGTCAACTCGGGGCGTTCAAGGCTAAAGCTCGCTCTGCATTGCGCCGATACCTGAGTTCTATGACCACGACGAGTAGCTACGGCAACCAGCGCTCACGGGTGTCATTCGACCGGGTAGATCGTCCGGACTCGGCGCTCGGGGACCGTGCATTCGTGTTGTCGCAGGGTGTCGACCTAGATGCCAAAGACTTGCAATCGGTGACGTGGGTTTATGACATGGCCCGTGACACGGTCATCTGGTCTACACCGATCGAAGAGTTCTTCGGATTTGAAGTCGGCGTCCTCGGATTCTCGGTGCTTCACAATGACCCGGGCTCACTCGACTCCACCGACCCCTACTCGGCCGCCACCTCGCTGGCAGATACCGTGCCGGCCCAGGCCCAGTACGGCACGGGGGCCACGGCCGCCGCCGCTCTCCTGGCCCCGATCCTTGCCCCCATCCGGGTCGGCACCCCGGTTGCTAACTACGATCTGCACACCGTCGTGATGTGCCCAGACGGAGTGGCCCACCGGGTGGTCGTGAGGGCGTCGCAGATGACTATCGCCGACGGGTCCGACCAGGGTGACCAGGGTGACCAGGGAGGGACTCGAACGTTCTACGCCGGTGTGGTGGTCGACGTCACGTCCCAGCAGCGATTCGAGCGGGAGCTGGGCGAACTGGTCGATCGCTACCGCCTGCTCACCGAGGTCTCTCCCGACGTGGTGTTCGTCCACCAGAACGGCCTGCTCGTCTACGGCAACCGGGCGGCTGCCCGCCTGACAGGTGCGACGAACGAGGAGGGTTACGCCCAGGCCCTCGCCCAGTACTACGGAAAGCCCATGACCGACTTCATGGACCCGAGCGACATCCCAGACGTGGTTGCCCGCCTCTCCCAGCTGACCGAGAACGGCCAGTTCCTCGAGCATGGTGAGGTCCGAGTGGTGGCCACCGACGGAACCGTCACGGTCATGGAGACGACCAGCGTCCGCACCACCTGGGCCGGCGAGCCGGCCTACCAGGTCATCGCCCGTGACATCTCGGAGCGCCGGGCGGCCGAGGCGGCCAGCAGGTACCGAGCGAGCCTCGTCGCCCACGTCTCCGACGCCATCATCGGAATCGATGCCAATGGCAAGATCGAGAGCTGGAACGAGGCCGCCCAGGACGTCTACGGCTGGAGCGAGCACGAGGTCGCCGGCCTATCCATCAGCGCGGTGGTCTCGGCCAACCGCACCGAGAGCGCCGCCGTCCTCGAGCGCGGGCAGCAGACCCACCGCCGCAAGGACGGCTCGAGCGTCGACGTCCTGTTGTCCATCGACCCTCTCATCGACGATGACACCCAGCCCTCGGGATGGGTGGTCGTGTGCACCGAGCTCACCGACGCCCGCCAGGCCGAGGCCGGCCGCCGAGCGGCCGAGGAGCGCTACGAGGCGGTCGTGGCCTCCCTCAGCGAGGGCATCGTGCTCTTCGACGAGCAGGGCATGGTGTCCGCCCACAACGAGGCGTCAGAGCGCATCCTGGGTGACCGCCTGGTCAACGGGTACAGCCATCAGATCTTCACTGGCACCTCGATCGCCATCGACGCGGCCGGCCATCCGATGTCGGCCGACATGTTCCCCTACGCCAAGACACTGGCGACCGGCGAGTCCGAGGACGACGTGGTCATCGGTGTCACCGATGGGAGCGGGCGCCGCCAGTGGCTGTCCCTCAGCTCACGCCTGCTGTCGGGCGCCGGGCAGGTGGACGCTCCGATGGTCGTGTGCTCGTTCACCGATGTCACCGACAGAAAGGCGGCCGAGGCACAGCTCCACTGGCTGGCCTACCACGACTCCCTGACGGGGCTTGGGAACCGATCACTGTTCAACGAGGAGCTCGAGCGTGAGCTCATGGTCTCCATGCAGCGGGGCTCCAACATCGCCGTGCTGTTCATCGACCTCGACCGGTTCAAGATGGTCAACGACTCGTTCGGGCACGCCAGCGGCGACGAGGTTCTGTTGGCTCTGGCCCAGCGATTCAAGTCAGCCGTCCGGGCTGGGGACGCGGTCAGCCGGTTCTCCGGGGACGAGTTCGTCGTGCTGTGCCGCAACGTCCACGACTCCAGTGTCGCTATCAGCCTGGCCACCGAGTACTCGAGACTGCTGGCCGAGCCCGTCCAGCTTTCGTCGGGCCGCAGTGTGGTGGTCACCTGCAGTGTCGGCATCTCCTTTGTCCAAAAGGGCGGACAGACCGCCCAGGACATTCTCCAACAAGCGGACGTGGCCATGTTCCAGGCCAAGAACAAGGGACGTTCGCGGGTCGAGGTGTTCGACGAGTCACTCCGAGCCGAGTCCGTGGCCAGACTCGAGATCTACGACGACCTGCGCCACTCGATCGAGCGCAACGAACTGACCATCCACTACCAGCCCATCGCCAATGTCAGCGACGATCGGATCGTGGCCATGGAGGCGTTGGTCCGGTGGCATCACCCCACCCGTGGGCTGCTCGGACCCATGGAGTTCATCCCTTTCGCCGAGGAGACTGACCTGATCTTCGCCCTCGGCCGATGGGTGCTGCGCGAGGCCTGCAACACCATGGCCAAGTGGCGCAAGGAGCTGCCCGGGGCCGAGGACGCCTATGTCACCGTCAACCTGTCGGCCCACCAGCTGAGCGATAACGAGCTGTTGGAGACGATCGCCTCGGCTCTGGCCGACTCCGGGCTTCCTCCCGAGGCGTTGGTCATGGAAGTCACCGAGTCCATGCTGATGAGCGATACCTCGGCCTCCATCGCCATGCTGGGCGGCATCCATGAGATGGGGGTGGGCCTCGCCATCGACGACTTCGGCACCGGCTACTCGTCGCTCGCCCAGTTGAAGCGCTTCCCGGTCAAGGTCCTGAAGATCGACAAGTCATTCGTCGACGGCCTCGGGACGTTCCAGAACGACGAGGCCATCGTGGCCGCCATCGTCCAGCTGTCCAAGGCCCTCGACCTGGTCGTCCTGGCCGAAGGGGTGGAGACGCCCATTCAGCTCCAGCGCATCACCGAGCTGGGCTGCGACCTCTACCAGGGCTATCTGATGTCCCGCCCGACCCAGGCGGACCGAGTGAACTTCAACAAACAGATCACCCCGCCCGTTTCCCGGGCCCTGCCCGCCGCCCAGGCACCCGACGAGCCGGCCGAGACCGAAAAAGCCCCGGCCGCCGACTGAGCCCCGGCCGCCGGTCGGCTCAGTCCAGGCGTTCGATGATGGTGGCGTTGGCCTGGCCACCGCCCTCGCACATGGTCTGTAGCCCATAGCGGGCACCGGTGCGCTCCATCTCATTGACCAGCGTGGCGAGCAGGCGCGCCCCAGCACCTCCCGTCGGGTGGCCGATGGCGATGGCGCCACCGTTGACGTTGACCTTGGCCATGTCCGGGTGGTGCTCCTTCTCCCAGGCCAGGACGACCGAGGCGAAGGCTTCGTTTATCTCGATCAGGTCGATGTCGTCGAGCGACAGCTTCGACTTCTCGAGCACCAGGGTGGTGGCGGGGATGGGGGCGGTCAGCATGATCACCGGGTCGTTGGCGGCCACGGCGAACGTGTGGAACCTGGCCCGTGGCCGGAGGCCGAGCTGGCCGGCGCGCTCCTCGGACATGATGAGGGCGGCGGCCGCTCCGTCTGAGATCTGGGAAGAGCTGGCCGCAGTGACGAGGCCGCCCTCGATGAAGGCGGGCGGCAGGCTGGCCAGCTTCTCGTAGGTGGAGCCGGCCCTCACCCCCTCATCGAAGGTGAGGAGGCCCTCTCCGGCCGGGTCTCCTTCGTCGGTCCCGGCTATGGCCACCTTGTCCTCGATCCGGGCACGTCGGGTAGCCAGCGGGATGATCTCATTGTCGAACCGGCCCTCGGCGATGGCCCGGGCGGCCCGATCGTGGGACTGGAGGGCGTATCGGTCCATCTCCTCCCGGGTGATCCCCCACCGCCTGGCGATCTCCTCGGCACTCAGCCCCTGATGGATGAAGTCGAAGCGGTCGTGCACGACGGGCCCGTAGGCCTCGCCGGGGCCGTGGTCGGTGGTCGACCCGATGGGCACGCGGCTCATCCCTTCGACCCCGCCGCCGATGACGATGTCCATGGCTCCCGACATGACGGCCTGGGCGGCGAAGTGGATGGCCTGCTGGGCCGAGCCACACTGGCGGTCAACCGTCGTTCCCGGCACGGTGTCGGGGAACCCGGCGGCCAGGGCGGCATTGCGGCCGATGTTCATGGCCTGCTCTCCGACGGTCATGGTGCAGCCATAGACCACGTCTTCGACGAGGGCCGGATCGAGCCCGTTGCGCTCGATTAGCGCCTTCAGAGGCTGGGCGGCCAGGTCGACCGCGTGCCAGCCCGAGAGCCGGCCGTTCTTCTTCCCGACGGGAGTACGGACAACATCGACGATCACGGCGTTCGGCATGGTTTCATTGTTGCCGGAAATCTGGCGGTGTGTCAGATTTCACCCACTCGTCCGTCGACGCACTTCGAACGACGGCCCCCAATCGACACCCGAACATGATGGGCTTTGGCAATGGACATACCGATGGATCTGCGGTTCACCCCGGAGCAAGAGGCCTTTCGGGCCGAGGCCGGGGCGTGGCTGGCCGCCCATGCCCCGGCACCGGGCTCCCTGCCCTCACTCGACACGGCCGAGGGATTCGAGGCCCATCGGGCATGGGAGCACACCATGTACGAAGACCGCTGGTCCGTCGTGTCATGGCCCGAGGAGTTCGGGGGACGGGGGGTCGGCATCCTCGAGTGGCTGGTGTTCGAAGAGGAGTACTGGAAGGCGCAAGCACCACTCAGGGTGAGCCAGAACGGCGTGTTCCTCCTGGCCCCGACCATCTTCGAGTTCGGGACCGAGGAGCAAAAGCAGAGGTTCCTGCCCGCCATGGCCTCAGCCGAGCAGATCTGGTGCCAGGGGTGGTCAGAGCCTGATGCGGGCAGCGACCTCGCCGGCATCCGCAGCCGGGCGGTCCGGTCGGATGCCGACGACGGCTGGCTGCTCTCCGGTCAAAAGACGTGGGCATCCAGGGGCGCGTTCGCCGAATGGTGCTTCGGCCTGTTTCGCACCGACCCCGACGCCGAGCGGCACCGGGGGCTCACCTACTTCCTCCTCCAGATGGACTCGCCCGGGGTGACCGTCCGGCCGATCCCCCAGATCGACGGCGAGACCGGCTTCGCGGAGATCTTCTTCGAGGACGTCTTCGTGCCCGATGACCAGGTGCTCGGAGGTGTAGGGCGGGGGTGGAACGTGGCCATGGCCACAGCTGGCTCGGAGCGAGGGCTGAGTCTCCGCAGCCCGGCTCGCTACACCGAGGCAGCCAGGCGGCTCGTGCGCCTGTACGCCGAGCGCCTGGCCGACCAGCCGGCCCGGGCCGCCCGTCACGCCGACGACGTCGCCCAGGCCTGGATGGACGCCGAGGCCTACCGGCTCAACACCCTGTGGACGGCCACGAGGGTCCTGAATGGCGGCTCGGTCGGCCCCGAGGCATCGGCCAACAAGATCCACTGGTCTGAGACCGACCTCACCATCCACCGCACGGCCCTCGCCCTGCTCGGGTCACAGGCAGAGATCCACGGCGACGGAGTCAATGCGCCATGGCTCGATGGCTACCTGTTCGCCTTGGCCGGCCCGATCTACGCCGGTACCAACGAGGTCCAGCGGAACGTGGTGGCCGAGCGCATGCTCGGTCTGCCCCGAGGCTGAAGAGGAGACGGGCATGCACTTCGCATTCACCGATCAGCAGGACGAGTTTCGAGAGGCGGTGCGCCAGGTCCTGGCCAAAGAGTGCACCCCTAAGCACCTGCGGGCTGCCTTCGTCGACCCGGCATCACACAGCCAGCGCTGGATGACCCTGGCTGACCTTGGCGTTGTCGGGCTCACCGTGCCCGAAGCCCAAGGAGGCCTCGGGCTGGGGCTGGTGGACCTGGTGCCTCTCGTCGAGGAGGCAGGGTGGGCCGCCCTCCCCGAACCCCTGGTGGCCACGACCGCCCTTGCCGCTCCCCTGTTCGCCGCACTCGGCACGTCTGATGCGACCGGCTGGCTGGAGGCCATCGCCTCTGGCGCCGCCACGGCGGCCGTCGGCACCTCGTCGGCTCCTGGTACCCCGGTGGCTGGCGCCGACGGCGCCGAGCTCCTGGTGCTCGCCACAGGGACAGAGGGCCTCGACAGGGAGCTCCATGTCGTGCCCGGCCGGGACGCGGCGGTCACGTCGGTACCGTCCCTCGACCCGACCCGGCGACTCGGGACTCCGGACTGGTCGCCGTCATCGGCCACCGTGGTCGCCACCGGTCCCGAGGCCGCCTCGCTCATCGCCGCCATCGAAGACCGCGCCGCCGTGGCCACCGCAGCCGAGCTGCTCGGCCTGTCAGCCCGGATGGTCGGTGTCGCCGCTGACTACGCGAAGGAGCGTCAGCAGTTCGGCAAGCCCATCGGGTCGTTCCAGGCCGTGAAGCACCTGCTCGCCGGCGCCCAGGTGAAACTCGAGTTCGCTCGGCCCATGGTCTACGGCGCCGCCTGGGCCCTGGAAGAGGACGAGCCCACGGCGTCGCGTTCGGCATCGGCGGCCAAGGCCTATGCATCGGACGCGGCCAGCGAGGCCGCTCGGGTCTCCCTCCAGGTCCACGGGGCTATCGGCTACACCTGGGAGTGCGACCTCCACCTGTTCTTGAAGAGGGCCTGGGCGCTGTCCGAGGCGTGGGGATCGGCGGACGACCACCGTTCCCGCGTGCTTGCCTCGCTGTTGGCAACCGCCTGAGGTCCCGACGTTCGGGCGACCGGACCTCACGTCTCGGGCGACGGGCGCTGATCCATCGGTGGAAGGGAAAGGCCACGGCCGTGCACCTCGACGCGCTCGGGGACGGCCTTCCTAGGGTCGGGCGAAGGCGTAGATCGGGACGCCGTTGTAGTTCGGCGATTGTAGGGGCAGGTACGGGCCGTTGATGACCACGGCCAGCGAGCCGCTCGGAGCGGGACCGGCGTCGCCTTCGATGGTCACGATGGCGCCATCGGGCCAGACCTGGGCGACGATGCCGACATGGACCGAGGTGGACGTCGACGATGGCCCTGTCCCGTAGAGCACGGCATCACCGGGAAGGGGCGAGATGATC
Source organism: Acidimicrobiaceae bacterium (assembly GCA_003164275.1). The sequence goes on along the minus strand of PLSY01000270.1, from coordinate 13,689 downwards.
GGCGAGAAGACCCCGGTGTTCTGGGCCGCCCAGCTGTAGATGCTTCCAGTGAACGGGTACGACGGAATGGGGATGCCGGCCTGCTGCCACACCCAGGTGGCGAACAGGGCGCACCACTCCTCGCACGGCCCGTAGGGGTTGCAGAACTTTCCCCGATCCGGGTCGGCGTTCACCTGGCTGTTGGCGATGGCCACGATGGCCGAGCGGGTAACGGTGGGCGACGGACTCGGCGGATTGGAGAAGGCGTACGACCATCCGTCTGGTTCGAGCAGCCAGTAGCCCTGGGAGTCCGGGGTGAGGACGATGCCGGCCACCGGCGGCACATTGGCCGGATTGTTCTCATAGCCGCCACCGAGTGACCCATAGAAGCTGACGTTTCCGAACCCGAAGAGACCGCCGTCAGTCGAGACCAGGAGGTAGCCGGCATCGTGAGGGGAGACGGCCAGGCCCACCACCGAGTCGTTCAAGGGCTTTCCGCCCATCGAGCCGTAGAAGGGGGCGTCCCCGAAGGCGAAGATGCCTCCGTCGGCTGCCACCATGGTGTAGCCGTGACCGCTGGCCGTCGAGGCGATCCCGGTGACCGGCGACTCCAGATGGGTCCCGCCCATCGAGCCGTAGAACGTGGCGTCCCCGAAGGAGAAGACCCCGCCGTCGGCCGCCACCATCCAGTAGCCATCGCCGTCAGGGGTGGCGGCCATGGCCACGATGGGCTGATTGAGCGGCACGGCCCCCATGGACCCGTAGAAGGCGGCGTCCCCGAAGGCGAAGATGCCGCCATCGAGGCCCACCAACCAGTAGCCCTTGCCGTCAGGGGTGGCAGCCATGGTCACGATGGGGCCCTCCAGGTGAATACCCCCGGTAGAGCCGTAGAACGTGGCATTGCCCTGGGCGAACACCCCGCCGTCGGCCGAGACCAGCCAATAGCCCTGATCGGCCGGGGTGGATGCCGGGTTGACGGCCATGGCCACCATGACCGAACTGAGTGAGTTGCCGATTGGCGCGTTGATCGATGCGGCATCACCGAAACCGATCACCCCCCCGCCCTCGTAGACGCGGGGCTGGGACGTAGCCAGGCTCTGCGAGGCCGCACCGGCCGGGCCGGCGGGAACGAGGACGACCACAAACGCCAGGGCCAGGGCAATTGCGGCGATGCGAGCCCACAACGAGGACAAGGCCCCAACTGATCCCCGGTGCACCCGAACAGCCTACGTGTCACCACTCACTTTGAGAAGCGCTTTTATCGACTCGGCACACCCCCGCGGCCGACGTCGAGTGTCAGGTCGGCGAACGCGGACCGGAGCGGTCGGGTCGCCGCTCGGGTCGCGGGAGTCGGCCTCGACGGGGCGAAGCATGTGCAGAACCCCTACTGTTCCCCTGGTCTGGATGCCAACCCTCAGGGGTGGCATCCAAGCCCTACCGCTCAAGAAGGAAGTTGGACCATGGATGCCACCACACTGATCGAGTCCTTCCGCGTAGACGGCAAAGTCGCCGTGGTCACCGGAGCCGGCAGCGGAATCGGCAGGGCCACGGCCCTCGCTCTGGCCGGGGCCGGCGCCCTCGTCGTCTGCGCGGACATCTTGGGCGAGAAGGCGGAGGCCACGGCGGACGAGATCACCTCGGCTGGGGGCAAGGGCGAAGGGGCCGCCCTCGACGTGTCGAAGCGACACGAGGTCGACGCCCTGGCCGAGCGGGTGGCGGCCGAGAGGGGCGGTATCCACATCTGGTGCAACATCGCCGGCATCATGGTCGAAGGACCCTTCCTCGAAGCCCCGGAAGAGGACCTCGACAGGATCCTCGCCGTCAACTTGAAAGGTGTGTTCTTCGGCTGCCAGGCCGCCGGGCGCATCATGGTCACCCAGCCCGAGGGCGGGAGCATCATCAACACCTCGTCGGCCGCCGCCGACACCGCAAGTCCCAACATCGTGAGCTACTCCATCTGCAAGGCCGGCGTGGTCCAGATGACGAAGAACCTGGCCGTCGAGGTGGGCAAGAAGAACGTGCGGGTCAATGCCGTGGCTCCAGGGTTCGTCCTTACCGGCATGACCGGGCGCTACTTCGTACGACCTGACGGCACCGTGGACGAGGAGATGCAAGAAGCGGTGATCGGGCCCATGCGCAAGTTCACCCCGCTTCGATCCATTGGGGAGACCGAGGACATCGCCGCCGCCTTCTTGTATCTGGCGTCGGATGCTTCGCGATTCACCACGGGCCAGGTGCTCCGACCCAACGGCGGTGTGGCCATGGTCTGACCGGCAGACCTGACGGACCGTCAGAACTGCCGGTACACTCGACCGATGGCCGGTATGCCCGTCAGCCCCACCGACCAGCGCGTCGCCGTGTCGGCTCTTGGGGAGATGGCCATCTTCTTGGGCCCACGGGACAGTCTGGTCGTGCGGCCCAGCACCATCAAGCTCTACGATCTCGACTTCAAGTGACCGAAAAGGCATAAGGCCCCACCATGGATCTTCGATACTCCGATGCCGAGCAGGCGTTCCGCGGCGAACTGCGGGACTGGCTCGCCCAGACGCTGCCCGGGCTTCCGGACAAGCCCTCCGCCAACGACTGGCCGGAGCGGCGCGCTTACGACACCCACTGGCAGCGTCTGCTCTTCGACGCCGGCTACGCCGGGATCGCGTGGCCTGTCGAAGGCGGGGGTCGGGGCTCAACCCCGGTCGAGGAGCTCATCTTCAAAGAAGAGCTGGAACGAGCCCATGCGCCGTATGTCGGGATCAACTTCGTGGGCCTGCTCCATGCCGGCCCGACGATCATCGCTGAAGGTACCTCTGAGCAGCGCCAACGCTTCCTCCCTCCCATCTTGAAGGGGGAGGAGGTCTGGTGTCAGGGCTTCTCGGAGCCCGACGCGGGCAGCGACCTGGCGTCGCTGCGGACCCGAGCCGTCCGGGACGGCGACGACTATGTGGTCACCGGCTCGAAAATCTGGACGAGCCACGCTGAGGTGGCCGACTACTGCGAGCTCCTGGTCAGGACGGGCGGGGAGGACAGTCGTCACCGCGGGATCTCCTGGCTGATCCTGCCCATGGACAGCCCGGGCGTCGAGATTCGACCCCTCACCACCATCAGCGCCCAGAGCGATTTTGCCGAGCTCTTCCTCGACGAGGTGCGGGTGCCCGTGGCCAACCGGGTCGGCGAGGAGAACGACGGCTGGCGGGTGACCATGGTGACCTTGAGCTTCGAACGGGGCACCGCCTTCGTCGGCGACCTCCTCGAGGCCTTCGAGATCCTGGACGCCGCGGTGGCCATGGCCAAGCGGACAGGGGTGTGGTCCGACCAGGGAATCCGCAGGCAGGCAGCTCACCTCCGGGCCGAGATAGACGGCCTGTGGGCACTGATCAGACGCATCGTCTCCCAGGCAGCACGCACGGGCATCCCCGGCGTCGGCGGCACGTTGTTCAAGCTGGCCTATACCGAAATGAGGACGAAGCTGGGTGAGTTCACCTTGTCACTGCTCGGACGCTCGGGTCTCGCCGCTGACCCGCTCGAGGGGACAGACGGTCTCGGCTCGCTGCAGGCCGACATCATGATCGAAGACTGGTTCCGCGGCATCTCGATGACGGTCGCCGCCGGCACCTCCCAGATCCAACGCAACATCGTCGGAGAACGGGTCCTCGGCCTCCCGAAAGAGCCAGCGGCGGCCACACCGGCAAAGACAGGCGCATGAGCGCAGACCACACCCCCCGTTTGAGTCCCGAGGAGCGGAAGTAGACCATGGATTTCGAGCTGAACGAGTTCCAGACCGATCTGGCCGAAGGCGTGCGTCGGCTCTGTGAGGGCCAGTTCGGCCTCGAGCAGGTGCGTGCCCTCGAGATGGCCGACAAGGTGATCGACCGAAAGGGCTGGCAGCAGCTCGGAGAGGCCGGCGTGTTCAACTTGTGCCTGGCAGAGGAGGCCGGTGGTGTGGGCCTCGGTCTCGCCGAGGCCGCCCTGGTCTTCGAAGAGCTCGGCCGAGCGCTCGTACCCGGTCCGCTGGTGGCCACCCATCTGGCCGCAGGACTCGTCGACGGAGCAGACGATGGCTCCGTCGTTGTCGGCCTGGTGGAGGACCGCGGGCCGTCGGCCACCACGGCACTGCCGGTGATCATCGAGCACCTGGACGACCTCGATGTCCTGCTTGTCCTGTCGGACGAGGGCATCGCCTCACTCGATCCTCGGTCGCTCGAGGCCACCAAGCTCGATCGCCCGATGGACCCGCTCACCCCGGTGTGGGCTCTCACCTCCCTACCGACCGGGACGCCCATCGCCGGACCGGAGATCTCCGAGTGGTGGAGGCGGGACGGCGCCGTGCTGACCGCCGCCCTCCAGGTGGGTATGGCCGGATGGACGACCGAGCTGGCCGTCGACTACGCCAAGCAACGCCGACAGTTCGGCCGCCCCATTGGCAGCTTCCAGGCCATCAAGCACATCTGCGCCGACATGGCCGTGCGTACGGAGCTGGCCCGATGTGCCGTCCAAGCGGCGGCGGTGACCATCGACCAGCCCGACGTCGGTGATCCGGTGATGGCCGCGTTCGGATCCAAGCTCTTGGCCGACGAGGCGGCGATGACCAACGGACGGGCCTGCATCCAGGTCCACGGTGGCATGGGCTTCACGTGGGAGATCCCCGCCCACCTGGCCTACAAGCGGGCCCGGGTGCTGGCCACGCAGTTCGGAGACGGAGACCAGCTCGCCGAGTCCCTGGCCCAGTCCCTCTCCGCTATGACCGCCGGCTAGTCGTCCGGGGGCCCAGTCGCCGAGGCGGGGGCGAGGGGCGAACCCGTCAGGGCCTCGTGGTCGACGAGGAGCCGCCGCCCGTTGTCGTCGTAGCCGATCCGGCACCCTGACCCGACGTCGACGATGACGGCGCCGACGTAGTGGTGGTGGCGCCCGGGCCCGTCGTGGTGGTGGTGGTCGGACGGGTCGTCGAGGTCGCCTGCTGTCCCGTTGTCGTAGTGGTGGTCGTGGTCGGACGGGTCGTGGTGGTGGTCGACGTGGTCGTAGTGGTGGTCGTGGTCGTGGCCGTAGTGGTGGTCGTGGTCAGGCCGGGAATGAACACTGAGCCGTTGTTCGTGGTCACCACCACGCCCTGGCTGGCCGGAGGGTTGAAATAGAGTACTGTGCCGAAGCCCAAGAACGCCACCGCCATCAACAGCGTCGACCGTCGGATGGGAAACTTCGGGTTGACCGGCACCGACATGAAGCCGGCCAGACCGCTTTGTCGCTTCTCCTCGGCCGCCGGTGTTCCTCCGGGGCTCATCGGGACTCCGGTGAGCGACTGCTCTTCGTCCATGCCGCTGCTCATCCGTCCCCACCACCCGATGGCGAGCTGATCCCCGCTGATCGCAAGGCATTCGTGGCCCGAAGGCGGATCTCCCTCGCCACCTCGAACTGTCGTCCAGGCAGGGTGCGGGCGATGAGGCGGAGCTGCACGTAGCCGACGTCGATGGCCTCCACGCCTGCCACGACCGGATCGCCGAGGAGGAGCTCGCTCCAGTGGCTGTCGGCCGCCATGGCGCCCACCACGTCCCGGAGGATCGAGGTCACATGATCCAAGTCCTCGGTGACGAGCACGGGGATGTCGATGACTGCCCTCGACCAGTCCTTGGACAGGTTGGTCACCTGGCGCAGAGCACTGTTCGGCACCACGACCAGTTCGCCCTGGGCCGTCCGCAGCTTGGTGACCCGGAGAGTGAGCTCCTCGACCGTTCCGGTGATGCCCGCCGTCTGGCCGGGGACCGAGAGTCGGATCACGTCTCCGAAGGCGAACTGGTGCTCGGCGAACAGGAAGAACCCGGCCAGGAGGTCGCCCACCATCTGCTGGGCGCCGAAACCGAGGCCGATGCCGACGACCGTGGCCGGGGCGACCAGGGTGGTGAGCGGCACCCCTAGCCGGTCGAAGGCCAGGATGAAGGCGATGAAGTAGGTAAGGGCCACGGCAACCCACTCGACCGCCTCGCTGATGGCCCGTGAGCGCTTCATGCCCTCAGATGCCGCTGCCCCCGCCTCGATCTGGAGCCGGATCTGCACGTCGATCCACCGGCGTCGCCTCGCCCCCACCCAGTGGGCGAAGCGGACGAGCAACCCTGCGCCCAACAAGAGGACGACGACGGGGAGGAGGTGGTCCTGGAGCCAAGAGGTGTGGATCCCCGGAAACTACCATCGACGCCCCCGGGACCGGCGATCGGCAGCGTCCGGCCGGGTGCCGTAAACTGACGGTCAGTCAGAACTTGGCTCCGGCATTGGGGGAAGGCGTTCGCTCGATTTGACCGTGGGTCAGCCCGCACCTGTCACGGAGGTTCCACGCCATGCTCGACTACGTGATTCGAAATGGCCTGGTCGTCGACGGGACCGGATCTCCTGGCCTGAGGGCCGACGTCGGGATCCTCGATGGGCGGATCGTCGCTGTCGGCCGGGTGGACGAGCCCGGTGCCACCGAGTTCGATGCTGGTGGCCTCGTGGTCGCCCCAGGCATCATCGATCCCCATACCCACTACGATGCCCAGCTGTTCTGGGACCCGAGCGCCTCGCCTTCCAACCTCCACGGTGTCACCACGGTGATCGGCGGAAACTGCGGGTTCACCCTCGCCCCGATCAAGCCCGAGGACCACGACTACATCCGACGGATGATGGCCAAGGTCGAGGGGATGCCTCTCGTGGCGCTGGAGGACGGGCTCGCCTGGGACTGGACGAGCTTCGGCGAGTACCTCGACCGCCTGGACGGCAGGCTCGGCGTCAACGCCGGCTTCCTGGTCGGTCACTGCGCGCTGCGCCGATGGGTCATGGGGCCAGAGCGCGGCGGCGAGGTTGCTACCGACGACGAGCTCTCCGCCATGGTCGACCTGCTGGCCGACTCGCTGGCCGCCGGCGGTCTCGGGTTCTCGTCATCCCAGTCCCGCACCCACTCAGACGGCGACGGAAACCCGATCCCCTCGAGGAACGCCGATCGCCGGGAGATGCTGGCCTTCTGCCAAGTGGTACGCGACCATCCGGGGACCACGCTCGAGTACATCACGAACGGATGCCTCGACACCTTCAGCGACGAGGAAATCGCCCTCATGGCCGATATGAGCGCGACCGCCCACAGACCCCTCAACTGGAACGTGCTGACCGTCGACTCGCGCACCCCCGACAAGACGGCCCGACAGCTCGAGGCCTCGGCCCGGGCGGCCGAGGTCGGCGGCCAGGTCGTCGCTCTCACCATGCCCACCCTCGTGCCTATGAACATGAGCTTCCGCAACCACTGCGCCCTGTTCCTCATCCCCGGCTGGGGTGATGTGATGGGTCTGCCGATCGAAGAGCGCATCCACAAGCTCCGAGACCCAGCCGTCCGAGCCCACTTGGACGAGCTGGCCCGGTCCGAAGGCGCGGGGGTCTTTCGGAGGCTGTCCAACTGGTCGAACTACATCATCGGGGACACCTTCGACCTTTCCAACGATGGCCTGAGATGGCGGGATGTCGGCTCCATCGCCGAAGAGCAGCACAAGGCCCCCTTCGACGCCCTCCTCGACCTGGTGATCGCCGATGACTTGAGAACCGTCCTGTGGCCGAAGGCCTCCGACGGCGACGACGCATCGTGGGCCGCTCGGGTGGCCGTTTGGAACAACCCCCGGGCCATGATCGGTGGGTCGGACGCCGGAGCACACCTCGATCGCATGTGCGGCGCCAACTATCCGACCACGTTCCTCGGGGACTGCCTGCGCAATCGCAAGCTCGTCTCCATGGAGCGGGCCATCCAACTGATGACTGAGGCACCTGCAACGCTGTTCGGACTCACCGGGCGGGGACACGTCGCCGAGGGGCACTTCGCCGACCTGTTCATCTTCGACCCCGAGACGGTTGGCTCCGAGCCCGCCACCCTCGTGAACGACCTCCCCGGAGGCAGCCCCCGGCTGGTAGCCGACGCCATCGGAGTCGTCCGGGTCCTCGTCAACGGGGTGGAGACCATCGTCGACGGCAAGCCCACCGGGCACCTTCCCGGTGCCCTGTTGAAGTCCGGGCGGGATACGGCGACGGTCGACCCGACGCTGACGTCAGCCTGAGCCACAACTGGACTTCGAGCGCTGAGACAGCGGACCAGTCGTCCGTCGGACCCTCACCGCTCTGGCCGGCTGCGACGGTCACGGCACCACGGAGCTGGCGAAGCCCGGGTGCCACCCGGACGAGCGGCCGCCGGCCATGAGCCGATCCGTTCCCGCTCAGCCCGCCCCGAAGAATGGTGCGCCGAAGGAGAAGATCCCGCCGTCGGCGCTGACCAGCCAGTAGCCGCCCGTGGCGTTGTCGCCGGCCATGCCCACCACCGGGGCGTTCAACTGCGTGCTCCCGGTACTGCCCTTGAAGGGGGCATCGCCGTAGGTGAAGACACCGCCGTCGGAGGCCACGAACGAGTAGCCGCGGCCGTCGCTGCTCGCCATCATGGCGTTCACCGGGCGATTGAGATGGAGGTTGCCGGTCGAGCCGTAGAACGGCGCATCGTACGAGAAGATGCCGCCGTCGGTGCCGACCAGCCAGTAGCCACCGGTCGCCGTGTCGGCGGCCATGCCGACGACCGGGGCGTTCAGGCTTCGCCCACCCATGGACCCTTGGTACACGGCATCACCGAAGGCGAAGATCCCACCGTCCGAGGCCACCAGCCAGTAGCCATGGCCCGATGCGGTGGGGGCCATGCCGACGACCGGAGCATTGAGCGGCCTGGCGCCCATTGACCCGTAGAACGAGGCGTCGCCGAAGGAGAAGATGCCGCCGTCGGCAGCCACGAGCCAATAGCCCTTTCCGTCAGGCGTGGCCACGATGTGGGTGATCGGTGCGTTCAGCGTGGCCGCGGCCATCGAGCCGTAGTTCACCGCGTCGCCATGGGTCGTGACCGTGCCATCGGATCGGGCGACCCAGTATCCGTTGGCATCCGAGGTAGCGGCCATGCCAACAGCCTCGGGCGAGGTGAGCCCGTCGGGCTCACCCGGGACCGAGGTGACGGCGAAGGGATAGGCGTACTGGCCACCGGTGGCCGTCGTCGTGCCGTTCGAGGCAATGGTCTGTCCAGGGCAGTAGACCGGCTTGCCGGTCGGGGAGCCGGCCACGGTGGGACTCGACGGAACGGGTGAGCCCTGCTGCGCGTTCTGACTGGCCTGGCGGGCGGTGGCCGAAGGAATGTCGCTGGCCGAGTAACCGAAGACCTCGACGGTCCAGGCCTGGCCCCCACTGCAGGTGACCCCGACCCCGACGTCGCTGTAGGCCGCTGACAGCTCGTTCTGTCGGTGGCCGGCGGAGGCCATGTACTCAGCGTTCATTCCGTCGGATCCGTCGCCCGGCCAGTAGCCGTTGCCCGTGTCACCGGAGTTGGCGGCAAACATGCAGACCTGGGCGCCGGCTGGACCACTACAGGTCCCGACAGCCGGGTCGGCAATCGTGTGGATAGCGGCCAGATGGGCCGACCACACCTGGGCGTAGGCCTCGAGGGACGGATCGACGCTGAGCTGAGGAATGGGGACCGAGCTGTCGGTCCGGGCCGCTCGCTCGGCATTGATCCGTGCCACCAGGTCCGCCGAATAGAGGGACTGGACATCGGCCACCGTGGTCGAGACTTCAGCCCCCGAAGGGCTGGTCGTGCCGATCTGCAGGGCGGCGGTGAGGCCGGCTGTGGTCATGGCGATCACGGTGATGACGGCAAGAGCCGCCCCGACGGCGCGCGCCAAGCCATGGTGACCCACTCCAGGGGACCCGTCCTTGTCGTTTCTTGGACCCAGTGTCAGCGTGCCTCGCCGAAGAAATCGACGGGTGCCGACCGTGGTTCGATCGTCGTGCAATTCGTTGTGCCCCTCTGGCTGCCCGGCCCAGTCTCGCAGGCATGACCCCTCGACTCCAAACGGCTGTTTGCGCGTCAACTGGTGAACCCCTTACCGATCTCGATGGCGCCCCTCAGCTACTGCTATCGGCCGGAATCGGCAAAACCTTTCGTCGAAAATGACGAGCGCGGGTCATAACACCCTTTTGAGCTGGGAGTTTTCGCCAAAGCGGACGCCCGCATGTCGCCGCCGCTCACCTCGTCGATCAGCCGAGGGCCGACCGAAACTAGGTCGTGCTCGGCAGCTTGGCCTTGGCCTTGGCCGAGGCCGCTTTCGCTTGGGCTGTGCGGGCGGCCGCAGCTCCCCCGCCGACCATGGGGCCGGTTCTGGGCAGCTGTGGTTCCGCTCCTTCGACCATGGCCCCGTCCGGAGCGGGCCGACCGGTCACCGACCAGTGAAGGAGGCGCGCCTGGCTGTCCACCAACGAAGCGGTGCGGATGCCCCAGAACTCGAAGCCGTAACGATGGCCTGCCACCTGGGCGAGCATGGCGATCAGCGTGCCAGCCGTCGCCATCGGGTCGGAGCCGGCCGGCGAACCGGACTCGCCGCCATGATTGGCGATCACCTGGGCCAAGGTGACCGTCACGGCGTTGAGGGCCCGGACCCGAAGCCCTTGAAATCGAAGGTCCCCTTCCACGGTGGTGAGCTCGACCACCCGGAACACCGCTCGGTTCCCTTCCCAGTAGTCCATGAAGCCCTCGACCACGGCGACAGCCGTCGACCAGCTGGCTTGCTCTGACCAGTCACCGTCAACCAGGCCGGCAAGGAGGCCAGCACCTTCCACCAGCTCCTCGGCCAGCACGGTGATGGCCGCCTCGACGTTCTCGAAGTACTGGTAAAAGGTGGCGGGCGAAGTGCCGGCCTCCCGAGCGATGTCGATGACCTTGATGGATCGCCAAGGTGTGGCGACCAGCAGCTCGGCAGTGCTCTCCAACAGCCGCTGACGAGTGGCACGGCCGCGTCGCCCTGGGACCCGCCCATCGGTGGTGGCGATCAGCTCGGGCTCCTCGGCGACGCTCATGGCTACCCATGGTAGTTACGCCTGTCGGTTGGAACGGTACGGGCAACTCCTCCGACCTGGGACAGAACCCCTTGGCTCAGGTTTCGTTGGCCAGGTCGTGGAGGACGGGGAGCTCGGAATGGTGCCGAGTAAGGTTCGTGGCCATGGTGAACGGTCCGGGGCCCCGTGCTATGACTCGGGCTCAGCAGGCGCGTCGACAGCGGGTGGTCGATGCCGCCATGTCCCTCGGGCTCGGCGGAGGCTACGAAGCGGTGCAGATGCGCGACGTGGCTGCCAGGGCCGACGTGGCCATGGGGACCGTCTACCGCTACTTCAACAGCAAGGACCACCTCCTCGCTGCAGCCCTCGTCTACTGGGTCGAGCAGCTGGACGGACGGCTCAGCCAGAGACCGGCCCAAGGCACAACGGCGGCAGACCGGGTCATCGAGGCCCTCGACCGGGCTCTGCGGGCGATGGGCCGCCAACCCCAGTTGGTGGGTGCGGTGTTCACGGCACTCGCCTCTCCGGATCCTGCGGCCATCGAATGCCAGCAACAGGTGACGATCCTGATGGAGGGGATCATCACCCGAGCCATCGGAGAGCCTCACCCGCCGAACCTGAGCGATCGGGCCCGCATTCTCGGCCATGTCTGGTACTCGGCCCTGGCCGGTTGGGTGAATGGGTGGTCCAGCATGGTCAGAGTGCACGACGAGCTGGTCGTCGCCATCGGGTTGCTGCTCCCGAGTGACATTTACGCCGAGGTCTGACGCCACGCGGCCTCTCGGCACCGGATCCGGACGGAATGACTCAAGTCGTCGGATCGGCCGGGCTACCGTCTGATATGCCTTCGGCCATTGAAGTCCACGGTCTGTCCAAACGGTTCGGCCCAGTCCGAGCTGTCGACGACCTGAGTTTCGAGGTGGTCTCGGGCCGGGTGACCGGATTCCTCGGGCCCAACGGCTCGGGCAAGTCAACGACCATGGCCATGATCATGGGGCTCGATCGTCCCAACGCGGGCTCGGTCACCATCGATGGCAAGAACTACCGCGATCTGCGCTGGCCGCTGCGTGAGGTGGGCGGACTGCTCGAAGCCAATGCCATTCACCCGGGCCGCTCCGCGCGCTTGCACCTGTGGTCACTCGCCCAGTACAACGCCATCAGGAAGGGTCGTGTCGACGAGGTGCTCGACTTGGTCGGCCTCACTGACGTGGCGAACAAGCGGGTCGGCAAGTTCTCCCTCGGTATGGGCCAGCGCCTGGGGATCGCCGCCGCGTTGCTGGGCGATCCCGCGGTCGTCCTCTTGGACGAGCCGGTAAACGGTCTCGACCCCGAGGGCATCCGATGGATGCGAACGCTGTGCAAGTCACTCGCGAGCGAAGGCCGCACCGTCTTCATCTCGAGTCACCTGATGGCGGAGATGGCCCTGACGGCCGACCAGCTGGTGGTCATCGGCAAGGGCCGACTGATCGCCGAGATGGCGGTGGCGGACTTCGTGGCTCGCAGTTCCACCCAGTCGTTTCGCGTGCGAGTCGCGTCGCCGGAGCCGTTCATCACGGCCGTCGAGAGTTCCGGCGGAGCGACAAGCGCCAACAACGACGGCACGTTGATCATCACGGGCATGGACGCCAAGGCCATCGGGGACCTCGCGCTCTCCAAGAGAATCGCCGTCTATGAGTTGACCGCGCAGGCTTCCCTGGAGGACGCCTTCATGGAGATGACCAGCGACGCCGTCGAGTACCGAGGTGCGAAGTGACGACTCCCCCGACGGAGGCTGTCTTCAGCGTGGACGCGCCCTCTGGACGCGCCGGTCTGCGTCACGCGGTGCGGGCGGAGTGGACGAAATTCTGGTCGGTGCGCTCGACACCCTGGAGCCTCTTCGCGCTCGTCGTGGCGACGATCGGACTCGGCGTGCTCTCGACGCACGCGTTGCGCACGCAACCGGGCTTCACCACCGACCCCATTCGCAGGATCCTGGTGGGTTTTAACCTCAGTCAGTTCGCCATCGGCGTGCTTGGCGTGTTGTTTCTCAGTGCCGAGTACGGTACCGGCCAGATACGTTCGACGTTGTCGGCCATGCCCCGTCGGCCCGTCGTCGTCGGTGCGAAGGCCATCGTCATGGGCGGCGTGGGTCTGGTCGTGGGCGAGATCCTCGCGTTCGTCGCGTTCTTCATCGGCAGCTCGATGCTTTCCGGATCACCCTCCCAGGTCTCGATCGGTGATCCGGGCGTCGTTCGGGTGCTGGTGGAGAGCGGCATCTACATCGCGCTGCTCGGCCTCATCGGCCTGGGGATCGCGTCGATCCTGCGCAACTCCGCGGGTTCGATCGCCACGTTCGCCGGGGCGTTGCTCATCCTCACGCTCATCATCTCCGCGATGCCGACGTTCATCGTCAACGCGGTCAGCCGTTACCTGCCGCTCAACATCGGTGCGACCGTCTTCTCGATCGGTCCTCCTCCGAGGCTGCAGGGCACGCCCGTCTTCAGTCCCCTGGTGGGTCTCATCATCCTGGCGGTCTACGCACTGGTGCTGCTCTCGGGCGGGTGTCTCTTGATGATCCGGCGCGACTCGTAGGAGCGTTCGCGACTCACCGCGACGACTACGCCGAGGCACGTCCCTCGCCCCACGTGGTGACTTCCTACGAACGGCGCGTCGAGAAGAAGTCGCCGAGTAGCGCAGCCGATTCCTCGGCCAGGACGTCGTAGACCACCTGGGCCTCGTGCAGCAGTCGCGGGTCGCTCAGAACGTTGTAGCGAGACCCCACGGCTCCGGCCTTCTCGTCGAGGGCGCCGATGACCACGCGGCGCACCCGGGCGTTCAGGAGTGCGCCGGCGCACATGACGCAGGGCTCGAGCGTCA
>PLSY01000264.1 GCA_003164275.1 Acidimicrobiaceae bacterium | reverse complement strand
CCGAGACGCTCACCGGCCTCGACGGCGGGCCGAGTGAGGATGATCCGGCTCACCTGACGGGCCTGGAGGGCCTGGACGGCGAGGGCCACGGCCAGATAGGACTTGCCCGTTCCCGCCGGGCCGATGCCGAAGGTGACGGTGTTGGAGGCGATGGCGTCGGCATACTGCTTTTGGCCACTGGTCTTCGGACGGATGGCCTTGCCCCGGGAGGACCGCACCAGCTCAGAGGTGAGCACCTCCGAAGGCCGGATGTTGTCGCCCATCATGTCGATGGTCCGGTTGACCTGGACGGCGTCCAACCCATGGCCCGACTCGAGGAGGATGATCAGCTCCTCGAACAGGGCGCCGACCCGCTCGGCTCGATCACCTTCGATGGTGATCTCGTTGCCCCGCACGGCGATGGTTGCGCCGTCGAAAGTTCGCTCGATCAAACGCAGCAACTCGTCACGTTGGCCGAGCAGGCCAGCCATGAGATGGTTGCCGGGAACGAGAATTTTGACCTGAGTACCTGCCACGTGAGCTCTAGACCCGACTGTACCAGTGGCCTGGGCGTCTCGATCCCGGTTTGGTGGTGGGACGACGCTCGCTCAGCCCGGTGGCCAGTCGAAGCTCCGGCCGCCGAGCATGTGGAGGTGCAGATGCGGGACCGAGTTCAATGCATCGGAACCGACATTGAAGACCAGCCGGTAGCCCCGGTCCTCGCCGCCGATGCCCTCAGCGTCGGCAACGGCCTTCGCCGCCACGAGCATGGCGGCCACGTCGGCTGCGTCATCGGCCGTCACCTGGCCGGCGTTGACGATGTGCTTCTTCGGCACCACGAGGACGTGGACCGGCGCGTTCGGGTTGATGTCCCGAAAGGCCACGGTCAACTCGTCACTCCGGACGACATCGGCCGGGACGTCGCCGGCGACGATGCCACAGAACAGACAGTCAGCCATTGTCCGTCACGCCCCGCCCGAGGCGGTCACGCCGTCCGCATCGGCAGCGAGGCGCCCGTTTCCGTTGGGCCCGGCGTTGCCCTTCACCTCGGGATAGAGGTGCTCGAGGCTCCCCGGTGAGATGCGGCTGGCCTCGATGAAGTGGTCGACGTCCTCTTCTTGGATGCGGATGACCCGACCGAACTTGTAGGCCACCAGGTCGCCCTCGTCGATGAAGCGGTACAGGCTACGAAGGGTGATGCCGAGCCGCTCGGCAGCTTCTTTCGTACTCAGCCAGTGGATCTGATCAGTCACGGCGGCCATCAAACGTGTACGAGCAGGCCGAGCTCGTCCAACCGCGAGCCCATGCTGTCGGGGGTGACCCCAAAGAGGCAGGCGATGGCCCGCAGGTCCTCTGCCCGAATGGTGATCATGCGACCGTTGAAGTCCTGTCGATGCACCTGGATCATACTGAGGAACCGCCGGAGGAGGTCCCGCTCGGGACCACTCACGGTGTGGAGCTTGGTGAGATCGATGGCCACCTTGTCGTTGCCGGCACTGGCCTGGATGGCACGACGGGAGCTGAGTGGCACGACGTCGTCCGAGGACCCCGATGAGCCCCATCGGGTCATGTTGGCCCCGTCGGGGGGCAGCAGTTGGTCGACCGGGACGTCATAGAGCTTGGCCAGGCGCTGGAGCCGGGGAACCGAGATGGCACGCTCCCCCCGCTCGTAGGCTCCGAGGACCGAAGCCTTGAATTCTTGCTCCGACATGGCCTCGACAGCCTGCAGCGACAGGCGCATCTGCTTGCGCATGGTGCGAAGACGGGCCCCAACGGCACGGGCGTAGGCGATCCGGGCCGCCTCTTCCTGCTCGTCCTCGTCGAGTACGTCGGCACTCTTGTCGATCACTGCCATCTGCACCTCCGCTGACGGAAACCCGAGCCTCTTGGCTCCGATTGCTACTCGGTTAAAGCGCGCGTGCCTACTCCACAAACTGTCTGCACTCGTCGGTCCCCACCTGGAGGACCTGCCACAGAGTGTAGTTTCGCTCACGGAGCGTGGTTACGCAAGAGTTCCGACAACACCGCCCCGAAGCCCGCAGAGGAGGGTGGCGGCGGCCACCGCGGCTGTCTCGGCCCGCAGAATGCTCGGCCCGAGACCAACCCCGGGGCCGAACTCGGCCAGCTCCTCGTCGCTCCATCCCCCCTCGGGGCCGATGGCCACGACCGGGTGGGCGAGGGACGGGAAGCCTCCCCCGGGGTGGGCGAGCAACGGACGAGCGCCGAGCGCGGACTCCAACTCGTCCAACGAGACGATCGGGCCGACTTGGGGCAGGTGGGTGCGCCGGCACTGCGCTGACGCCTCGCGCACCACCCGAGCCAGCTTCTCCATGGCTCGGTCGGCCCGGTCCCCTTTCCAGCGCACCACTGACCGGGCGGCGTGGATGGGCACGATTCGGTCGACCCCCAGCTCGGTCAGCTTCTGTACGACCCATTCCGGTCGGTCGCCCTTGGTCGGGGCGAAGGCAACGGTGATGCCTGGTGTCGGCATGGGCTCGACTGACATGTTTCCGTCGGCCTCCAATACGGATCCGGCATCGAGGCCCTTGGACCCCCGGGGCGTGCCGGCCGCAGCCATTCGACACGGCACCCACGACCCCGCTCCATCGCAGGAGATGACCAGTTCTCCGGGTCGGAGGCGCAAGACGTCGACCAGGTGGTGGATGTCGGCTGAGCCGAGCACCGGCGAGTCCGGTTGATCCACGAAGACCATCGCCACGGCCTCCATCAACTGTGGATTGACAGCCCGAGGTCGGTCGGGGCCGACGGGGGGGCTCCCCATCGGACTCAGCTGAGGGCCGACCGCAGCTTGGAGAGGATCCCCTCGCTGTGGGGGACGTTTCCGAGCTCTTCTCTTCGGGCCTCGGCCAACGAGAAGAGAAGCTCCTTTTGGCGGTCGTCAAGGTCGGTGGGCGTCTCCACACTGAGATGCACGAAGAGGTCACCCCGGCCACGACCCCGCAGCTTGGGCACGCCCAACTGCTTCAGTTGGAGGACCGTTCCCGTCTGGGTTCCGACGGCGATGGCGAGCTCGCGGGTGTCATCCAACGTGTCGAACTCGATGCTTCCTCCGAGAGCGGCCATGGTCAGCGGAATCGAGACCGACGCATGCAGGTCGACGCCTGAGCGCTCGAAGGTCTCGTCGGGGGTCACGGAGATGTGCACGAACAGCGCCCCGTTGGCGCCACCTCGGAATCCGGCCGGGCCGTGTCCGGCCAGTCTCAGCGTCGATCCCTCGTCGACCCCGGCGGGGATGTCGACTGTGAGCGTGCGGCGCTCGTTCCTTCGGCCTTCACCGCCGCAGTCCACACATGGGCTCTCGATGGACTGACCGGTGCCCTGGCATCGGTTGCATGGCACGGCGGTGATCACCTGTCCGAGGATCGACTGCCGTACCCGACGGAGTTCGCCCGCCCCTTGGCACTCCGAGCAGCGCACGGCGGAGGTTCCCGGCTGCGCCCCTGTCCCTTCACAGGTGCCGCAGTGGACGGACGTCTGCACCTCGACCTCTTGTTGGACCCCGAAGATGGCCTCTCTGAAGGAGAGCCGCAACACCATCTCCGCGTCCGGCCCTGGCGTCGGCCCGGCCCGGCGGGTCCTGCCCCCTCCGGCCGCGCCGCCCATGCCGTTGAAGAAGGCGTCGAACAGGTCGCCCAGCCCACCGCCGAACGGATCTCCCGGAGAGGCACCGCCAGCCGCTGGCCCGAACACGCCCTCGGAGCCGTAGCGGTCATAGCGGGCCCGGCGCTCTGGATCCTTTAGAACCTCGTAGGCCAGGCTGACCTCTTTGAAACGGTCTCCGTTGTCGGCGTCACCGTGGTTGGCATCAGGATGGGACTCGCGGGCCTTCGCCCGATAGGCCCGCTTCAGGTCTTCGTCGGACGCGTCCCTCCCGACCCCCAGCACCTCATAGAGATCAGCGTTGGTCACGAGCCAGGCCTCCAGTCCTTCATCGCCCCGCGTCGCTCAGACGCTCACCGAGACGGTCTCCGACCACTCGGGCCGCGGCCAGGGCCAGCGGGTAGTTCATTCTGGTCGGGCCGAGAAGCCCGATCGTTCCGGCCTCCACGCCATCGACCGATACGGGCATCACCACGATGGCGCAAGAGGCCAGGGGCTCGACGCCATGCTCGGCGCCGATCGCCACAGAAAGTCCGGTGTCGAGGATATCCCGCAAGAGGGTGACCACAACCAGCTGTTGCTCCAGGATGGTAAGCACCGACCGGACGGTGTCCACGGCGTCGAAGGCCGCAGCCATCCGGGACGATCCGCCGACAAAGAGCTGATCGCCGCCGTCGGACCTCCCGAGGCCACGCAACCCCGAGAGCCCGACAGAGACGACAGCATCAGTCGCCGCGTCCCCGGTCGTCTGCACCTCCGACGGGACCTCGGTCAAGGACACCCCGAGAGAGTGAGAGGCAAGCATCTGGGCGGCGTCTGACAGACGCGCCTCAGACACCTCTTCTTCGAACTCGATCGACTGCTTCTGGACGGCACCGTCGGCCAGCACCACCACCAACAATGCGAGCCGCGAGCCCAGTCCGACGAGCTGGACCGAACGCACCACGGCCGAGTCATGGGAAGGCCCGACAACCATCGCCGTGCAGTCGGTCAAGTCTGCGAGCAGTCCCGAGGTCTGCTCGAGCATCAGCTCGATCTCGCCGTGGGCATGGTCGAAGAACTGGCGGACCTGCTGGCGCCCGACCGGGTCGAGAGACCCGGGCCCGGCCAGGTGGTCGACGAAGAACCGGTAGCCCTTGTCGGTCGGGATTCGTCCGGCACTGGTGTGGGGCTGGGCAAGGAAGCCCTCACGCTCCAAAGCGGCCATGTCCGACCGGACCGTGGCCGAGGAGACATTCACTCCGGGCGCATCGATGACGTACTGAGAGCCGACGGGTTGGGCCGAGCCGATGTACTCGGTGACCACCGCGTTCAAGATGGCCGCTTTCCGGGCATCGAGCGCGGAAGGACCTTGGGTGGGCTCAGTGCGGCTGTTGTCGGTCGTGGGCATGGAATCTCGTGGTCAGTCAACCCTTCCGGCTACCGGAGCAGCCGGCTCTCGTGTTAGCACTCCACTCTAGTGAGTGCTGAACCAAACTGGATTCAGGCCGAGGCGACGTACATCCGATTGGTCATGGCCGGCCCGAGGGCGATCGTCGCCCCACCCACTACCAGGGTCAGGGTCCCATCTGGCGCCTTGGCCTGGATTGTGGCCGTCGCACCCGGCGTCAGCCCGTGGTCGCCCAGGTAGGTCAGCGAAGCCGAGTCGTGCTCCACGCTCTCGGTGATGCGCTCCAGGCGGATGCGATCACCCGGCTTGGCATCGGACAGGCTTCGCTGCTCGGGTCCGACGGGCTCGACTCCGGGAATGGGATTGCCGTGGGGACAGGTGGTCGGATTGTCGAGCAGGATGACCAGCCGAGCCTCGACGTCGTCGGAGATGACGTGCTCCCATCGTCCGGCTTCGACATGGGCCTTGTCCCAGTCGAGACCGATGATGTCTACGAGGAGCCTCTCAGCCAGACGGTGCTTGCGGACCACTCCTTTGGCCAGGCTCGATCCCTTGGGGGTCATGGCAATCCGCCTGGAGGTGCGAATGATGAGGTCGTCGGCTTCCAGTCGATCGAGCATCTCCGAAACCGACGGGGCGGCTTTGTTCAGGCGCTCGGCCAGGCGAGCCTGGATGACAGGGATTCCCTCTTCCTCCAAGGCGAAGATGGTCTCGAGGTACTCCTCGACAGGTGGGTGGAAGGGGTCGAGCACACCGGTGATCCTAAGGCAATGTCGGCCGAGCCGTGCCGCCGCCGAATCGGCACAGGATTCGGATCTGGAGCCGCCCACTACCGTGGAAGTCGTGGACACCAATCCGGCGGCCGATCCGGTCGGCCACAGGCCACCGCCAGAAAACTCGGAATCTCATCTGGGGCCCGTATCGGATGTCGGATTGGGCGAGGGTGAGATCGCGGCCCCAGGCGTTGATCCGAGCACCGACGCCATGGAGAGCACGGACGGAGACGGGTCCTTCGAGGGAAGAGATCCGCTCCGGTTCAGCAACTGGATGAAACGGTCGACGACCGGCGCAATCCTCACTGGCATCACCATCGGGCTCCAGCAGGCCCTCGAGGTCCCCCGCAAACAGCCGGCCTTCGTCATCGAGGCCAATGACGAACCAGACGATTCAGAGCGACCGATCGAGCTCAGGTTTGACCCGGACAGCCCGACCAAGACGGTGGCCATCATTCGACTCCCGCCTGCACCGGACCCCTCGGGACCGTCGTGAGGACCTGGTAGCGCCCAATCACAGGGGGCAAGAGCCCCCTAGTTGACCTGCGCGCCATCGGTCTCAGTCGACAGAGCGCCGGCTCCAGCCGGGCTTCCGACCGAATACATGATGGAGAAGCCCATCGACGGCCAGCACCACCCCAGCGCCGAAGGCCAGGCCACCCAACGCGTCCGTCGGGTAGTGCCACTGGAGCGACACCACGGCAAAGGCCATCCAGACGGCATAGACCCCGGCCACCATCGCGCTGACCAATCGCCAGCCCGGCGGCGCGGCCAGCACCACGGCAGTGGCGAGAGCCGCAGCCCCGACCGTCGAGCCTGACGGGTACGAAAGCGAGCCCCCGAGCGTCCGACCGACGAGGGGCTTGGCCACAAGTTCGCACAGTATGAGGGCCAGTGGAGGAGCCACCAGACAGGCACAGGCGCGCAACCGGTCGCGTCGGACGCAGAGCACGGCGCACAGCGCTGATCCCACCACGATGACCGGTGGATACCGCAACCAGGTCACACCCGTCAGCCAGCTGCTGCGGCTGAGTGGAATCACAGTTCCGATCCAGTGATCGAGCCACTGCGATCTCGGCCTCAGGGCGAAGTAGAGCCCTCCGATGGCCGCGATGACGAGTAGGCCACAGCCGAGCGTCAACGTGTCCGTGACCTTCGGCCTGGTCGAGTTCCGAGCTCTGGCATCGGTATCCGTCGGAGTCGCCGTGCTCTGCGCCTGCGGGCGACGCGTCGAATCGAGAGTCACCGAATCCAATGTACCGGCCACCATGCCAAAGCTGCATGCGGCGGCCGCAGCGTAACCATTGGGGCCCCGACTGGTCGGGGCCGAGATTCCGGCTATCGCAAAATGCCTACCCGTTGGTAGGCTTCCCCTGGGTAATCCATGGGGTTCCTCGTCACGAGTTCGCGTAATCCTGCAGGTCAAAGGCGGGCGATGCGGTCTCGGTGAAGGTTGACGACGCGTCAGTCCGCCGGATCGACCGAGACGTCAACGAGAGAGGTGTCAGGGGCAGTGGCAGATCATCGAGAAGGCGCGAGAGGAGACCCGACCCCGCTGTGGTTCGGCCCGAGTGAGCGGCCTTTGTTCGGTTGGCTCCACCTCCCCGAGGGAAAGTTGGCCCACGGCGGAGTTGTCCTGTGCCAGCCCTTGGGGATCGAAGCCACGTGCGTCTACTACACCTACCGGCTCCTCGCCGACCAGCTCGCCGATCTCGGGCTGGCCGTCCTCCGCTTCGACTACGACGGCACGGGTGACTCCGCCGGCGGTGAGTTGGACCCCGATCGCCTCGAGTCCTGGCTCGCCAGTGTGCGGGAGGCCACGGAGTTTCTGTTGTCAACAGGGGTAGAGGCCATCGGTCTGGTCGGAGTTCGCATGGGAGGCCTGTTTGCCGCCAGCGAAGCGGCTCGTCGGGGTGGAGTGGACGCCCTGGCGCTTTGGGACCCCTGCCTCTCAGGAAAGTCCTATCTGCGTCAGCAGCGCCTCTTGCGCCAGGTCAGTGGAGGGGGCGAGGCAACCCCTGAAGGGGCGATCGAAGCTCCCGGCATCTACTTCTCTCCAGAGACCGTGGCCGAATTCTCGACGCTCGACATCGCACGGATGGAGGGCCCGCTGGCCAAGCGGATACTGGTGCTGGTACCACCGGACACCTCCCCTCCTCAGAGCCTGAACCGCCGCCTTGACGGTCAGTCCGTCGATTGGGAGGAAGCGACCGGGCAGGTGGAGCTCCTCGACTCGAAGATGCAGCTCCCACCGGCGGACACCATCGAACGGGTGGCCGCCTGGATGACCCGCTCCCTGTCGGGCGCACCCGTCCCCGTGATGGTCCCCGAGGCCAACACGGGTGCAGCTGTTGTCGGTTCGACACCGAGCGGAGCGAGCATTCGAGAGCACACGGTGCGCCTCGGACCGCTCGGACTCTTCGGTATCGTCACCGAGAGCGTCGACTCGAGCGGCAATCCCACCATCGTCCTGGTCGACGAGGGGAACACCCACCACATCGGCCAGGCCCGGATCTGGGTCGATCTGAGCAGGCACCTCACCGGCTTGGGCTTCCGGGTTCTCCGATTCGATCTCAGCGGCAATGGAGACAGCGGCACCCGGCTGGGACAGCGGGGACATGTCGGGCGTGCACCGGAGGCATTCGAGGACGTGTGGGACGCCGTACGGGCCATCTCGCCAGCGGATCCGTCCGATGTCGTGCTCATCGGCTTTTGCTCGGGCGGCTACGAGGTGCTTGAGCAGGCCCTCGGCCACCCGCCGAGGGGCGTCTGTGTGATCAATCCCACATTCGGCTTTACGCCGCCGGAGCCCGAGGGCAGCCACGATCGACGGGCACGCCAGATGACCAAGCCATGGGTTCGGTCCTTGGCACGGCGTCCGCTGACCTGGGCCACACGCCGTATGGCGCAGGACGAAGCCGAGCGGTGGAACATGGCTCTCGTCAATGGCACATGGCCGGTGGCCTTTGCCACTCGGCGCCCCGGGATTCCGAACCAGGTGTGGTCACTCGTGAATAGGTTCCTACTGGACCGAACTGCAATCGAGACGCTGGAGCACATCGTCGCATCAGGCGTCGACATGCTCCTCGTGGCCGGGCCGAGCGACCTCACTCCCATGCTGCTCGGAGCGGATCGACGTCTGGAACTGCTCGGCCACTCAGCCGGGTTCAAACTGGTTGTCCTCGACGAGCTGATGCATGCGGCCTGGGTGTTGGACCAGCGGGAACTGTTGATTCAGGTGCTCTCTGAGCACGTCGATGCCCGTTTCTCATCAGCGGCCCACGAAACAGCCGCGGCCGAAACGGCGACGACGGCTTAGTCCGAGGTGGGTCCCGCTCGGCCCGCGGCCTTCGCGGTCGCGGCGTCGAGGACCGCCAAGAACTCTGCAGCCTGGTTCGACCACGTCGTCAACGAAGTCAGAAGCGGTCCCGGGCCTGCCGGCAGGGCGGGGCGAGCCAGGATCTGCGCCACTTGATCCACGAAGTTCTCTGATGAAGCCACAACTACCGGCGGGCCGAGGTCGCGAAATCCGGCGACCGGTGTTGCGACCACCGGGCGTCCCACCGCCAGGAACTCGCGCGCCTTGATCGGGTCGAGGCTTTCCGTGAACGGCGAGACCTGGTGGGGGACGACGAGAACGTCGGCGAACTGAAGGTAGGCCGGTAGGTCTGAATACGGGCGACTGCCCAGAATTACCGCACCGGCGTCGATGACCGTCTGCTCACTCACTTTGTCCAGGCTGTTCGGCCCGACAAACACCAAGGTGGAGCGCGGGGCGATCTTCCGGGCCAGGTCGGCGCAGAGCTGGATATCCAATCGGCCGGCAGTGAGCGTCCCCTGGTACAACACGATCTGGCCGGGCGGGAGATCGGCGGGCCGAGCGGCCGGCGACCGGAGGTGGTCGACGTCCACCCCGTTCGTGATCAGATGGACATGGCGGTTGCGACCCCGGGTTGCCACCAGCGCCGGGGAACACACGACGACCTCGTCGGCGTCCTCCAGCATCTGCGCGTCGTCGTGGCGTTGACGTGCCTCCATCCGCGGCGAACCTTTGACCAGCGTCCAATCGTCCGTGACGTCGTAGACGCTCGGCCATCCCGTCTTCTTGAGAAGCGGGGCGTAGGCGTTGTCATTGACCCAAAGGACGGGACGGCTCATCTTCAACTCGGCGGCGGCGGCCATGACCTGTCGGCCAAGTGACTCGTCGACGAAGGGCCAGAGCTTCCGAGGTAGCCACTTGCGAGGGGCAGTGGCCCACAGCCGGCCGGTGTCCCCGACAGGCCTACGAAGCGACATTCTTGGCAGCTTGCCGTTGCGAAGCGCCCAGGCCACATCCACCGGAACCTCCACGAACAACAGCCTCAGGTTCGGCCGGAGCTTCAGCATCTCCGTCGCCATCAGCTGGTTTCGGCGCCACACTTGGTCCCACGGCTCGAGCGAGCAGCAGATGATGTCGAATGAATCGGGACTCGGCATCAGCGGGCAACTTAGCTCAATGAATCAGACGAGATGTCGCGGCGAACGCGTCGTATGCCATCCGTCGCCGACAATGATTGCGGTCGGTTTTCCTGGTCGGGGTGGCCCAAAGGGCGCGCTATCGTCGATCCGGCTATGACCATCACCATCACCATCACCACCACGACCAGGCTCATGGTGAGATGACTGGCAACCACGGCCCGTACCTCACCGAACGAACCGATAGGTGCGGCGGCGTCAGTGACACTGCACGGACGACGCGGAAGAAGGGCTTGGAGTGAACAGTTCGCCGAGGGGCCCAGAATCGGAATCGACCGCTGAGCCGAGCGACGAGGTCGGCACACTCCGCTGCTCGCTTGTCGTGTTGAACTACGACGAGCGGGATCTGGTGGTGGACTGCGTGAGGAGCATGCTGGCGGCCATCGGTCCGGAGGATGAGATCATCGTCGTGGACAACGGCTCGTCGGATGGGAGCGCCGACGCAGTGGCGGAGGCGTTTCCCACCGTGCGGCTGGTCCGCCTGCCGGAAAACCGCTACATCTTCTCGCTCAATGCCGGTCTGGCAGTCGCTCGAGGCCGCTATGTGGCCTTTTGCAACAACGACATGGTCGTTGAGCCCAACTTTGTCGAACGGGCACTGGACTGCTTCGTCGAAGACGACATCTTCGCGGTGTGCTCGCGTGTCCTCGACCCTCGAGGGGCAGAGCAGGGCACTCGCACCGCCGGGTTCTGGTCCCACGGACTCTTGTTCTACCAACCCCTCAAGCACACGCCTCGAACCACCGACTGCTTCTTCGCAGTCGGTGGCCAATCGTTTTTCCGACGGGACCTCCTCGAAGAGATCGGCTCGATCGACGAACTGCTGTGGCCGATGTACCACGAGGACATCGAGCTCTCCTATCGGGCGTGGAAGAGCGGCTATCGGATCGTCTACGCGCCGGATTCGGTCTGTCACCATCTAGGCGGCAAGACGAGTCGCCGGGTGTTCACTGCCGTCCAGTTGCGTTCGTTCGTCCGCCAGAACGAACTTCTGATGGTCTGGAAAGACGTAACCGACCCGCGCCTGCTCATCGACCACGTGATCTGGATCTTGCCCAGATTGTTCGTCGCCCTCCTGCGCTGGGATCGTGGCACCTTGGAGGGGTTCGTCTCCGCTGTCGGCCGGCTGCCGAGGGCGCTCCGGTCGAGAAAGGCAGCGCAACGGACATTCCGGCTCACCGATCGCCAAGTGCTCGAGCGGGTGAGTGTCCGGGTCATCGAGGGCCAGGCGTCCGGCCAGTAACCGACGACTGCTCCGAGATCAGCGACGGCGCAGTCGCGCCAACACCGAACGTCGGAACGCCGGTTCGAGAATGGCGACGACGACGACCAGCACGATCCACGACGCGATCACGACGATCACCGCTCCGATGATGGCTGCCAGACCGGTGTGTTCGGGACGGAAGTTGATTAGCAACAACGCAATCCCTGCGGCCACGACTCCTCCCGGGACCACTGGCAACAGAGCTGTCCTCGCGTACTCGCGGACGCGTATGCCGAGGCAGCGACAGACGATTACCGGGAGCAGGATGAAGTCCAGGACCAAGACGACCGGAAGGGATCCGATGGCTGGGCCTATCGGGCCGAGCCAGAACGTGGCCCCGATGCTGCCGGCCAGATTGACGATGGCACCGCTGATGGCCAGTTGGGCTAAGAGCTTGTTGCGACCGATGCCGGTCAGAAAGATGAAGCACTGGTGACCCGGTAGCTGCAGCGTCATCATGATGCCCAAGGCGATGACGATCTCGTAGGTCTTCGGCGGCACGGTCCCCAGCCAGAATTGGAGAATCGGATCGCCAAAGGCGGCGACAGCGATTACCACGGGCAGCGAGATCGCCAGGCCACCCATTACCGACCGGGTGAAGAACCATGACTGTGCGTCGCTGTCCCCCTTCGCGTCGAAGTGGGAGTAGGTGGGAAGCAAGAGGTCAGTCCCCTGGGTGCTCAAGCTTCTGGTCAGGTTGGCTGTGCCGAGGGCTATGTCGTAGGGAGCCACCTGGGCCACGGGAAGTATCAGGCCGATGATGACCGCATCGAGGTTGTAGGCCACGGTTCCGCCCAATGCGACGAAAAACTGGCGGCCCCCGAACCGAAGGAGTTCGACGAGGAGTGCTCGGTCGAAGTGCCCATTCCGAATGGACGCTCCGGTGATCCGACGCACCATGATGGCCGCCAGCACCAGTCCGGTCCCGACCCCGACCAAGACGACGGCGCCCAGTCCGATGAGGCCCGCCCCGAGGATGACGGCCACGATCTGGCCAAGCTGGGTGATGAAGAGTCCGATCACGCCGATCTGCGCCACACGATCCGAACGACCCGAGCCGAACAGCACCGAGTTGGGCACGGAGGCGAGAAAGAGCAAGGCCGTCATGACCCCGAGGAGGATGAGGGTGATGCCGGCCACCGTTGGATTGATGTCTCCCAGATGAAGGATGGACGACAGGAACGGGGCCAACACGACCGTCACGAGGACGGCCAACGTTCCGGAGAAGGCGAAGAACACCCAGGCCGTCCGGATCACGTCGGCGATGCCCTGGCTCTGGTCGTCAGCCATCAGACGGGCGATCTTCTGGACGACTGCGGTGGCCACTCCGACGTCGAGCAGCCCGATGTAGCCGACGATGGCCACCAGCACGATCCAGAGTCCGTAGCCGCCGGCGCCGAGGTGGTGGAGCAGGACCCGTGTGAGGATCAGGCCCATGGCCATCCCAACGATCAAGTTGGCGTAGGACGACACCATGTTGCGGAAGATCTGGCGTTTGCTGGCGTTGATGGCCGGCGACTGCTCGGGCGGTGCGCTCTCGTCAGACGCCCCCTCCTGCGGTACGGGCTCCTGGTCCGGATCATGCTCCGGACCAGGTGTTTCTTCACCGTCCACGAAACATGGTACCCCGACGGATCCCGCCCGGTGCCTGATGGTCGCTGTGTTTCTGCACGGGTGGCCCGGTACAGCTCT
>PLSY01000116.1 GCA_003164275.1 Acidimicrobiaceae bacterium | reverse complement strand
AGTAATCATGCATACTATTCCACTTGATTGCTTCCGTCCATCGAGAAGCAGGAATTTCCGAGGAATTTCGCAACGCAGGTTGCTGACAGATCGGGAAGCCCAAAAGTGGCCGCGAGCGCGATCACAGTCCGCCGAACCGTTCAATCGCCCCGCTTGCCTCGTTGGGACCCATCGGCCGGCGAATCTCGGCCTGCAGGCCCACGAGCGCTCGATGAGTCAGTGTGACCACACTGAGACCCCATGGTCGATCCCAAGGTGTCCTGGGAAGTCGTCTCCAGAGCTGGTGGGTGGTATCGACGTCGGAGCCCCACACGTCGTTAAGCAAGGGGGCCGAACTTCGCCACCTCTCGAGTTCTCGTCCCACCGTTTCTCGATCAGGCGGCCCATCGTTGAGGCCGAAGGGTTTGTTGCGGCCACGGACTGCTCAAAGCAAGGGCGTTACCGGCGGTAGGCAGATCCCCTCAAACCCCCGTGTCGATAATGAGGTTCCCTATGTCGTCGAACTGAGCTGTCTGGCGCGGGCGCACCACCACGACGGTGTCGGGCAGCTCAATGAGGGCTGGCCCTGGCGTCGAGTCGTTAAACGTGCTTCGGTCCAGCCGGAGCACAGGAGTATCGACCAATTCACCCAGCTCCGACCAATAGACCGGCCGCACATCACGCGTCACTCCCCCATCCTCGGAAGCTGACCTGTGCGCGAAAGGAGGCTTCTCGGTCACGCAATCGACTCGAACCTGAAAGCCGGTGATTTCAATCCCACCTTCGCGATATCCAGAACCCTCGCCATACAGCGCCTCATACTTGATCCCGAAATCGGCGTCGATGGTGTCCATGTCTGGATCGTTGAGAGCGCCAGCTCCCACCGGCACCTCAACGTCGTGCACCTGCATGGCGTACTTCATGCGCACCGAACGACTGACTCTGGGGGATAGCTCCAGAAGTCCTTCATCGGCGAGAGTGTCATGCGCCAATGTCTCCAACCGCTCAAAGATGTCGTTGATCGGCCCAGCAGAGACCGGGAATCGGAACGACTTCGGTTCTTGGTAGATGTGGGACACATCCGATACCGCTGCACCGAGGGCTGACCAGAGTGCGGCAACATAGGGCAGCGGCACGACGACTTTCTTGATGCCGGCCTCTCTGGCGACGGCAGTCGCATGAACTGGTCCGCCTCCCCCGAAGGCGAACAGCGCGAACTTACGAGGGTCAAGACCGCGAAGAACGCTCATACGTCTGATCAGATCCGCCATCTTGGAGTCGACAATTCGGTTGATGCCAGCTGCCGTCTCGTACAGACCCAGCCCTAGCCTGTCTGCGAGAGCTTGAATGGAATCGGCCGACAGTGACGGCTGCAACTGCATTCGGCCGTTCAAGAATGTCTTCGGATCGAGCACGCCCAGGACGATGTCGGCGTCGGTGACGGTCGCCTCGGTGCCTCCATTTCCATAACAGGCAGGTCCGGGCATCGCACCTGCGCTCTTGGGGCCGACGTTTAGACGCTCGGAACCATCGATCCACGCGATGCTGCCGCCACCGGCTCCGATCGATTCGACGTCCAGCATTGGAAGAGCCAGCTCGTATCGCTCGAAGATCGACGT
Organism: Acidimicrobiaceae bacterium; assembly: GCA_003164275.1. Next base: position 11,763 of record PLSY01000116.1, on the reverse strand, counting down.
ATTTCTTCGCAACGGCTGGCCATGATGCACGACACTGACATCGAATGTCGTTCCGCCCATATCTGCGAGCAAGAGATTCTCGATACCAATGCGGCTCGCCAGCAGCTCGGAACTCACGATCCCTGCCACCGGACCGGACTGGACCGTTCGAATCGGCGCCCGCCTGGCCTCTTCGCCGGTGATCGCTCCACCAGCACATTGTGCGAAGAGAACTTGGCCGGCAAAGCCGTTCGCTGCCGCCCCGGACTCGATGCTTTCGATGTATTGGACCATCAGAGGTCCGATATATGCATTCATCACCGCCGTGGTTGTGCGCTCGTATTCTCCGACCTGCGAGACCAGATCCGAAGCACACGAGACAAACACATCAGGGGTTATTTCGGAGATGATTTCGCGTATTCGACGCTCGTGTGAGGGGTTCTTCACCGACCAGATGAGGCTGACGGCCAACGACTGTGCGCCTTCCTCCTCAACCAGCCGTCGGACAGCCACTTTGACTGCTTCCTCGTCGAGAGCGACGATGACGTCGCCGTCGACGTCGACCCGCTCGGGCACTTCCGCGATCAGATGCTTCGGCACCAGCGGATCTGGCTTGTCAGTCGACGGGACGTGAAGCGCTTCGTCCGGCGAGAGTCCTGCGGTCCGGCCTCCCCCACGCATCAAGAACATGATGTCGCCCTGGCCAGCGGTTGTGATCAAGCCAGTTCGGGCGCCATCTCGAGAAACTATGGCATTCGTGCCGGTTGTCGTTCCATGAACGAGCCGATCACAGCTTCCCAGCAGTTCCTCAATCGATACGCCGATCTTTCCTGCAGCACGTTCGATCGAGTCAAAGAAGCCAACTGATCGGTCATTCGGTGTCGTGGGCGCCTTGGCGCCAACGATCAAACCGTCAGGGGTGATCACTACGCAGTCGGTGAATGTCCCTCCGATGTCTACGCCAATTGCATAGCTCTCAGAGGGTCCCTTGGTTGGTTCAGACACTGTTTGGTCCCTTCGTTCTATGGCCCACGATGCGTCTCCGGTTTTGGTGGGCGCGAAATCCTCCAGCTAGTCACCGCTGCGGTTGAATCGCCGATAGACGAAAACGACCTAAGCGAAGCTCATGTCGATGCGGCCAAGAATGCGAGACCGCGCTCGGTGAATGAGAACTCGAAGGACGGCTCATCGTCGCCTCGACAGCATTCAACCGAGAGCAGGGTGCCGCAGTTCGGGCAAAGGAACTGGCGCATCACGAAGTCCACGTCGGAGAAGTCCGATGGGTCCGGATACATGATCGCATCGACCGCGCTCGGATTGACCTGGATGAGCGCTGCGCCTTGCTTGAAGTTGTCCTTGGCGGCAGCGAGATCATGGCCACAATCCACGCAAGCCCAAGAGGCATCACCGTTTGCGGAGAATGCGATGCCCAGCGAATCTCCGATCTGGTGGACCTCCTCCAGGCTGAAGGTGCCCCGGCCGTTCGAGATGGGAGCGATCGCGTCGGCCAATCGGCGCGCTCTTTCATCAGCCCTCAGGCGTTCCGTCGCTGCCGAATCGACTTGACCATCCGAGGCGATCGCCACTCCGTACTTCGACTTGGCTGCATCCCTGGTGAGCTGGTGGCGAGCGACGTCCTCTTGCACATGGCTCGGATCCCGGTGCAACGCATCTCCAAATCCACCTCCGGCCGTGTACTCCAAAGCAAACACATCACCGCTCGAGAGGGGTCGGTTGGTCTTTGGTGAGAGTCGTTCAGTCGCACCAACGAGGGCTTCGAGGTCCTCCCTATTCGTAGGGATCTGGCCCTTTGCCATTACCTCTCGGATCGCCGAATCCCTCACAATCATGTGATTCCCCGGGTGCCCGGGCATCCCACCGGCGAGCCCTGGGGAGGTGTTGATCGCTGGGTCTGTCGCGATGATCTGGGCGTTGAGATCGTCCGTCTTGTGCATGATGATCGCCTTCTCAAGGCCATTACCACCCCGCCAACGACCAGCACCACCGCTGTCAATCTGCTCGCGTCGGTAGAGGTAGAGAATCGGCAGCGAGGCCTCCCACTCTTCGAGGTTGCCGGCCGTGCTGCGAGGCCACCACCACGCTCCACCGGTGTCGACACCATCCCGGTACGGGAACGCCCCAATCGAGCCCATCAGCGAGTCGCCGGTCAGGTCAGCAACGAAGTTGCCGTGACGGTCGGTTCCGCTGGCGACCCACCAACCCGGCAGAGAGATGCCCCCGGTTGCGTTCGCCACCTCACGCACATCGGCTGGTCCTGCAAGCACCATCTTGCTGATGGCCTGGCTGGCCAGGTACACACTGACGATCGAAGCCGTGAGCGGGGTCACTGCTCCGGGATAGGTCGCAACGGTCATTGTGCCCGGCGTTGGCTGGAACTCCATGTGATCAGCGACGCCCGCAGGGCAATAGGACTGATCGAACGCCAAGAGGTTCGACCCTGCACAGATGATTCCGGATCGCCACGCAGAAAACGTTCCGTTGGCGGCAAAGAATTGCGGGTCGCTGCCTGCGTTGGAGAAGATGAGTCGGTCACCCTCCTTCTTGACGCGGGTCACCAGGCGATGCACGTCGCGGTCGTTGGGCCCAGCACTTCCGACGAAAATGGTCTCTTGCCATTCCCCGTCCGGAATGCGAAGCAGGCGGCGAGAGACTGCTTCAGAACAGTCCCGGATAATTCGCCGCATCGTCCCTTTGATGACTCCGGCCCCGTGCTCCTGCAGGAGTTCGAGCATGCGCTCTTTGGTCAATCGCAGTCCCGCAAGTTGACTCCGGATCTGCAGGGCGACCATGTCCGGCGTCCGGCTCTTGCGAATGAACATGTCCGCGACATCGACCTGGGTCACACCTTTGCGAACCAGCTTTATGGGGGGGACGGGTGTGCTCTCGTGGAACATGTCGGGGGCTTCGGCACAGAAACTCCCTGGATCCACACCACCGATGTCTCCCATGTGGCAAGAACTCAGGATCCACGAGAAGAGCTTTCCTTCCCAGAAGAGTGGCTCATAGATGACGGTGTCCATCTGGTGCTGCGTCCCGATGTACGGGTCATTCTGGAGAAAGACGTCTCCCTCCTCGATCCCGGGGTTGGCGCTCCGGTTCTCCAGCGTCCACTTGACGACGAGGTCGCCATGGCCCGTGAAGTACTGAACTGAGGGCCCGCAGACGATGTTGTCGCCGTCCTCGGTCAACAACGAGGTATTGAAGTCATCCATATACACGATGAGCGGCGAACCAGAGACTCGTTTGATGGTGTCGGAGTGGTCGAGGTTCATGTTCCAGAACCTGGACCGAAGAACTTGGTAGGTCACCGGATCGATCTCTTTGTTAAATTCTCGGTGAAGCTCGACACTGGGGTCAATGTCCAGTTCCACGGGCGGCACGTAGGAGTAGACCTTGCCGTTCCAGGGGCCACCGATCAGTCCCTCGGGATCAACCTGTCGGTTCCTGATCAGCCCATCGATCGTGCTCGTGCTGATGGGACTCCCGAGTTCCTTCGGGTTCGTCTGCTGGTCTCCCATGTGCCTCAACTCCTTGCCCTCATAGGTACCCACTGCCGAATTATTACTATGCGAATGGTTATATCACTTTCGAACCGACAAGTCTCGCGGGACAAATTCGCCGGTGGCCACGAGAAGTCCGTCGGGAGCCTCGGGATCAGATCCGAGGTGTCGGCGAACCGCTGCGGCCAACCGCAGCCAGAGATCGTCCACATAAGGGACGAGGCCGCTTTGGGCCCCCAGCATCAGGACGATGATGATCGCTCCGTAGACATAGGTCTCGGCGTTGGTGTTGAAGTTCAAGAAATGCGGGACCAAAGAGAGCACGAGTGCCCCCACGAGTGGCCCCGTCGGAGAAAGCACACCCCCCAGAATCACCATCAGGGGCAAGCTCACCAAGGCCAACGCGGTGAAGAGTCCCGGAGTGATTGCCAGATCTTGGTACAGGTAGAGAATTCCCCCGAGTCCGGCAATCACGGAGCTCAACGCGAATGCGACCACGATGTAGCCCACCGGGCCGACGCCCAGCGACGCTGCGAGCTTCTCGTTCTCGCGGATGGCCTGCGCACGCTGTCCAAAGTTCGATCGAGTGATGAGCCAGATGGCCAGGGTCACGATCGCCAGTACGACTGCGCTCAGGTAGTAGATCGATTCGCCGCTACCGAAGGTGATCCCGAAGACTGAATCGAAGTTCGAAGTGACAGTCAGTCCACTCGATCCTCCGGTGATCGCCGCGTTCTGCTCGACCAGGGCGGCTCCGTCAGCCAACGCAAAGGTGATGATCAGGAAATACAGGCCTCTGGTTCGAGAGAGCAGCAATCCGACCAACGCTCCGACCACACCGCACAAAACCAGCGTGACCACAATCGAGAGCCAAAAGTTCCAGTCCCAGGAACTGACGAGAATGGCGCACGAGAATGCGCCTAACCCCATGGAGAGACCCGAACCAAACGACAACAAGCCCGTCAACCGATAGAGCAGCGCAATCGAATACGCCACGATGGCGAATATCAGCGCGACTTCAAGAGTATTCAGGGTGGACGCGCCCAGTCCGATCAGCGGCAACACAGCGAGTATCACAGCGAATCCCGCAACCGGCCCCCAACGCCGTAGGCGGCTGTCGCCGATCCGGTGAATGGAGCCCGTCAGTTCCGCTTGGGCCTCACTGATCGCGCCTCCGAAAGTCGTGAACAATCCGGTCGGGCGGATAATGAGGACGAGGATGAGCAGCCCGATTCCGATGCCGGCAACCCACTCGCCGGCACCGTACGCCTCACCGATGGTTTCGGAGAGCGCCAGAACGAATCCGCCGATGGCTGCGCCGCTCAGCGACCCAAGCCCACCGATGAGCGCCACGACGAATCCGGTGATGAGGTAGGTCACGCCGGCCGTTGGGTCAATCGGATACTCCAACGCGAGCAGCACTCCCGCCAGCCCAGCGACGGCGGATCCCGCCACGAAGGCAAAGCTGCGAACGAGGCTGACGTTGATTCCGTTGTACCTGCTGGCGTACGCATCTTCAGCTGAAGCCCTGATCATCCGACCGATGCGGCTGCGCTGCATGATGAAGACGAGTCCGATACCGATGACGAGTGCCGACCCAATCATGACCGGCGTGGTCTTCGGGATGCTGATCGCACCGACGCTCCAAGAGCCGTTCACTGGAGAGGCAATCTGCTCCGGCGCCGGCCCCCATAGGCTGACCACCGCCTGCTCGAGGATCAAGAAGATTCCGAGCGAAACCAGGAATGCGGTGAACGGATTGGAGATGACTCTGCGCAACAAGAGACGCTCCACTACGAAGGCGATGACTCCCACCACAACGACGCCGAACAGCAGTGCTGCCAGAAGAGGGACTCCACTTCGCTTCGCTGCCCACGCCGAGAATCCGGCTATCACGAGGAATTGGCCGTGTGCAAAGTTGACTGTGCGGCTCTGACCGAAGACGATGCTGATCCCAGCGCCCAAGAGGAAATAGACGGCCCCCAATGACAAGCCGCCGATGAGGACTTGAATTGCTTCGTTCATCTGCGCATCGACTCTTGTCGTCTACTTGTCACGTGACTCACCAGCAATCGATTTCTCTTCACCCTGGGCTCGGGTCGCCGGAATCTCCGGCGCCACCCAAGTAAGCGTCTGAGAGGTCGCGCTCGCTCCACTCTCCTCGTTTGCGCTCCTCGCCGAGCTCGCCAGAACTCATGACATAGACCTTCGATGAAACCTCACTGGCGATCCACACAAGTTGCTCGGCGATGAGTATCGCCATCTGGTAACGGGAGTTGATCGAGCGGAGCAGTTCAACGACGTGCTCAGTAAACCTAGGCGAGAGCCCCAATGAAGGTTCATCGAGCACCAGAAGTTGCGGCTCCACCATGAGGGCGCGACCGATGGCAAGCATTTGCTGCTGACCACCGGAAAGCGCTGATCCAGATGCATTGCGGTGCCGCCACAGGTCAGGCATCACATCGTAGATTTCTGCAAGCAGCTTCTTACGAGAACTGTTGCCTTTGGACGCCTTGGAAGGCATCGGAAGGAGGAGGTTCTCTTCAACGCTGAGGCTGGCGAAGATTCGGCGACCTTCGAGCGCTACACCTACGCCAAGGGGAATGATCTTCTCGACGGGGTACTTCGATATGTCGACGCCATTGAAAATGATCGAACCTTCCCAGGCAGGCAGGGAACCCGTGATGGCGCGGATCAATGTCGTCTTGCCTGCGTTGTTGGACCCGAGTACACCCACGATCTGACCCCGCTCGACGGTGAGGGAGCAGGAATTGATCGTCTTCACGTTCTTCACGTAGCCGGTGGAGACTTCCGACACCGCAAGAAGGCAGTCGTGCTCACTGGCTTCTTGTTTCTCGTCTGCGGCGTGTTGCGATCCGTTGAGCATCGGCGTTCAACGTCCGCCCAAGTACACGCGCCGCACTTCTTCGTTTTCCCGAACCTCTTGGGGCGTGCCCTCAAAGAGCACGCTCCCCGCATCGAGAACCACAACGCGCTCGCAAAGCGACGAAAGAAATGGCATGTTGTGGTCGACGAGGCAGATCGTCATCCCTTGGTCGGAAACTGCCGCCAGCACGACTCCAAGGTCGCCCGCCTCGGCGGCTGACAGCCCCGCTGCGGGCTCGTCGAGCAGGAGAAGGGTCGGGGCTGTTGCGAGAGCCATCGCAACATTGACCAGCTTCTGCGTACCATAAGCCAACTCGGCTACCCGGCGTTCCGCGAACTTCATCAAATCGCAGATCTCAAGCAACTCTGTCACGTCGTCGAATGACTTTGGCGGTTGCGCCTCTTTCTTTCCCATCGCGTTCCGGCAGAGATTCGCCCGCTGGACAGATTCACGGATTGTCAGCTCGGAGAAGATCGCAACGTGTTGGAAGGTTCGAACCAAGCCGTGCCGCGCCCGCTGCTGAGGCCGCCAGCGAGTGACATCGGATCCCCGCCACCAGACAGATCCCGATGTCGCAGGAGTGAAGCCGGAAAGGCAGTTGAACAAGGTCGTCTTGCCCGATCCGTTCGGCCCGATGACGCCGAGGCGTTCCCCTTCGTGAACCTCAAAGTTCACGTTGTCGACAGCCAGCACTTCTCCGAAGGCCTTACTCAGCCCCTCACTCTTCAGCAGGGGGCCGAGCGATCCTCCCTGCATCGAACCTCCACGTTGTCCCGGACTCGGGTTGGAGACCCCGCCGGCCTCTCGCCGCCTCGAGCGACCGATGATCGGGAGGGTGGTCACTCGTCGTCAGCGACCCTATTGCGGAACGCTCTTGCAGGTGACATGAGCTGTGGGATTCTCCCCGGGCGCAACGTAACAACCGTCCACCTCGAAGTGGAGGTGATGGGAAGAGTCGAAGTACTCATCGCTCGAGAGCAGCCCGTTGTACTTCAGGCTGTACAGCGCCTTGGCGATCGCCGGAAGATTGGTCGTCGAGTTGGCCTTCTCCATGGCCTTCACGAGGAGGCCCGGGTCGTCGTAGAGGTAGGCAGCATAAGAGGAGTCCGACCCAAGGGTCCCTCCGTTGAATGCTTCAAACTGCTTCGCAAACTCGGCGATCTTGGCATTAGTCGGGTACTGCAGCGAGACCGGATAGACCAGCGCAACCTGCGGCTCCTGGATGCCAGTTGGCCCGTTGACGCCAGTGGCATCTGAAAGCGCCGAGCCCCACCCGTAGTAGTTCGGAGCAGCATTCAGCGCAACGGCTTGCTTGAGAATGGCAAGGCCCGACGGGTCGCCGTAGCCGTACATGAGGAGGTCAGAGCTGCTCGCTTTCACCGCACTCAGGTAACCCGAGAAGTCCTGCGTGCCGTCGGGGTAGTAAGCGGTCGTGAGCTTGTATCCATGCGTCGTGAAGTACTTGCCCAAGCTCGCACCGAACGTGTGGCCCTCCTCGTCATCCTCCAAGAGCAGGTAGACGCTCTTGATCGAGTCAGACTTGGGGAAGAGGGTGACCAGGGCACCTTGCGCCTCAGCTGTCTGGCCGGATGACGCCTGTGAAATGGCGATCAGAGAACCAGCGCCCTTTGCGTAGCTGACGGCCGTCGCCGGGTTGTCCATGGTGGCCGATGGAAATGGGTTGAACAGAAGGATCTTTTCTTTGACCGCCAACGGGCCTAGTCCAGGCTCGACGTAGGCCCCGCACCCGGGACCGATGACGATCTTGGCGCCGTCGTTCTGAGTGAGAGACACCAGATCGTTGACAGCGGTCGTGTTGTCCGAGTTCGTATTCTCGGGCTTCAGGTCAATGGTGTACTGCTTTCCCGCAACCGTGAATGGGTGCTCGTTGATCTGCTTGACCGCGAGCGCCACACCTTTGGCTGTCGGTATCCCGGGCGCTGCACAGCTCCCGCCTTCGTCGGTCAGCTCGCCGACTGTCACTGTGTGGACAGTGGCGGCTCCGGCTGGGCCCGCCATCGCAAAAACGATGGTTCCCGAACTTAAGACGCCAGCTGCCAGAGCAAGGCGGCCGCCTCTTCCAAGGCGTTGCGCGGCGCGATCCCACGTTCTCCCCAACATTGTTGCCCCCCATCGAAAGGCCGCGCGTCGCGCCCATTTAGTCGAATGGATCGCATCATAGTCAGCGAGCACAGAAGTGTCAAGGCCTGGTGGCCGCCTCTGTCGCTTCCTTGCGAGCCGAACAGGAGCCCAGGCAAGGGCCCGGGACATGTGTGACATCGATTGCTACTGTACGCATAGTTGGAAAGCAGCGTTGTGAGGACTTAGCTTTCGGCGCGCGAGAGATACGGAGGAATGCTCATGGTGGACAAGAGTGCGTTCGTCGTCGACGACACTGCGACATCGCTGACAATCGACGGGCAAGCTGTCTCCGGCGAAGAACAGACCCTCGCTGTCTTTGATCCGGCCACCGAAGAATTGGTCGCATCGGTTCCAGGAGCAAGCCTTCAACAAGCGGAGCTCGCGATTGCGGCGGCAAGGAGCGCATTCGACGACGGTCCGTGGGGGCGGATGAAGGGCACCGAGCGGTCGTTGCTGCTTCATCGCTTCGCTGACGCACTCGAAGGCCAGCTCGACCGTCTTATCGCCACCATCGTGACGGAGGTCGGGACGCCGATCAGCCTTGCGGAAACCCTGCAGGTCCGCACCCCCATTACCCACTTGCGCTTCTACGCCGAGGCAGCCGCACGGATTCCGGTCAATGAACTCGGAGCCCACTTCGACCCGGTTCCGAGTGCCAGTGTGGTCGGGCGGCGACCAGTCGGGGTTGTCTCGGCGATCACGGCGTACAACTACCCGATGGTCCTCGCGATTTCGAAGATCGGTGCATCGCTCGCTGCGGGCTGCACGACCGTCTTGATGCCCTCACCTCTGACCCCGCTCACGACGTTGTTGATCGGAGCGGCTGCGCGCGAAGCTCAACTCCCTCCAGGTGTACTCAACGTCATCGCCGGCGGCACACCGGTAGCTCGTCTTCTGACTGAGAGCCCTCTAGTCGACAAGATCTCGTTTACCGGGTCGACCTCAGTCGGGCAACAGGTGATGAGCCAGGCCGCCAAGGGCTTGAAGGGAGTGATGCTCGAGCTCGGCGGAAAGTCCCCGATGATTCTTATGCCTGGCATCGGATTACAACCCATCAACCTTTCGGTCCATCTCCGCTACATGCGCAATGCCGGCCAGGGTTGCATGTCCCCGACTCGGCTCCTCGTGCACCGCCCCCAATTCGAGGAGTTTGTGGAGCTCTCAAAGTCTGCGTACGACCAGGTGGCCGTTGGCGACACCTGGGATCGCAAAACTGATGTGGGACCCCTCATCCGTCCAGAGCATCGACTGAGCGTGGAAGGTTTTGTCGAAGAGGCATGCAGAGACGGTGCATATGTGGCTGCAGGGGGTGGCCGTCCACCACTCGAGAAGGGTTGGTACACAAACCCGGCTCTCGTGGTGGGGGCAGAGAACTCTTGGCGCATCGCGCAAGAGGAGATCTTTGGCCCGATTGCTGTTGCCCTCCCGTACGACGACGTCGAGGACGCTGTTCGGATCGCCAACGATTCGAAATACGGTCTCGCTGCATTCATCTTCGGTGAGGAGGAAGACGCCATCGCCGTGGCCCCCCACCTCCGCGCCGGAACAGTCACCATCAATGGAGGCGGTGGTCTTCGTCCCGATGCCACTCTGGGTGGCTTCAAGCAGAGTGGAGTCGGTCGCGAGCAGGGGCCTTGGGGGATCGAAGAATTTCTTGAACCACAACACATTCAGTGGGCCCTGTAATATACGCACCTTCTGTAAGTGGTCATCAGGCCATTTGACCTCGCGGGCCAAGAGACCGCATCGATCCCAACAGCTCCGATTGTCCTCGGCAGCCGACCTCCGGGCGCATTGTGGCTGCTCGGGACTGCATTGTGCGCTCGGGCCGCGGTCGAAACGTCGCCGGCTTGCTAACGCCTGCTCCATCAAAGCAGGTGAGCGTCCAGCGCAAAGCGCTCGACGCTCGAGTTCGCCGACAAGACTTTTCTGTCTAACGGGCGAGGTAGCCACCGTCGACCGGCAAAGCCACTCCGGTCACGAAACTCGATTCATCGCTGGCGAGGAAGAGTGCGGCATTGGCTATCTCTTCCGGCTGTCCCGGGCGACCCAGCGGAACGGCACCCATGAATCCAGAGATGAGGTCAGAGACATTTGCTCCAGGGTCGCGTCCGAAGAACTGAGGAAGCATCGGAGTGTCAATCGGGCCTGGGCAAATTGCGTTACATCTGATCGATGGGGCCAGGTCTAGGGCCATCGATCGCATCAGCAAAACGATGCCGCCCTTTGTCATGGAGTACAGCGGACTCAGGGGAGATCCGACGATCCCTGAGACGGACGCTGTGAAGATGATTGATCCCTTGCCCTCGGCCCGTCGCAGCAAGTTGACGGCTTTCGACGCAACGAAGAATGCGCCCTTCAGATTCACGTCAACGGCAAGGTCGAATTCCTCTTCGGACATGTCCAACCCCGCAGCTCCCGGAATTCCGGCGTGGTTGTAGAGAATGTGAAGCACGCCGTGGTCTCGCTCGACGTCGTCGAACAGGGATGCAACCTGCCCAAGATCCTTGACGTCCAGTTGGCGAGCTTCAGCCGAGCCCCCAGCCCCCTGGATCAACGCGGCCGTCTCCTTCGCCGCCGCTTCATGGAGGTCGCTGACGATTACGTGAGCACCCTCCTCGGCGAATCGCCTCGCTCCGGCCCGCCCCATACCCGACCCTCCGGCAGTTACAAAGGCAACACGATCTTGCAACCTCATCGGCCACTTCCCCCTTCGTTTGATGGGGCCCACGCGTGGAGCCCGTCGCGTCTTTGGCAACTCTAGTTATTAATATGAGGGATCGACTTAGGTCCGTCTCCCGCAACAGAAGCGTGGGTGCGTTGAGTCTCAGGTTGCAAGAAGATCGGGAAGCGGCGGGTGATCCTTGAGTTCCGCAATCACCGTGCTGCCGAGCAGGTTGATGGCTTCGATCGCCTCGTCGGCNNGCCACTGCGGCTTGAAGATCACCGGGTCGATGGGCAGCCGCTCGATAAGCCCGCGCAACGACGCGGTGACCTCTTCGGGCGAACCCAGGATGGCGTGGGAGCCGGTGGTCTTGATGAAATCATCCTCGAGCTGGTCCTCGGTGTAGACGTCGAGACCCCGCTGGGCATAGGCAATGTAGCGGCCCTTGGCCACCCTCGTGAACTCTCGGAGCGCCTCTTCCCGATTGGCGGCCACCAGCACGTTGCGGCGCGCCGGCTGAGGTCCGAATGGCTTGTTTCGTTTCACGAACTCGGCGCGCATGATGGCGA
>PLSY01000310.1 GCA_003164275.1 Acidimicrobiaceae bacterium | reverse complement strand
GCTCGTCGACCGAGGCGGGGGCCAAAGGGATACCGTCCTTCACACGGGCCTCTTTCAGGCGGCGCTCGATGTCGCCGGGCACCGAGACCTGGTCGAAGCCCTCGGCCGGGGTGGACGACCAGACGTCTCGGATCAGGGTGTCCATCCTCGTGCCGAACTCCTCGCCCCCCGGGAAACTGGCCGGGTCGATGGCCAAGAACAGGGCGCCCTTGGCCACCCGGTCCTTGCCGTGGACGGGCGAGGCGGTGTGCTCGGTACGCCCGAAGCTGCTGTTGGCCAGCACGCCGGCCATGACCTCGACGAAAAAGGCGATGCCGTAGCCCTTGTGGCCACCGAACCATTGGAGGTGGTCGATGGAGGCAGCCTCGGTGTTGGTCGTCGGTCGGCCGTCCACGTCGCTCGCCCAACCGGCCGGGATCTCTTTGTCGCCCCGCTTCTTGGCCAGCAGGATCTTGTTGCCGGCCACAGCGGTGGTGGCGATATCGAACACCACCGGAGCCTCCTCGTTGGCCGGGAAGGCGTAGGAGAACGGGTTGGTGGAGAACAGCCCGGTCACCCCGCCATAGGGCGGGACGAAGGCCGGGCCGTTCTGGACGACCAGGCTGATGAAGCCCTCGTCGGCGGCGCGCTGGGTGTAGAAGCCGAGGGCGCCCAAGTGGGTGAGCTCCCTGACCGAGATGGCGGACATGCCGAACTCCCTGGCCTTTTCGATGGACAGGTCGGTGGCCTTGATCCCCGAGATCTGGCCGAGACCGAGTCCGCCGTCGAGCATGACCGACGAGCCCCTCTCCTCGACCACGGTGACCTCGGTGATCGGCTTGATGTGCCCCGAGCGGATGCGGGTGGCGTAGAGCGACATCAGGTTGGCCCCGTGGGAGTGGACGCCCTTCAGGTCGGACTCCACCAGCGTCCCGGCCACCTCATCGGCATCGGCGGCCGGGACCCCGAGCGCCTCGAAGAGCTGCGCGCAGAAGGCCCGAAGGGCGTCAGCGGTGACGACATGTGATGTAGGCACGATCCTCCTCGCCCGGCCGCGACAGCGCCGAGCTCGGAGGGAGCCCAGGGTGACCGAGCATCGATATAGTATCCAAACCCGGATGGCCCGGTAGCCGATTCGGCTCAGCCGCTAGGAGTCCACGTGGAGTACCCCGTCCTGGAAGGGATCGAGACCGACCTCGACCAGCGGGTGCTGACCATCCGATTCGCCCGGCCCGAGCACCAGAACTCCTTCACCCCCGAGCAGGGCAAATTCATCGGCCGGCTGTTCCGGCTGGCCGAGGAGGACCATGACGTGCGGTCGATCGTGCTGACCGGCTCCGGGGGCTGGTTCAGCGCCGGTGCCGACCTGCGGGCCGTTGACATCTCGGCCGCTGGGAGCCTCACTCCACCGGTGAGCAGTGACGACAACCTGTTCGTGCCCGTGATCGACTGCTCGAAGCCGCTGATCGCCGCGGTGAACGGCGGGTGTGCGGGAGGCGGCCTCGGGTTCGCCCTGTGCTGCGACATCCGGGTGGCTTCGTCCAACGCCAAGTTCGCCACCTCCTTCCTTCGGGTGGGACTGACGGCCAACGACGGGGTGGCGTACTTCCTGCCAAGGATCGTCGGTGTGGCGAAGGCCCTGGAGATGATCTACGTGCCCAAGGCGGTCGATGCGGCCGAAGCCGAGCGCATTGGCCTGGTCAGCTACGTGGTCGAGCCAGAACAGTTGGCCACCCGGACCCGGGAGCTGGCCCTGGCCTTCGCCGCCGCTCCTCCGTACTCGGCCCGGCTGTCCAAGCGCATGGTGCTCGACGGCATGACCCGCTCATACCGGGAGCACGTGATGGCCCAGGAGTACGCCAGCCTGGCCAACCGGTTCGCCGCCAACCACGACATCGAAGAGGGAGTGGCCGCCTTCAGGGAGAAGCGCTCCGCCGATTTCAAGGGCACGGCCGGCCAACGGAGCTGGTCCGACCTGTAGCCAGGGCTGCGCTCCACGACTGGCATGAGTGAAGCTGGTCGTCGAACAGCCACCTGGTGACCGCTGCCGACGTAGGGCCTCCGGACCCGTGAGGTCAGCGCGTGCCGCCGATCCCAAGACCGCTTCCCTCTCGCGCTGCAACCCGATCTCACTCAGGTTTTCCCTCGATACACCCTCGATACACCCTGGAACACCGGCTTCGACCGCCGCCGCGACCACTGCTCTGGTTCTCGTTGCCGACACCCGTGTGCCCCTCCCCCTGGAGGCTGCCGCCGCGGGAGCAAGGATCCATGATGCCCACGTCCAGTGGAACCACAGCGGAGGGGAACGGGCGGCGCACTATCAGGACTTGTCGGAGATGACCTCACGGCTCACGAAGCACCACCGGCCATCCACTCGTCGGAGCGTGTCACGGTATCGGCCCGTGCTCCACACCTTATGCCCGTCGTCTGTCGCCTGATAGACGTACAGGTAGGCGCGGCCCGTGGCGTCGTCACCCGAGCCGTCGACCGAGACATTGGTCACCACGTGGCGCAGTCCGGGCAGATGGGAGACGACGGTAGGAGCGAATGCCGTGAACGCCTCAGTGCCCCGGATGGGCTCGCCGTAACCTGGGTCGAGCACACCCTCGGAGGTGAAGCAAGCAGCAAATCCAGGACCGTCACCATCGTCCACGGCAAAGCAGTAGTCGGCGTACAGGGTTTGGATGGCAAGTTGGTCATCAACAGTCAGGGGCACGACTCAATCCTTCACTCGGTTGGGGGTGCACGGTGCCAGCTCGGACACCGGAACGGCCATCTGGCCGAAGCGCCGGCCCCACATTGCCATGCCGGCGACGCATGCGCCCGGCTTTCGATTCACAGCGCTGACAACCTTCGAAACGGTGCGCATTGAGGCGCGGGCGACGGCCGACCTGACGGTAACGCTCAGCTGGGTCGGGTGGGTCGGAAATGCGGGATGACCCATCCCTCCTCGGCGTCCAGGTAGACGACCTCGACGGGCATGTCGACAGCTATGTCCTCGATGGCGCACTCGAGGATGTCGGAGTGGAAGAACGGGCCTTCCTCGAGCTTCACGACCGCGATGATGTAGGGCACCTTGTCGGCCGTCCACGGCAGGTACGAGTGGTGGAACACCGTGTAGGTGTGGATCACCCCCCGCCCCGAGGAGGGCTGCCAGGACATGTTGGCCCAGCCGTGGTCGATGCACGTGGACGACGGCCAGTAGGCCCGCTGGCACACCCCGCACACGTGCAGGAGGAACTGGTGGCGGCGGCACCCGTCCCAGAACGGATCGTCGAGGGCGTCGGCGCCGATATTCGGCGGCAGCAGTTGGGTCATCGGTCGGCTCCGAGCAGCAAGGTGGCGTGTGACCACGTGTTCTGTACCCCGGCGTTGCCCCCGTGTCCGCTCACGAGGGCCACTTCGGCGTCCGGCACCTGGGTCGCACCCCCCTCGCCGCGCATCTGCAGGAGGCCCTCGACCATGGCGGTGAAGCCGGTGGCGTAGTAGCCGGACAGCTGACCACCACCGGTGTTGGTCGGGATCTTCCCGTCGATCGACGTCTCGCCGGCGGCGATGAACGGCCCGCCCTCCCCGGGCCCGCAGAACCCATAGGCCTCGAGCTGCATGATCGGCGAGATGGTGAAGGGATCGTAGAGACAGGCCACGTCCACGTCCTCCACGCTGATGCCGGCCTGTCCGAAAGCCAGAGCCTTGGCCGGGGCGATGTCGTCGTGCAGGTCGTAGACCTCACCCGTCCACCAGTTGCGCAGATTGTCCCCGGTCCCGATCCCGAGCACGGACACGGACTTGCTCTGAAGGTCCGCCGCCCGCTCGTCGCTCGTGACCAACAAGACCACACCTCCGTCGGTGTCACGACAGCAGTCGAGCCGCCGGAACGGATCGACGATCATGGGCGAGGCGTGGTGGTCCTCCATGGTGATGGGCTGTCCGTACCCGAGGGTGCCCGGCCGGAGGGCGGCATAGGCCCGCTGCTGAACGGCGACGGCTCCGAGGTGCTCGGTCGTCGTGCCGTAGCGGTACATGTGGCGGCGGGCGTGGAGGGCGTGGGCGGCGGCCGCCCCGACCATGCCGTACATCATGGGGTAGCCGTAGCCGAAGGCTCCGTACCCACCCTTCCGGCCGTTGGCCAACGGGGCGTTCTTGGATGACGGGGTGGCACCATACACACAGGCCACGATGTCGGCCTGGCCATTGCGGATGGCACCGATGGCGTTGAGCACGGACCAGGTGGCCGTGGCTCCCCCGGCGTTCATGGACCAGATGAAGCCAGGAGACAGGCCGAGATGGCGCACGTCCTCGAACATCTCCGAGGACGTGCCGATGTAGCCGTCGATGTCCTTCCTCACCAGCCCAGCATCGTCCAGGGCCAGTTCAAGCGCCTCACGCCGGAGCTGCCGGGCCGGGACCTGCAGGTTCCGCCCCTGTCGAGTGACGCCGAGTCCGGCGATCGAGAACCCGGTTGCCATCAGCTCAGCGACTGCCGACCACGACGTGCTTCAGCTCCTGGAAGGCCCGGATGCCGGCGGCCCCCCGCTCACGGCCGTAACCACTCTGCTTGTAGCCGCCCATGGGCGTGTAGCCATTGGCCAGTCCGGTGTTGACCTGGACGGTGCCGGTGCGGAAGCGGTCAGCGATGGCCAGGCCCTCGGCCAGGTTCCCGGTATAGATCCCGCCCGAAAGCCCGAGCTCGTGGTCGTTGGTGATGGCCACGGCCTCTTCGATGTCCGAGTAGCCGAGGACGGTGATGACCGGCCCGAACACCTCTCGCTGGGCGGCGGGATTCGAGTTGTCCGGCGCGTCGAGGACGGTCGGCTCGTAGAACCAGCCCTTGTCGAGATGCGCTGGACGCTGTCCACCGGTGACGAGCCGGGCACCGGCCTCGAAGCCGTCGGTGACGATGCCGTGGACCCGGTCGCGCTGGGCCGAGGAGATGAGCGGTCCGACCATGTTCTGGCGGTCCGACGGATCACCGACCTTGAGCGATGCCGCCGCCGCGGCAACGGCGTCGATCACCTGGTCCTTCTTGTCGTTCGGAATGAGCATGCGCGTCTGCAGGGAACAGCCTTGCCCGGCGTGGGAGGCGAACACAGTCAGTGCCCCGACGATGGTGTTGCCCACTCCCCCGTCGGCGAAGGTATCCGGCAGGTGGAGCTGCACGCTCTTGCCCCCGAGCTCCAAGATGACCCGCTTCAACGTCGGTGCGGCTTGGGCGGCGATGATGCGCCCGACCGTCGTCGAGCCGGTGAACGAGACCACGTCGACGCCCTTGTGGCTACCGAGCAGCACGCCGCCCTCATTCCCGGCCTCGGCCACCACGTTGATCACACCGTGGGGTATCTCGGCTTCCTCGGCCGCTTCACCGAAGACGATGGCTTCGAGCGGGGTGAGGGGGCTCGGCCGGAGGATGGTGGTGCAACCGGCAAGCAGGGCGGGCACCAACTTCCAGACATTGGTGATGAACGGGAAGTTGTACGGCGTGATGGCCGCCACCACGCCGGAGGGCTCGTACTTTCGGATCGACAGGCGCACGCTCGAGCCGGAGAAGTGCTCCTCTAAGGGGATCTCATTGTTCTCCCACGTGGGCATGCGGCCGTAGAGCTCGGCCAGTTGGCGGATGCTCTGGAGCGCCCCGTCGACCTGGGCCATCTCGGTGACACCCCTCGGGCACCCCGTCTCTTGGATGACCGTCTCCACCAACAGGTCGCGCTTGGCGTCGAGAGCGTCGGCCAGCCGCAGGACGGCAGCGATGCGATCGGCCGGGGCCATGGTCGGCCACGGTCCGGTGTCGAAGGCCCGGCGGGCGGCCTCGATGGCACGTTCGGTCTCGGCCGGGGACGCGGCGGCCACAACAGCCACCACCTCCTCGGTGGCGGGCGAGATGACCTCGAAGTCGCCGCCCTCGCCGGCGAGCCATTCCCCGTCGACGAAAGGACGACGTGCTGCAACCAGATCCGTCATAGTGACCTCCCACATGGGCGGTGTGGGGCGAGCCCCATCCGCATCGTTCGTTCTCTTCGCAGTGTTGTCGACTAGCGCGACTCGGCGCAGCCCATGCGTCAGCCGAAGACCACGGGGACGGCCGTCGGGCCCCGCTCGTACATGCCGATGATCCTCGGCTGGTCCACACTCGGATCGATCCGGAGATTGGGGAGCCGGTCCAAGGCGGCGCCGATGGCCGTGTGCATCTCCGCTCTGGCCACGTGCATCCCGAGACAGATGTGGGGCCCGCCACCGAACCCCAGGTGGGCCTGGCCCGGACGCCCCGGGTCGAAGACGTCGGGATTGTCCCACCGCTTCGGGTCCCGATTGGCAGCCGCGAAGCACATGTGGACGATCGAGCCTTTCGGGACGTCGAAGTCGCCGAGGGTGGTGTCGGTGGTGGCGAAGCGGGCGAACATCGGGTCGGTGGGGGTCCAGCGCAGGGACTCCTCGATGGCCGCACGCAACACCATCGGGTCGGCCCGGGCGGCCTCGAGCCACGCGGGATGGCTCAACAGGGCGAGGAGGGCGATGCCCATCTGCTTCCAGGTGGTGCCCGAGCCTGCGGCCAGGAGCAGGAACGAGAAGCCGAGCACCTCGTCGTCGGAGAGGACGTGGACGACGCCCTCTTCGTCTTGGACCTCGGCCTGGACGAGCACGCTGATCAGGTCGTCTTGGGGCTCGAGCCGGCGCTGCTCGATGATGGGGTGGACGATCTCGATGAACTTGCCGAGCCCGAGTCCGTCCGAAGTGACCGCCGCCCGGATGTCCAGGGCCTTCGGGATGGTGACACCGAAGCTTCCGGTGATGGTGAGGAGCGGGATGGCGGCACAGAATTCGACGTTCAGATCGGCCGAGCCGTTGTGCTCGAACGAGTCGATGAGGGCATCCACGGTGGTCTCGATCCACTTGGAGATCCACCACTGGGCCTTCTTCGGCACGAACGATGGCTGGACGAGGGTGCGGTAGCGACGGTGCCGCTTGCCGTCCATGTTCAAAATCATTTTCTCGTTGGCCAGTTCGTCGCTGCCCTGTGGGTACTCAGAGGAGGACCAGGTGACACCGTCTTTGACGATGGCGTCGCACCCCTCGTAGTCGAAGACCGAGAAGTGCTCCCTGTCCGGGAACGGGAGGCCCTGGAAGAAAGCGTCGCCGTGGAAGCCGACCAGGGGGCCGACGATCCCCCGGTGCACAGGGCCCGTCTCGCGGAGACGGGTGAGTGCCGGATAGATGTCCTCGTCGAAGGCACCGCCCCGGGAGGCGTACACCGACGCCCGTAGATCGAAGAGCTCACGCAAGCGTGCCGGCTCCAACACGGCCATCTCGCTGCTCGTCATGACGGGTCCCGATCCAAGATGACGACCGGGATGATCCGGTCGGTCCGCTTCGTGTACTCGTCGTAGTTCGGCCATGTGTCGGTCATGATCTTCCACACCTTCTCTCGCTCGTCACCCTCGGCCGTCCTCGCCGTGGCTTTGAACCGGTCCCCCAGGACCTGGACCTCGACGTGGGGGTCGGCGTCCAAGTTGAGGTACCACGCCGGATGCTTCGGTGCCCCCCCGTAGGACGCCACGACAGCCACGGAATCCCCGTAGTTGCCGTAGATGATCGGGGTGTCGCGGGACTCACCTGACTTGCGCCCGGTGGTGGTCAAGATGAGGCAGTGCGTGCCGCACCAGTCGTGGCCGACGGCGCCGTCGGTAGCCCTGTACTGATCGATGTGCTCTTGCCCGAACAAGGTGATGTCAGGCTTTTGGTAGGTGCTCTCAGAATCGGTCAACGATTGCTCCTTGGTTCAGGCGGCGAAATGCGAATCTGACCGGCCATGCTGGTCCGGTAGGAAGTTGGTGGGTATCAGCTGTTCTCGATCAGCCGGATGGCCCGGGTCGGGCACCCGTCGACCGCCGCCCGGATGGCCGCGATGTCATCGTGCGGCCCGTCGAGCAGCACCACCTTCATGTCGTCGTCGACATCGAAGGTGTCCGGTGCGTGGAACGTACAGGTGGCTGAGCCCATGCACAGTTCGCGGTCGATCTCGATCGATGGTTCGGAAGTGGTCACGGCACGACTCCTTCGTCCTTGAATCTGATGATGTCGTCCCAGTCGTAGTCGAGCTCTTGCAGGATGAACTCGGTGTGCTGGGCGTGTGCCGGCCCTGGGCGCAGGACCGGCGGCTGCTCGTCGATCTGAACGGCTCCGGTGGGCAGCCGGATCTGCGTGCCGTCGACCTCGAGGTCGCCGATGTAGTTGTTGGCGACGACTTGGGGGTCGTCAGCCAGCTCGGTCACCCGTTGGAACGGGCCCCACGGGAACTTCTCGTCCCGGAAGGCGTTGGACCAGTCGGCCAGGTCACGTGAGGAAAAGGCCGACTCGAGCTCCTCGGTGCAAGCCTGGCGGTTCTCGTAGCGGGCCTTGGACGAGTTGAAGCGCTCGTCATCGGCCAGCTCCGGATGACCCACGGCCCGACAGATATCGGCCCAGAAGCGATCGGGCTGGAGGGCGCAAAGAGCGATGTGGCGTCCGTCCGCACACCGGTAGTTGGCGGCCAGAGGGTTCGGCGGGAACTGGCGCTGGGCGGGCACCGACGGGCCGGCCGGGTGGAAGGTCCCCTGGAGGGCGGCGATGACGTCGGAGGCGAGCATCCACATCCCGGTGGCCAGGAGGGACACGTCGATGACCGACCCCTTCCCCGTGCGCTCGCGACGGAACAGGGCCCCGGAGATCCCGAAGGCAAGGTGCACCGCCCCGTTCCTGTCCCCGACGGCACCGCGCTGGGCGATGGGCTGGGGGAGATCGGAAGGGGTCAGGGTCTCGCCCAGTCCCGCCCGTGCCCAAAAGGCCGTCGAGTCGTAGGCCGGGCGATCGGCCTCGGGCCCGCGGGCACCGAAGCCGTGGCCCCGGGCGTAGATCAGGGTGGGATTGACCTCTCGGAGCTGCTCGACGCCAAGGCCCATTCGCTCGAGGACCGACGGGAGGTGGTTGGTCAAGAACACGTCGGCATTGGCGATGAGGCGGAGCATGATCTCCCGCCCGGCCTCCGACTTCAGGTCGAGTCCGATGCTGCGCTTGCCCCGGTTGGCCATCTCCATCGACGGGTTGACACCGGGGCCGCCGATGCCTTGGGCGATGAGCCCTCGGTAACCGTCGCCCGTCACCGGGTGCTCGACTTTGATGACGTCGGCCCCCCAATCGGCGAGGAGGGCGCCGGCCACCGGGACGAAGACCCAGTGGGCCAGCTCCACCACCTTCACGCCGGCAAACAGCTCGGCGTTTTCCCCCTCAGTCATCCCGGGCCGTGGGCCGGCTCGATCGGGGTGAAGCGGAACAGCTTCTCAGCCGTACCCCGAAGGATCTTGTACTGGGTGCGCTCGGGGAGTCCTTCGACCAGCTTCTTGGCCACACCGATGCAGTCGGGCCAGGTGGTGTCCGAGTGCGGGTAGTCGGTCTCCACCATGATGTTGTCCTCGCCCAGGATGGCCAGGTTCTGCAGCCCCGAGGTCTCGTCGATGAAGCAGCCGTAGATGTGGTCACGGAAGACCTGGCGGACGTCGAGTTTGAACAGGTCGGCGGTGTTGTTGATGCCACCCTTGTTGTCATACAACTGCACCGTGGTGGTCGCCGCCCAGTGGCGCTGCTTGTCGACCACTTGCTCTGCCCGCTCCAAGAAGTAGGGCATCCAGCCGATGTTCCCCTCGGACAGGGCGATTTTGAGATTGGGCATGCGTTCGAAGTAGTCGCTGAAGATCCACGCCAGCATGGTCCCGGCCGCCCGCACGGCGCCGAAGGTCAGGTTGGCGAGCATGGGGGCGTCGGACGAGATCGAGGGCATGGTCGACGACGAGCCGACGTGCATGCACACGATCGTCTCGGTGGCCTCGCAAGCAGCCATGACCGGGTCCCAGTAACGGTCGGGATCGTGGATGGTGGGAAGACCGAGGGGCTCGGGGTTCTCCGAGAAGGCGATGGCCGTTGAGCCCAGCTCCGCGCAGCGCTCGATCTCCTTGGCCGCAAGCTTGGGGTCCCACAGAGGGATGATGGTGAGGGGGATGAGCCGTCCCGGCGTCGTGCCGCACCACTCCTCGATCATCCAGTCGTTGTACGCCTTCACACACAGCAGGGCGAGCTCTTTGTCCTTCGCCTCCCAGAAGATCTGGCCGCAGAAGCGGGGGAACGACGGGAAGCAGAGGGAGGCGAGGATGCCGGCCCGGTCCATGTCGGCCACCCGCTCGATCGGGTCGTAGACGCCCTTGCGCATCTGGTCGAAGGTCACCGGGTCGGGCGAGAACTCCTCTTTGGACTTGCCGGCCGTCACCGACAGGCCGGAGGTCGGGACCCGCTTGCCGTCGTACTGCCAGGCCGGCCCGACCTTGGTCTCGACCATGTGGGGGATCTCATCGCCGTACTTGGACGGGATCCTGTCGGTCCACACATTCGGGGGCTCGATGACGTGGTCGTCGACCGAGACGAGCCAGTCGAGGTTGATCGGTGCCTCACTCATAGGTTCTCCTTCACCTCGTGCCCCAAAAAGGAGCGTGACGCAATTCCCCCGACCGCTCAGCCGAGGCTGTCCTGCGGACAGTATCTCAGACGACTCGCTAGTATTTCAACCGTCTCAGTTGGGTACAAACTACCTAGATCAAACCTCGAGCGCGTCCTTCGAACCATCGGGAATCCTGCCGATAGCAAGCTCCAGTCGGGATGCCGCTTGCCGCACCTGATCGCCGTAGGAGGCGATCTGAGCCGTGGTGAGCTCGAGGCCGACGGCCACTCCCAAGATGACCAAGCTCACCACGCCGGTTCGGTCGAAGACCGGGGCCGACAACTGGGTGAGGCGATAGGTCCTGTCCTCGACCAGGCTGGTCGGCAGGTAGACCCCGCCGAATTTACCGATGGGCTCGCTGGGTGGCAACGGGGTGGCCTCGGCCGTCGGGTCGACCTCGCGTCCCAGGTGGCGGCCGAGAGGCTCAGACAGCGTGACGCTGTATCCCTGCTCCCGGACGACTGACAGGGCTTCGCCGAAGTGTTGCCGTTCGTCCTCGGTCAATCGTCGGGGCGCCCGGTCGAGCCAGGCTTCGATCTCGCGCTTCGTGCTCCAGGCGATGAAGGCCGCCCCGAGCGGCGGGGCGAAGGGGACCATCTGGCCGACCGGGAGACTCACCTGGAACGACTGGGCAGGACTCACCGTCGAGATGGCCACGAGATGGCTGCCAGCTGACACCGCAGCCACCGTGGTGACACCGAGGGCCGCGCTCAGGGCTTCCATCTCCGAGCGGGCGATGGCCG
The DNA here is from genome assembly GCA_003164275.1 of Acidimicrobiaceae bacterium. Next base: position 13,624 of record PLSY01000310.1, on the reverse strand, counting down.
GGAGCAGCAGACTGGACGACGCGGCGGATCCGAGAGAGATGAGGCCGGGCCCGAGGGAGTAGACGAGGGACTTCGGGTCACGCCTGACGTAGCCACCCTCGGAGAGGGCGAGGAGCACCGAATGGCAGGTGGCCTTGCTCAGCCCCGTTCGCCGGGCAATCTCGGACATGGTCGGGGCGGCCGCATGGTCACGGTAGAGGAACTCGAGCACTTGCATCGCACGCAGCACGGCGGGAGCGGGCTTGATGGGCACGAGTGGTCTCCTGGCTCGATCGGATGGTCCGGGGAAAGGCTAGCGGGCTAGCCAACCCCTCGTGGCTACCGCTCCGCATGGAAGGGAGGTCTCCTGACGATCTAGCCTGATTCAGCGTCAGATACTGTGAAGACCGAAAGAAGGGCGCGCTCGGTCCACCACGGTCACACGGCCGCTCGCTCGGAGACCGGTTCGCGTCGGTCTGCACAGCCAGTTCGCACAGTCAGCCCGTTACCAGTCTCAGTCAAAGGGGATCGTTCAATGAGAGGCATCGTCAGCATCGCCGGATACGTCCCCTATCGACGCCTGCAGCGCAGTGCGGTGGCCGCCACCTTCGGGAGCGGCGGGGGGAAGGGGACCAGGTCGGTCGCCTCCCACGACGAGGACACGACCACCATGGGAGTCGAGGCGGCCCGCCTGGCCCTGCGCTCCGCACCGGGAAGTGCGCCGTCAGCCATCTGGTTCGCCACAGCCACGCCGGCCTATCTCGACAAGACCAATGCCACCACCATCCACGCCGCCCTGCGCCAGCCCGGCCCCGTGTCAGCCTTCGACTTCGGCGGAGCCATCCGCTCAGGCATTGGCGCCCTCGCCACAAGCTTGTCTGCCAACGGGACCGGGACCACCCTCGTCGTCATGTCCGACCTGCGCGACGGGCTGCCCACCTCGGCCGACGAGTCAGCGTGCGGTGACGGCGCGGCAGCCGTGGTCGTTGCCGATGACAGTGCCGGCACCCCGGTGATCGCCGAGTATTTGGGTGGGGCCTCGGTCAGTGAGGAGTTCCTCGATCGCTGGCGCATCGCCGGCGATCGGCGCTCGAAGGTCTGGGAGGAGCGTTTCGGGGAGACCCGCTACCTCCCGCTTGGCACCGAGGCCGGGGAGTCGGCGCTGAAGCAGACCGGACTGAGCCCCGAGGACGTCGATCGCGTGGTCATCACCGGAATGCACGGTCGGGCCGTCAAAGCCCTCGGCCGCAAGCTCGGCGTGAAAGCCGGCGCTCTATGCGACGACCTGACCGCTACCGTCGGCCAGACCGGAGCCGCCCATCCCGGGTTGGTACTCGCCTCCATGATCGAACAGGCCGGCCCGGGCGAAGTCCTTGCCGTTCTGTCGCTAGCCGACGGGGCCGATGCCCTCGTGTTCCGGACCACTGAGGCTCGAGCCTCGTGGACCCCGCGGACGACAGTGGCCGACCAGGTGGCCCGGGCCACCGACCTCCCCTACGGCAAGTTCTTGTCCTGGAGGGGCATGGTCACGACCGAGCCGCCCCGTCGTCCCGAGCCAGCTCGGGTGTCATCGACTGCGGCATGGCGGAACGAGGGTTGGAAGTTCGGCTTCGTGGGCTCCCAGGACCGGACGACCCAGGCCGTCCACCTGCCGCCCTCCCGAGTGTCGATGAAAGGCGGCGCCATCGACGACATGGAGCCGATCGAGCGGGCCGACACCGAGGCCACCATCGCCACGTACACCATCGACCACCTGTCGTACTCGGCCAGTCCCCCCATCGTGTTCGCCATCCTCGACTTCGACGGCGGCGGCCGCTTCCCGGTCGAGCTCACCGACGTGGACGCCGACACGGTCGACATCGGGGACAAGGTGGCCATGACCTTCCGGCGGCTCTACACCGCGGACGGGATCCACGACTACTTCTGGAAGGCCAAGCCCGTCCTCACCCCGTCGGGCGACTGACCAACAACACACGAGAACCGGGGCACCGCAGCACCCATTTCGAACAAACAGCTGAACTTCGCAGGAGATCAAGGAGATACACGATGGCATCGCATGGGATCAAGGACCAAGTAGCGATCGTCGGCATGGGCTGCACCAGGTTCGCCGAGCGCTGGGACAAGAGCCTGGACGACCTCATCCTCGAGGCGTCAAACGACACCTTCGCCTCGGCCGGTGTGACCAAGGACGACATCGACGCCTACTGGTTCGGCACCGCCGGATCGGGCATGAGTGGTATCCCCCTGGCCCGTGCCCTCCAGATCGACGGCAAGCCCATCACCCGGGTGGAGAACTACTGTGCCACCGGGTCCGAGGCCATCCGCGCCGCGGCCTACGCGGTCGCCTCGGGTGCCTACGACATCGCCATGGCCGTCGGCGCCGAGAAGGTGAAGGACTCGGGCTTCCAGGGCCTGAACGCAGCGCCGATCCCGGGCGACGGGACGGCGAGGACCCTGACGGCGGCCGCCATGTTCTCCATGGTCGCCCCGGCTTACGGCAAGAAGTACGGCGTCGGAGAGGACGAGTTGACCGAGGTGCTCGCCCGCATCTCGTGGAAGAACCACCAAAACGGGGCGCTGAACCCCCGGGCCCAGTTCCAAAAGGAGGTCTCGATCGAGACCATCTGCGCATCGCCCAGAATGGCTGGCCGGCTCGGAGTCTTTGACTGTGCGGGTGTCGCCGATGGGGCGGCGGCGGCCATCCTCGTTCGGGCCGAGGACGCACACAAGTACACCGACAAGCCGATCTACCTGAAGGCCCTCGCCTTCGCGGCCGGAAGCGGCTCGGGACTCATCGACCCCGACTACGACTACACCCACTTCCCCGAGTGCGAGCGGGCGGCCAACGACGCCTACAGCCAGGCGGGCGTCACCGATCCCCGCCACGAGTTGGCCATGGCCGAGGTCCACGACTGCTTCACCCCGACCGAGCTCGTCTTGATGGAGGACCTGGGCTTCGCCGAGCGGGGCACCGCATGGAAGGAGATCCTGGCCGGAACCTTCGATCGCGACGGGGAGCTCCCCGTCAATCCCGATGGCGGGCTGAAGAGCTTCGGGCACCCGGTCGGCGCCTCGGGCATCCGCATGATGTTCGAGGCGTGGCTGCAACTGCGCAAAGAGGCCACCCCCGAGCGCCAGATCCACACCGACAGGACCCTCGCCCTCACCCACAACCTCGGTGGCTACCCCGGCGAGATGGTGTCGTTCGTCTCCGTGGTGGGCACCGAACTCGGCTGAGCCCGTCCCGGGACGACCACCCTTGCGGAGGGATCCGGCGCCAAGGCCACGATCAGCTCCGTGACGGACTCAAAGGGCGACGGCAGCCTGATAGGAGGGGTGGGCGAAGCGGCCGGCCATGGCTGCTCCTGCTGCCACTCCCGCCTCTGGCCGTCGCTGGCGGGGGGCCAAGTGGTGCAGCTTTCGTCCGCGCTCCTGGGCCATCCTCCGCAGGTGGACGAGGAGGGCGACGTAGCCGACGAGGCCCATGGCCGACACAAAGGTGAGTGCCCAGGCCAGCTGGGCACCGGGCACAAAGCCCACCACCCCACTGGTCACGAACGCCAAGGTCAGCACGGTGAGTGTGTCACGGCGCCGGCGCAGGGTGAGCTGGCGTGCGCTGGCGTGATTCGCTCCGAGTCCTCCCACAGGTGTGACCGGCGCATGGCCGGCAGAGTCCGGGCGGGCGGGCGGGCCGGATGGCTGCATCGGGTCCTCCCCCAAGAACGCCAGTGCCGGCCGGGGCAGCGGATCGACCTTCACGACGGTGAGCTTGGGCGCCTCTGTCGAGCCGTACCCTGCGGTGGCGCCCGACCCTTCGACCGCCCTGAGCCGGAAAGCCGGTGTCACGAGCGAGGTGGGCGCTGAGTGCTCCAGGACCCGCAGGTGCTGGTGGAAATGTGAGATGGAGTGGATCCCGTCGCTTCCACCGGCGCGCCGGCGTACGAAGTTGGGAGCCAGAATGACGACCCAGGCCATGACGACAACGATCACTATGGCCACAGACATCACCTCTCCCACGACACGTTCCTGCTCAGGAACCCTAACGAGGCACAATTCGACAGTGGTGGATGGTCGCGATATACGCGAGCCGATACCGGTCGGGGGCCGGCCCGGCCGGCATTGGTGGTTTGTAGGGTCTTGACGATGACCATCGTGTGGCTCCTGCTGGCGGTCGGTGGCGCGGCGGCCGTCGTTGACTGGTGGGCCGTGGCCAGGCACAACCGGGGACTCGAGTACCTGGCAAAGCCGGCGGTCATGGTGGCCTTGGTTGTTGCCGCGGCCCTCATCCCCGACGGGTCCACCGACCTTGCCGACCGACGCCAGTGGTTCGTCTGCGCCCTCATCCTCTGTCTGGTCGGCGATATCTGCCTCATGGCGCCGAGGGACCTGTTCATCCCCGGGCTGTTGGCGTTCCTCGGCGGTCACGTCCTCTTCATCGTCGGGCTCCTCCAGCCTCCCGATCCCCCCGGCACACCGCCCTTCGCCTTTTCGGCGACGGGGTTGGCGCTGGCCGCCGTTGTGGTCATGGTGGTTGAGGCCGTCCCCGGGGCGATGGTGGTGCACTCACTGTCGACCACTGGGCAGGCGCCACTCATTGGGCCGGTCTGCGTCTACATGGCCGCCATTGGAACCATGGTCGTCCTGGCCGTCAACGTCGGCATCGTGGTGGCGGCACTGGGCGCCGTTGCCTTTCTGGCCTCGGACACCTTGTTGGCTCTGGACCGCTTCGTCCGCCCGTTGCCCGGGGGCAAGTTGGCCGTGCACGTGACCTACCACTGCGCCCAGATCCTGTTGGTCCTGTCGCTGCTCAGATGAGATCGCAGCCAACCGACGGCACGGTCGGCCCCGCTGTTCAGCGGTCAGGGGCGAGACCGGCGAGCAGCGAGGCGCACAGCAGCTCGGCTCCGGCGGCCGGGTCCTCGACGAAACCGATGCCGCACAGCTCGAGGGAGACCCAGCCGTGGATGCCGGCCCAGATCATCTGCGCCGTCACGTCCACATCCCCCTCGGCGATCTGGCCGGAGCGCATGGCCCGGCGCACGACGGCCGCAAGTCCGTCGAAGGCCCGTGCCGCCGCCTCGATGGCCTCATCACTGGGTTCGAAGTCAGGGACGGCCCGCAAGAACATGAGCTGATAGGCCATCGGGTGGGTGAGCGCCAGGGCCCGGTAGCGGCGGCCGCCTTCCACCAACGCCTCCAAGGGATCTTCGATCTCATCAAGCGAGACCATGGCCACACGGAGCCGTTCGAAGCCCTGGACGAACAGCGCTTCGATGATCCCTGACTTGGAGTCGAAGTGGTTGTAGATGCCCATCGGGGCAACGCCGGCTGCGGCGGCGATGCGTCGGACCGAAAGTGCATCGGGCCCAGACTCCTCCAACAAGGCGGCTGCCGCGTCGAGCAGGGCAGACCCCATGTCGACACTCGGCGTCCTCGTGCGGATGGTCTCGCTCACGGTCTCAGCCTAGTGGCGGGTGACAGATGTAGAACAGCGTGTTATAACAGTAGGACAGTGTTCTCCCCGACGCCCTCCGAAGGAGCCCTGATGCCCGACCCGCACCCGCATCACCGCCGGTGGATCGTCCTTCCCGTCCTCTGCCTCTCGGTCTTCCTCGTGGTCGTGGACAACACCATTGTGAACGTGGCTCTCCCGAGCCTGAGCCGCGACCTCGGGGCCTCGACCACGTCGTTGCAGTGGATCGTCGACTCCTACAGCCTCGCCTTCTCCGGCCTGCTCCTGGCCGGCGGTGGGATCGGCGACCGGTTCGGGCGCAAAGGCGTCATGCAGGTCGGCCTGATCTTCTTCGGGCTCTTCTCAGCCGCTGCGGCCTTCAGCCACACGACCGGCACCCTCATTGCCACCCGCGCCCTGATGGGAGTGGCCGCCGCCTTCATCTTTCCGGCCAGCCTGGCCATCTTGACCACTATCTTCACCGATCATGCCGAGCGGCAGAAGGCCCTCGGCATCTGGGGCGCCACTTCGGGAATAGCTGTCGCCTTCGGGCCGATCACCGGGGGCGCCCTGCTCGAGCACTTCTGCTACGGGTCGATCTTCTTGGTCAATGTGCCCATCGTCGTGGTCACCCTGATCGGTGGCGGGTTGCTCATCCCGAAGCTGCGCCCAGAGGTGACCAACCGTTTCGACACACGAGGGGTTGTCATCTCGACGGCCGGCGTGTCCCTCTTGGTCCTCGCCATCATCGAAGGGCCCCAGTGGGGCTGGACGGGCACCTCGACGCTCGTGTGCTTCGCCCTCGCCGCCCTTCTCCTGGTTGTCTTCGCCCTCGTCGAACTGCGGACGGACAAGCCCTTGTTGGACGTACGGGTCTTCGCCATCCCCCGGTTCAGCGCCGGGGCCAGCTCGATCGCCGTGGCCTTCTTCTGCCTGTTCGGCTTCATCTTCCTCGTGACCCAGTACTTCCAGTTCGTGAAGGGCTACTCGACCCTGTCAGCCGGCGTCCACACCCTGCCGTTCGCCATCGTGGCCGCCGTCTTCACCCCCATCGCCGCCGTGGTCGCCCTGCGCGTCGGCTCCCGGCTGGTGGTGGGGACGGGACTGGTCCTCATGGCCGGGGGACTCGTCATGGCCGGTCTCACCTCGACCCCCACCGCCTCGTTCTTCGGCCCCATCATCGTGGCCATGGTGCTGTTGTCGCTCGGCCTGTCGTCGATCACCGCCCCGGCCACCGAGGCGGTGATGGGCTCACTGGCCGCCGACCAGGTCGGCGCCGGCGCGGCGGTCAACAACACCACGCGGGAGCTGGGCGGGACACTCGGGGTGGCGGTGCTCGGGTCGGTGTTCGCCTCGGCCTACGGACCGAGGATCTCGAGGGCGTTCGCCCACTACCCGATCCCGGCCGGGGCGAAGGCCGCCGCCCATCAGTCCATGGCGGCCGCCCTCGACGTGGTCGGCCGGGCGCCGGCCTCGGCCCGGCCCGCCCTCCAGGCTGCCGCCTACTCGGCGTTCGGGTCGGGCCTCAAGGTCGCCTGCGTCGTCGGCGCCGGCGTTGCCGTTCTCGGCGCCGGAGCCGCCTTCAGGTATCTGCCCGGTCGAGCCGAGCGAGTGGGTGTCCCGGCCGAGGACGGCGCCGTCGAGGATCCTCTCGTCGCCGGGGCCGGCCTTCCCGTCGGGCTCGCCACGGGCTCCTAGGCCTCGGCCGGCCCGAAGAAGGTCATTCGAAGCTGGGGCTGGCGGAGCGGCTGCGCTTCAGCTCATAGAAGCCCGGCGTGCCGGCCACGGCCAGCACACCGTCCCACAGGATCCCGGCCGCCTCACCCTTCGGCGCCGGAGTGACGACAGGGCCGAAGAAGGCCACGCCCTCGACGCTGATGACCGGGGTGCCCACCTCGTAGCCCACCTGGTCCATGCCGGCGTGGTGTGACTTCTTCAGAGCGTCGTCATACTCCTCGGAGTCGGCCGCATCAGCCAGTGAGACAGGCAGGTCGACGGCGACCAGCGCCTCTTCGATGGTGGCCCGTGTCCTCGGCTTGCCCTCCAGGTGGAACCGGGTGCCAAGTGCGGTGTAGAGGGGAAGGAGCACGTCGGCACCGTGGGCCTGCTCGGCGGCGATGCACACCCGCACCGGTCCCCAGGCCTCGGCCAGGAGCTGGCGGTACTCCTCTGGAAGGTCGTCCTTCCCCGAGTTCAAGTAGGCGAGGGACATCACGTGCCAATTGACGTCGATGGGCCGGACCTCCGCGGCGTTCAGGATCCAGCGGGAGGCGAGCCACGCCCAGGGGCAGACTGGGTCGAACCAGAACTCGGCCACCCCCCGCTCTGTCTTCTCCACTGCAATTTCGTCAGCCACATCGACCTCCACGTCGGGTACAGACCCGTACAACACCCGGCCCCGCGACCGTGTTCCCTTGGATGCCCCATCCGGTGGATTGCGTTCCCTCGGACTGCGTTGACGTGCGTGGGCGTCGGGGCTGTTCAGTCCGTCGTCCGGCGCCGGTAGAGGTGGGCGGCCAGCGGCCCGCAGACGGCCAGGATGGCCAGTGACCAGATGAGGGCGGCCTCGACCGGGTGCTGCATGGGCCATGCGTGGATGGTGGAGGACGGATTGGGATTGCCGAAGAGCTGTCGTGCAGCCGAGGCCACGGCACTCACCGGGTTCCAGTCGGCGATGGTGCCGAGCCAGGCCGGCATGTGCTGGGTGGGCACCATGGCATTGGAGATGAAGGCCAAGGGGAAGACGATCAAAAAGCCCACGGACTGGGCCGATTCCGGACCCTTGGAGACGAGGCCGATGCAGGCACAGCCCCAGCTCAGGGCGTAGGCGAAGAGGAGGGCGATGCCGAATCCGGCCAGCACCGAGGCGAAGGAGGTATCGGTCCTCCACCCGATGGCGAGGCCGGTCACCGCCACGATCAGGGTGCAGACGGCCGCTGACAACAGGTCGGCGATCGACCTCCCGGCGAGCACGGCCGCCCGCCACATGGGCAGGGTCCGGAAGCGGTCGATGACCCCGGTTGACAGGTCGGTGCTGAGCCCGACGGCCGTCCCCATTGCCGAGGTGGTCAGGTTCAACAGCAACAGCCCGGCGATGGCGAAGCTGGTGTAGTTCGCCCCGCCCGGGAGCACGATGCCGGCGCCGAAGACATACACGAAAAGTAGAGTGAAGAGCACCGGCTGGATGGTGACGTCGGACAGCTGCATCGGCTCGCGCTGGATGTGGACGATGTTCCGCTTGGTGAGGACGGCCACGTTCCGCCAGTGGCTGGACAACCGTTCGGCCAATCCCGGGGCCGGAATCGCAGGTGTCGGGGCGAGGGTCATGGTCATCGGGCTGCCTCCGCAAGGGTCGAGGACGGTTCTGCGTCGGGATCGGTGTCGATCGGCGTGTTGCCGGTGAGCGCGAAGAAGACGTCGTCGAGCGAGGGCTGGCGGACCTCGATGTCGTCGACCAGCACCCCGGCGGTGTCGAGGGCCCGCACCACGATGTTGGCCAACCCAGATGCGCTTCGCACCGGTGCGGCCAGGTGCCGGCCGTCCTGGGTCACCTGCACCCTCCCCGAGACGAACGGGGCAAGGGCGGCGACCGCACCGTCATGGGGCTCGCTCAGGGTGATCTCCAGGCGCGCTCCCCCGGTCTGGGCCTTCAGCTCCTTCGCCGTTCCCTCGGCGATGACCAGGCCGTGGTCGATGACCACGATGCGGTGGGCCAACAGGTCGGCCTCTTCGAGGTACTGGGTGGTCANNGGGTCGAGTCCGGTCGTGGGCTCGTCCAAGAACAGCACCGGCGGCCGGGTGACCAGGCTGGCGGCGAGGTCGAGCCGGCGGCGCATTCCACCCGAATAGCCCTTGACCACCCGGTCGGCGGCGTCTGCCAGGTTGAACCGGTCGAGCAGCTCGACCGAGCGGGCCTTCGCCTCTTTCGTGCGCAGCCCGCTGAGCTCGGCCACCACCCGGAGGTTCTGACGACCGGTCAGCAGCTCGTCCAAGGTGGCGTCCTGGGCCGTCACTCCGATCTGTTGGCGCACTGCGTTGGCCTGTCGGACCACGTCGAACCCGGCCACCCGTGCCGCTCCGGCGTCAGGCGAGGCCAAGGTGGTGAGGATGCGCACGGCCGTCGTCTTGCCGGCTCCGTTGGGCCCGAGGACCCCGAGGATCGAGCCCGCCGGGACGCTGAAGCTGACTCCGGCCAGAGCACGGGTCTCCCCGTACTGCTTCACCAGGCCCTCGGCTTCGATCATGGGTTGGTCGGACATCGGTCCCTCCGATACGAACGTTTACTTACTTGCCGCATGGTAAGTGATTACTGGCCGGCCGTCAAGTAGAATGAAGAGGTGACCATCATCCCAGCTACCAAGGCCGAGCCAGGCGACACACGGGAGCGGATCCTCGACGTGGCGCTCGACCTGTTCATCGAGAAGGGCTACGACAAGACGTCCCTCCGGGAGATCGCCGAGGGGCTCGGCTTCACCAAGGCGGCCCTCTACTACCACTTCCCGAGCAAACAGGACATCCTCATGGCCCTCCACTACCGCTCCCACAGCCTGCTCGCAGACTCGATGGCCAGCCTCAAAGAGCTCGACTCGGATCCCGCCGCCTGGGCGGACATCTTCGACCGCCAGATCGACGACATGCTGGCCAACCGCAAACTGTTCTTGATGCACGAGCGGAACCGTGCCGCTTTGGAGTCGATCCATGAAAAGGACCACGACCAGGGCCATCAGGACCTGGAGGACCACTTCCGTCGCATCCTCCAGAATCCGAAGGTGCCATTGCGCAGCCGGGTGCGGCTGGCCTGCGCCCAGGGAGCCCTGCTCGGGGGGCTCATGATCTCAGGGCTGTCCTTCACCGAGGTGCCCGTTGACGAGTTGGCCGGCCTGCTCAGAGAGACCGTCCGCGACACCCTTGGCGCACCCGGGAGTTGAGAACCCCCTGCCCCTCCTCGGGGCCGGGTCCCGGCTCGGTCAGCCAGGCGACTCGATGACCTCGCCGTAGGCCTCGCAGTCCGGGTTCTCGCAGACGAAGCGGGTGTCGATGACGAATCCCGCGTCGCCGGGGACGCCGTCACGCCGCAGAAGGGACAGATCGGGGCCCGGCCGTCGTCAGAGTCGCTCATGCGTTGGTGAGCACGACCCGGAAGCGGGCCTCGCCCGACATCATCCGGTCGAAGCCAGCCACCGCCTCGCTCATCGGCATCTCTTCGATCATCGGCTTGATACCGAACAGGGAGGCGAACTTGAGCGTGTCCTCGGCATCCTTCGACGTGCCCGAAGGATGTCCGGCGACAGAACGGCTCTGGCTGACGAGCAGCAGCGGGTTGACCTCGATCGGGTCCATCGAGACGCCGAGCACGATCAACTGTCCCCTGGTCCCGAGCCCGCCGGTCGCCGCCGACATGGTCGGCGAGTCGGTCACCGTGGAAAGAATGACCTTCGCCCCTCCGAGGGCCTGGAGCTCGTCGGCCACCGACGAGGCGGTGCTGTCGATGTAGTGGTGGGCACCGAGTGCCCGGGCCGACTCCTCTTTGCCGGTCCCCCGGGCCACGGCGACGGTCTCGAATCCCATCTTGGCGGCGAACTGGACGCCCAGGTGGCCGAGACCGCCGATTCCGAGCACGGCAACGAGGTCGCCCGCTCTGGCATCGCTCGAGCGGAGGCCGTTGAACGTCGTCAAACCGGCGCACATGAGGGGAGCTGCCTCTGCTGCACTCAGCCCGTCGGGGATGGCGGCGAGGGCCTCGGTGGGCACGACCACCGACTCGGCATACCCGCCGTCGTAGGCCAGGCCCGGTGTGGCCAGATTGGCGCAGTCGATCGAGTCACCTGCCCGGCAAGCCGGGCAGGTGTGATCGATCCCGCCGTACCAGCCGACGCCGACCCGGTCGCCGACCCGCCACGCTGACACCCCCGCACCCACGGCCTCGACCACACCGGCGATCTCGTGTCCGGGCACGATCGGATAGGTCGACGCAAGGTAGGCCGATGCCGAGTCGCTATGGCACACGCCACAGGCCTCGACACGCACCCGGGCCTCACCTCGGGCCGGGTCACGTTGCTCACGTTCGCCGGCTTCGAGGGTGCTGCCTGGGCTCGGGAACTGGAAGACCTTCACGATGGGCATGGGCCCCTTTATACCCGAGCGGTGTCGGCTCCAATCAGTCAGAGGACTGGACGCGCGCCGGCCGGGAGGTCAACCGCCGGCCGAGGTGGCCGACCAGCGCCCGCCTCTGCGCTCGACCTCGACCTCGACCTCGAAGGCGGCTGACACCGGCTCGCTTCCGAGCACGAGCTCGACCGGTCCGGCCGCCACGATGCGGGCCGCCCGCATCAGCGCCGCATGGGTCACCCCGGGCGGGATCTCCTCCAGGTGGTGGGTGACGAGCACCATGGGCGGGACGGCGGGGTCGGCGGTCAGGGCGGCGAGGCGAGACAGCAGGCGTTCACGGGCGCCGAGGTCGAGGCCGGCCGCCGGCTCGTCCATCAACAAGAGCTCGGGGCTGCCCATTAGGGCCCGGGCCAGGAGGACCTGTTGGCGCTCGCCCTCCGACAGCAACCCGAAGGGTCGCTCGGCGAAGCCCTCGTCTCCGAACCCGGCCTGGTCGAGGAGGCGGCCGGCGTCCTTCCGATCGGCGGCCGTGTAGTCATGCCACCACGTTTCCAAGGCGGCGTGCCGACCGGTCATCACCACGTCGAGGGCGGCGAGCTCGGGCCGGAGCTGGCGGCTGACCGAGGCGCTGACCACGGCGATGCGCTGGCGCAGGATGCGCATGTCCACCTGACCGAGGCGCTCGCCGAGGATCTCGACCGACCCCCTGGTCGGCCACAGGGCCGACCCGACCACCTTCAACAGCGTGGTCTTGCCCGATCCGTTGGGCCCGAGCAGGGCCCAACGCTCCCCGGCGCCGACTGTCCAGGAGATGTCGTCCAACAGGGCCGTACCGTTGCGGACCACGGCCACGTGCTCCAGGCGCACGATCGGGTGGGTGGAGTCGGTCATCGGAGCGAGGGGCTGTCTTGGAGCACCCCGAGAACCTACTGCCGCCATAGGGGCGCCAAGACCGTCGACTGGAGCTCCGTTTGCCTGCGAACGGGCTTAGCGGCAGAGTCTTCGCCATGGCCGCAACCAAAGGAATCCATCGAGCGCGGGTCGGCTCGCAGTCCATCGATCTCCCCATCGTGCCGATGACCGAGGACCTCGCCATCGGTCTGCTCATCTGCGTCGACCATGGGGTGGCCTTCTCTCGCCGGGCGGGCAACGAGCTCGCCGAGCTTCTGGCCCCATTCCAGCCGGAGATGGTCGTCTCCGTGGCCACCATGGGGATCCCCTTGGCCATCGAGGTGAGCCGGGCGCTCGGGCTGGACGACTACCTGATCCTCCACAAGACCCCGAAGGTGCATCTGGGCGACTCGCTGGCCGAGCCCCTCGTCTCGATCACCACGGCGTCGCCACAGCAACTGCGCATGGACCCGGCCCGGATAAGGGCCGTCGCCGGCAAGCGGGTGGCTCTGGTCGACGATGTCATCTCCACCGGAGCCTCAATAAGCGCCGCCCTCCGACTACTCCGTCGGGTGGAGGCCGAGCCAGTGGTGATCGGGGCGTTCGTCACCGAGGCCTCCGGGTGGAGGTCCGAGCTCGGACCAGACGCCGAACGCGTCAGGGTCCTCGGCTCCATCCCGGTCTTCCATCCTGAGCCCGACGGCGACTGGGCCGAGGACTGGGGAGACGGGAGCTGAGAGACAGCCCCCTCTTGCCCCATGGGTGTTCGTCCGACCCTTAGTGCGTGTTGACGAGGGCTCGCAGTGACTCCCGCAATGAGCCCATCGAGGCGATGACCGAGGTCGGCTCGTAGCCACAGTGGGCCATGCAGTTGGAGCAGCGCTCGTCCTTGCCTCGCCCATAGGCGTCCCAGTCGGTGGTGTCGATGAGCTCGCGGTAGGTCTCGGCATAGCCATCGGCCATCAGGTAGCAGGGCCGCTGCCACCCGAGCACCGAGTAGCTGGGCACGCCCCACGCCGTGCAGGCGAACTCCTGCTTGCCTTCCAAGAAGTCGAGGAAGAGGGGCGAGTGATTGAGACGCCACTTCTTCCGCTTCCCGTCGAAGGCCTCGCGGAACAGCTTGCGGGTCTGGTCGACGCCCAAGAAGTGCTCCTGATCGGGGGCTTTCACGTAGGCGTAGGCGGGCGAGATCAT
>PLSY01000203.1 GCA_003164275.1 Acidimicrobiaceae bacterium | reverse complement strand
CCGAATGGTGGTGTGTTCATGTCGTAAGGGTTCACATTGCTGAGCATCGTGCATCCATTCACGAAGTGGGGTCTGGCTGGTCAAACCCTTTCCGAAAAACAGAACCTCGGGCCGCTTATGGCTATGCGGGCATACACGTCTGACTCCACACGTCGGGCCTGTCCACCGGCCCGTCAGCCAAAGTCGCAAGGGGACTCAGCCCGAGGCCAGGGCGAGTTCGAGATGGCTAGGCCTTGCTATGGCGGGGGTCGAGGCGAGCAACTAGAAGAGCCGGGAGTTGTCACGCTCCGTTGGATTTGCAATTGACAACTAGTTGATAAAGGAGCATCATGGCATCAGGGTCCTTTGCCTCGTCTTCGCAAACGGGGAGAGGCACTGTTCGCTCCGATGCTGAAGCGATGTCAATCCGAACACCCATGAAGGTGTGCCACTCAAAGGGGAGTCTCAGTTGCTAGCAAAACGCCAGCAGGATGTCACAGTTGCCAAGATCCTCCAGGACATCGACCACCCGATTGTCGATGCAGATGCGCACCACATCGAACCCATCCAGGTCATCTTGGAGCATCTCGCGGAAGTTGCCGGACCGGCGATGGCCGACCGATTCATCGCTCAGCTGAAGAAGGCACGGCGCGCGTTCCAGATGACTTTGGATGAACGCAGGCAAGAGCGAGTTGGCATTCCCGTGTGGTGGCCCATGCCGACTGAACAGACTCTCGATCGAGCAACGGGCATGTTGCCCGCATTGATGTTCGACAGAATGGACGAACTCGGTCTCGATTTCTCGGTTGTGTATCCGGGCACGGGAATGATGGTCATCTCGCTGCCTGGATTCCATGATGACGAACTCCGTCGTGCCGCCGCCCGGGCTTTCAACATCTATGCCTCTGGTGCGTTCGCGGGCTTGGGAGAGCGGCTGGCGCCAGCCGCAGTGATCCCAATGCATACCCCCGAGGAAGCAATCGCCGAGCTCGAATACTCAGTGAACGAACTGGGGTTCAAGGTGGTTCTGTTGGCCGGAGACGTTCAGCGTCCGATTCCAGCGGTGCACGACAAGTATCCCGAACTCGACGAAGTCGCCACTTATCAGGATTGCTTTGCCATCGACAGCGACTACGACTACGACCCTGTGTGGCAGAAGTGCCTTGAGCTCAAAGTAGCTCCGACATTCCACTCAGGTCCGATTGGTTGGGCCACCCGGCGGTCCATCTCCCGGCACCAATACAACCAGATCGGTGGATTCGCCGAAGGCGGTGAAGCTATCTGTAAGGCATTGTTCTTTGGTGGTGTGACTCGACGTTTTCCCGATCTCCGGTTTGGCTTTCTCGAAGGGGGTGTGGGATGGGCTCCGAGCCTGTATGCACGCCTGATCGAGCATTGGGAGAAGCGTGGGGCGGAAGGTATCCAACACTTGGATCCGGCAAGACTCGACGTTGAGGTCATGGCCGAAATGATCGAAGGATATGGGGGCGAAAAGACCCGTCGCCTGCGCGACCTCATTACTGCCGACGCAACGTGGGGCGATCATCCAGAGGAGCTCGATGACTGGAGAGACTGCGAGATCACCCAGAAGAGTGATATTCGTGATCTATTCGTCCCGCCATTCTTCTTCGGCTGTGAGGGCGACGACAGGATGAATGCGATCGCGTTCGACGAACGACTGAATCCCTTCGGTGCTCGACTCAACGCGATGTTCGGCTCGGATTTGAGCCACTTCGATGTGAAGGACATGCGTCTCGTGGTCCATGAGGCATTCGAACCCGTTGAGGACGGCATCATGGACCTGCGTGACTTTCGTGACTTCGCCTTTGAGAATGCCGTCCGACTTCATGGCGGGACGAATCCAGAGTTCTTTGTGGGAACGTCTGTTGAGTCTTCTGCGGCAGAAGTGCTTGCCAAAGACCAAGCCAACAGGTAGCCGGCGGCTGCAGTGGAACCACCGGTCGACGTCTCGGATGGCCAAGATCTCACGTCGCTGATCGAGCACAGGGCGGCAGCTACGCCCGATCTGGTTGGATTCATTGACGAATGTGGCGCCGCAGTCAGCTTTGATGAGTTCGGGCTGCGTGTGCGTCAACTGGCAAACTCTCTGGCGGCTCAGGGGGTTGGAGCTGGAACTCGAGTTTCCTGGCAGCTACCGACCTCCTTGGCCGCGATGGTGCTTGCAGGCGCTCTGGCAAGTCTCAACGCCGTTCAAAACCCGATTCTGCCGATGTACCGAACGCGAGAACTCTCGTTCATTACGCGCCAAGTTCGACCCGACGTGTTCATTTCCAAAAAGCATTGGAGCGGCGGCTTCGACTATTCATCGATGGTTGCAGGCGTGCTCGCAGATGTGGATTGCGGAACAGAACTGTGGCTGCTGGATGGCGGGGTCATACAGGACACCGGCAGAGCACCTGTCGGTGAGGGGGAACCCCAAGCCTCCGTTCGTTGGATCTTCTTTACCTCCGGGACAACGTCTGAACCGAAGGGAGTGCTCCACACCGATGCCTCATTGCTTGCCGGCCCGTCGGCGATGGTCGACGCATTTGGTGTGACCGCAGATGATCGCTTTCCGGTCGTGTTCCCCTTCACGCACGTCGGCGGGATCCAGATGCTCGTCTTGCAGATGCTGACCGGCTGCAGTGCCGTTGTCATCGATCACTTCGATCTTGCGTCCACTCTTGAGGCGCTGTCGAGTGCCGGTGTGACACTTCTGGCCGGCGGAACGCCTCTTGCGGTTCTGTTCTTGGCTGAGCAGCGACGGCAGCCGCAGGATCCTCTCCTTCCCGACCTTCGGGCAGTCGTGACTGGCGCTGCACCGAAACCTCCGGATCTTCATCGGGCACTGCGCGACGAGTTGGGTGGCCTCGGAGCCCTCTCTTGCTACGGATTGACCGAAGCTCCTATGAGCGTCCTGAGTCGCCTCGAAGACAGTGAGATCTGCCTTTCGACAGCAGAAGGGCGGCCGATCCCAAGTTGTGAAGTGAAGATCGTCTCAGAAGATGGATCGGTCTGTATGCCAACGGTGACCGGGGAACTGTGTGTCCGAGGAGCAAGCCTCTGCACGGGGTACCTGGACGAGGCTCTGAACGGCGACGCTTTTGATTCTGATGGGTACTTCCATACCGGGGATATCGGCGTAATCGATTTGGATGGCTATGTCCACATTGTGGGCCGACTGAAGGATGTGATCATCCGTAAGGGTGAGAAGATCTCCGCCGCTGAGATCGAAGGCGTACTGGTTGCCATGTCCGAGCTAGACGAAGCCGCCGTAGTCGGAGTGCCTGATCCGGAGGCTGGCGAACGGTGCTGCGTCGTGCTCGAGGACAACGGCGGGCGCTCAACCACCCTTGACGAGATCGTACGTCATTGCAGTTCCGTCGGCTTGGCCCGACACAAGCTTCCCGAGCAGATCCACGTCGTCGATCACTTCCCGCGAAATGCGAGTGGAAAGATTGACAAGACGATCCTCAAACAATTGGTGATAGCGGAAATGGCGGCGGCCGATGGCTAGACAGGAGGTTCATGGTGCTGTTTCCTGAACGCGTCAACTGCTGGGAACCCGGCACAGTGCAAACGTGGGGTCCAGACGATTGTTCTCTGTACGCGCTGGCTGTGGGTGCGGACTTTGAGGATCACTCCTTCGTCCTGAGCGGGGACAAAGTGGCGAAGCTCAAGGTCTATCCCACGTTCTTGCTCGCTTTAGTCTCGGCAGACGCCAATAGTCGAGTCGATCCTCTTTTGGGAATAGGCGAGTTTGATGCGAGTACACCAGTCGTGCTCGGCGAACAGAGGCTGGTCCTTCACCGCGAGGTCGAAGCTACTGGCTCGGTAGCCATCAGTATGGGAATCACGGGGCTGTACGACAAGGGCTCCGGGGCAGTCGTTGTTATCGAAGCTCGCGGTGTGGACCCTGATGGTGGCGCGGATGCATTCACCGCGACGATGACAATGTTCGTGGTTGGAGCGGGCAACTTTGGGGGCGAGCGCGGTCCAGGACGGGACCGAATCGAATGGCCGAGTAGGGAACCTGATTGGACATCCACATTTGTCACGCCGGCAACGCAGAGTCTGCTCTACATGCACGCTGGAAACGATGACAATGCTATTCATGTAGATGCTGCTGCGGCTCGAGCTGCAGGATTCGACGGGCCGATCCTGACGGGTCAGAACAGCTTGGGTGTTGCGTGCCGGGCAATTGTCCACGAGGTGTGCGAGGACCGAGCTGAAGAGATTCAGTCAATCACGGGCGGGTTCGGAAAGCCGGCATATAACGGTGACACACTGACCACGGAGATTTGGAGTGACGGCTCGGATGATGAAGAGGCCACTAGACGCCTGATATTCCGGGTGGTCAATCAGGATAAGGCGATATTGATCGACGGCGGACGGTGCCAGTTGGCGGGTCCTCAATGAGACCGGATGGAGTACGGCAAGTTCGGTGGTCAGGGCGCAGGATTGCCAGGGAAGAGGTGGAAGTGTTGCCGTTTGCTGTTCCAAGCCGCAATGCTCCTCGAGTCGGATGTGTGGACATCCTTAGATGTAGGAGTGGGGAAATAAATGGCTGAGACATTTCGGGCGTTCGTTGCGCAAAGCACCGAGAGTGGAGCAGAGCGCGGTGTGATTGACATCCCACCCGAGTGGCTTGGAACGGACGGAGTGTTGATCGAAGTCTTATGGTCCTCACTCAACTACAAGGATGTACTTGCGTCATCGGCCGATGGCGGCGTTGCTCGAATATCGCCGTTGATAGTAGGCATCGACCTGGCGGGACGAGTGGTGGAGAGTCCGGTCGAGAGTCTCCGTCCCGGCGATCCGGTCCTGGCTCACGGCTATGAGATCGGCGTCTCCAGGCATGGTGGCCTAGCTGGGCTGGCGCGGGTACCCGCTGAGTGGATAGTTCCACTGGCATCCGGATTGACCCCACGAGAGTCCATGATCATCGGAACTGCTGGCTACACGGCAGCGCTATCTGTGCTGGCCCTTCGAGAGCATGGGGTATCGGTCGAACAAGGGCCAGTTCTTGTCACTGGTGCAACTGGTGGCGTCGGATGCATGGCGGTGAGCATGCTTGCTGGATTGGGTTTCGAAGTAGTGGCCAGCACGGGCAAGGCTCAGCATGCGGAGTTTCTCAAGGAGCTCGGAGCACAGGAGGTAATTGGTCGCAGCGACGAGCAGAGCTCATCAAGGCCACTACTCAAGTCGAAGTGGGCAGGAGCAATTGATAGCGTCGGAGGATTGACTCTTTCGGAGGCCCTCAAGTCTGTAAAGCCGCGTGGTGTCGTAACCAGCTGCGGAAATGTGGGTGGAGCAGATCTGCACATATCTGTTCTTCCGTTCATCCTTCGGGGAATCACACTTTGTGGCATCGACTCCGTCTCAACTCCGATCGACCAGCGACGCTCGGTGTGGGAGCTCTTGTCAAATGAGCTCAAGCCGAGGCACCTTGAAGAGATGGCTCACACGATCGATCTTGAGGGCGTTGAGTCGGCACTGCAGAACCTGGCCAATGGAGGGTCGCTCGGGCGCTATCTCGTCTCAACAGTCCCTATGTAGGTAGGCGCAAAGCAGGTGTATCGAGTTTCAATGCCGGTGCCGCCGTGTCTTTAGGCCAGTTGACGCAATCCGGACACCACGAGCTCTGATTCAGTTTTGGTTGCGTTCGCGACCGTCCCGCCGCAATCCGGCACTTTCACCTCCCGTCCGATGTGTACGTCGGCCTCCCATGAGCTCGTCTGGCCATGACTGCTCTTAACGTGCAGCAGTGTAGTTGCGCCGAGGTCTTCGCCCCATCGAGCTGAGTCGAGCATGTCCCATCCCACCTCACGAAGAACAGCCCGCTCAAGCGCCTGCTGGCGCCCAGAGTCGAGGCCCGTGCAACCGCGATAATAGGGCAGCGCGGCATCAATGGGACCGGTACGAGAGGTAATGGCTGAGAGCAATTGGGGGTTCATGAATGCCCAAGCAGTTCCCTCTGGAAAGACAAGAGCGGTGGGAGCGAATCGGTGGCCTCCCATGTGGCTGGTCCGGCGCGAGTGAACGAGCCCAGTATCCGCTGGCATGGCTTCAAGCTTCTTGTGCAGCGCCATGCCCAAGGAGCCGCAACAACGATCCCGCTGTCCGTGAGTGCATATGAGGACCTCGCTCGGGCTACGAGCTGCGAAATGGGCATTCTGCGCGACCAGCGCAACCGCCGTGCTCTCGGGTGAGTCTTTGACCTCACCCTCTGCCCTCCGATAGCCGGAGAACGGGTGGTCACGGCTAAACACGGTCATTCTTCGATCGCCTCGGGCACTAGGGACCAATGCTTGGAGCCGGGCCCCCTGAGAGTCGGCGAAGTCTTGCAGCGCCGCTAGCTCGGCAACATCCCGGAAGTCTCGGGGCCAAGGCAACGGCCACTCGAGGAGGACGTAGTGCTCATACGAGCCAGCGGATCCAATGGGGTCGATCTCATTCAAGTGTGCCCATCGGGCACACTTGACGGTCCCTTTCGGGTCATTAGCATCCTGCACGTCGCCGTCTCCTTTCATTGCAGCGTGGGTTGTTCGAGAAGTCGGTGCCGTGTGCTGCGAAGCGATGACGGGATGCATTCTGCAAAGGGATGTAGCGGAAGGGCGGATCACCACCGAAAGTCGAACCGACAATCGATTGGGGCAACGCCAGTTGGCCACGACTGATCAGTGCCAACAGTACGTGTCCATGGACCAATAATCAACACCTTGACATCAATGGGTTGTCTAGCTAACTTTACGCAAGGTCAACAGACGACACGATCGAACTTGGATTGCTGACGAGCCGATCATCCAATCGTCAGTTTCAACAGGATTGCCGTCGGCGATCGGTCATCAAGGACAAGTTCAGCTTCCCAGCAGGGCGCTGTTTGAAAAGAGGCCAATGAGAAAGAGGTTCGACGATCTAGGCGGTGCAACGCTGGAAATCACGGAGTCCGGTAGTGGTGATCCACTCCTCTTCCTCCACGGTGAGGACGGTCTCGAGTTTTGCAGGTCGTTCATCGAGGGCCTGTCGGACCATTTTTCGGTAGTCGCGCCACACCATCCGGGATGGGGTAGCAGCGTCCGCCCGCGCTATGTAACGACCGTTCGAGATATCAGCGATGTGTACGACGAGTTTTTGGAGAATATGCAGGGTCGGGTGCTGGTAGTCGGTGTTTCACTAGGCGCTTGGATTGCAGCTGAACTGATGTGCCGGCGGCGGGAATCGGTTGTGGGACTCGTCTTGATTTCCCCCATCGGAATTAAGGTTGGAAATCGTGAGCAACGGGACTTTGAAGATATCTATGTGGAGGGCGTGAGCCGTCTAGCAAGTCAGCCCAGCCTTCCTGAGGCCAAGGGGCGGGGCCCCAGCCTCAGTGATGCAGAGTTGCTGCACCTGGCAATGGCAGAGGAGTCGGTGGCCAGATTCTGCTGGGAGCCGTACATGCACGATCCAAAACTGCGCTATCGCCTCCGCAGAATCAAAGTGCCTACAACTGTGATTTCGGGATCGGAGGACCGGTTTGTGCTTAACGATACGTACTTCGACCAGTTCGCTTCACTGATCGGGAGTCATGCGCAATCACAGGTCATTGATGGCGTCGGACACAAGATCGATGAAGAGGCTCCGGAAGCGTTGGTGAAAAGGATTGCGGAGTTCAACGCAGTTCTTGTGGGCGCCCGGGAAACCGAGGACTTGAGAATCGAGCAAGCACAATGACGTTTCGAGCCTGGGTATTCACAGAGATGCCGTATCCGTATCTTCCGCCGGCCGAGATGCTTCCGGTCAACCGAACTGTGGTGCCGAACCGTTTCTATGATCCTGACACCGGCTACCAGCTGTACAAGAACTATTACGACATCTATTCGGCAGCCGACAGTTTGGGCCTCGACATTATGGTGAACGAGCACCACTCGACGGCCACATGCACAAACTCCGTGGTGCCGCTCAGTATGGCAATCATCGCCCGGGAGACCAGTTCGGCTCGGATTCTCGCCTTGGGAAACCCACTTTCGAATCGGCGAGATCCCGTGAGAATTGCCGAGGAGATGGCCACGGTCGATGTGATCTCACAGGGACGAGCGGAGGTGGGTTTCGTGCGGGGTGTTCCAATGGAGCATTCTGCGACGAACTCGAGTCCAGTGGATACGAAAGAGCGATTTTGGGAAGCTGCCGACCTCATTGTCAAGGCGTGGACCACTCACGATGGACCGTTCAGTTGGGAAGGCGAATACTTCCATCATCGTCAGGTAAATATCTGGCCCCGTCCCTATCAACAACCACACCCTCCCGTGTGGGTCCCGACGCTTTCCGCACAGTCGGCAGGTGAACTTGCTGCGCGGGGCTTCAATGTGGCGACACTTGGGAATGGCACGCAGCAATGCGGCCTCATCTTCGATGCCTACCGATCGAAGTGTGAGGAGTTGAACCTTGCCTCTCCGAGGCCGGAGCAGTTCGGCTACAGCCCGTTCGTGTTCGTGGGGGATACCGATGAAAGGGCCAAACAGGAAGTTGAAAAGATTCGACGGTGGGTGATTGAGCTCCTGCGCACGCCCAAGCAGTTCTCCGATGTACCCGGACTCGTTGACGCGCGTGCCCGAGCCCAGTCGGTTTCCGGACAGGGGTCAGTCGGGAAGTCAGAACCATCCCACGCCGACAGGCCACTCAGCTTGTATGAGATGGCATATGCGCCGATAGACGAGCTGATTCGTCTCGGCTATGTCATGGCAGGAAACCCGGACACTGTCTTCGAGCAGTTAAAGAGCTTCCATGACTCGGTGGGCGGCTTCGGCAATCTCCTCGCAATGATGCAGTACTCCACCATGTCAGTTGAGTCCGTCCATCAAAGTATGGAAAGACTGGCGAACGATGTGTTGCCGCGCTTTAACTCGGAAGTGTTCGAACCCTCGGCGCGAGGAGACCGTGAAATGGTGTCTGCGAACTGACTCGAATGTTGACCGAGATGTGTCGGTTGATGACCGAGATGCATCGTTCGGCTTGAGTCAACTTGAGAGTTGGAGGCCGGTAGTCGATGAAGCTCTATTGATCTGACAACCTCGGGCGCCAGCAGTTCGATGCTGAGGTCATTCCGGCATGCAGTAGACCCACGCCCGCCGCACAGCTTGAGGCCCATGACTTCTGCAACATCGCGGCAACCACGGGCCCGGTGAAGAAGTATTGGTCGCTGATTGCTGCCTATGAGGTTCCCCAGAATTAGTGGA
>PLSY01000411.1 GCA_003164275.1 Acidimicrobiaceae bacterium | reverse complement strand
TGTTCGACATCATCGAGCCGTTCGCCGACTACGCCTTCAACAAGTCCCACTCCTATGGCTACGGGTTCATCGCCTACCAGACGGCCTGGCTGAAAGCCCACTACCCGGTCGAATACCTGGCCAGCCTCCTGACATCGGTCAAGGACAACAAGGACAAGACAGCCATCTACCTCGGCGAGTGTCGGACCCTCGGGATCGAGGTGCTCGTCCCTGACGTCAACCGCTCGCTGGCCGAGTTCGCTGCCGACTTCTCCGACGGCCTCGGCACCCTCGGGGCCCAGGGGGACAGCCCGGGCGCCATCACCTTCGGTCTGGCCGCCGTGCGCAACGTCGGCGAGGGCCTCGTCGCCCACATCGTGGCCGAGCGGATGAAGAACGGGCCGTTCCTCGACTTCTACGACTTCTGCCAACGCGTCGACCCCCAGGTCCTCAACAAGCGGACCCTCGAGTCCTTGATCAAGGCCGGAGGGTTCGACTCCCTCGGCCACCCACGCCGGGGGCTGATGCTCAGCTTCGAAGAGATCGTCGACCGCACCCTCGAGCGCCGTCGCGAGCACGATGCCGGCGTGATGTCACTGTTCGCCTCCCTCGAGACCGAGACGGCCGGCCAGGCCACGGGGTTCGCCGACACCAGGATCGCCATCGCCGATGCCGAGTTCGACAAGTCCCAGCGTCTCGCCTTCGAAAAAGAGATGCTCGGCCTGTACATCAGTGACCACCCGCTCATGGGCCTCGAGGGAGCCCTCGCCCGACTGACCGACTGCACCTTGGCCGAGCTGCGGGACTTCGACCCCGAGACGGCGGGCGGCATGAGCGGAGGCTACGGCGGGGAGGGCCAGGTCCGCATGGTCGGCGGAGTGGTCACGGAGCTGACCCGCCGGTATACGAAAAAGGGCGACCTGATGGCCACCTTCGTCCTGGAGGACCTGAACGCCTCGGTCGAGGTCTTCGTCTTCCCGAAGTCGATGGCCGACTTCGGTGCCCTGCTCGACGACGACGCCATCGTGGTGGTGAAGGGCAGGGCCGACCTGCGCGACGACCGGCTGAAGCTCGTGTGCATGGAGCTCCGCCGGCCCGAGCTCGCCCCCGATGGGAACACGGACCTGCGCATCTCGCTGCCCATCCACACCCTGACCGACCAGAAGGTGGAGGGGCTGAAGCGCCTCTTGCGGGACCACCCAGGGGACTCCCCCGTCTTCCTCCACGTCGGCGAGAAGGTTCTGCGGCTCCCCTCGGAGTTCAACGTCGACTCCAAGCGGGGTCTCGTGGGCGAGCTGCGGGTGCTGCTCGGCCCGAACGCCATCCAGGCCTGAACGGAGCGGCGAGCGCCCCGAGAGCAACCTCGGCCCGCCCGGCGAAAGTGAATCGGACGGCACGAGGGTGGCCGATATTACTGCTCTGAACTGGAACTTTGCCTGAACTGTGTCCGGCGGGCCGAGCAGGTCTCGACCCTCGGATACGACAGGGGCCGCCAAAACCCGTAAAATAGGCGCACGGCTGGTGACGTGGAGGCCCTCACGACGTCTGGCCCACCGGCTGAGACGGTGTTTTGGGGGAGTTCACGGCAGGCCAGGGCCGGCGGTTCATACCGCAGCGAGACCGAGGAGTACGGAACGGCATATGTCCATCCAGGTGGAGACCAAGGACTGCACATCGATCAGTGACGCAGAGCTGGCCGAAATGGCCGATCTGTGCGCTGAGCGGGAACCCGAATTCGATATCGGATTCCTGTCCAAGCAGCGAGAGGAATGGGTGCTCGTCACCCGGGCCAGTGAGGGGAACAAGCTGCGCGGCTACTCGTTTTCCACCCTCGAGCGCATCGGCGGGACCCCGTCGCTGCTCATCGGGCTGGCGACCGTGGACCGCACCTCGAGGGCCGACACCGTGCTCCGGGCCATGATGGGCGACAAGTACCGGCGGGCGCTGCTGGCCTTCCCCGACGAGGACGTCCTGGTCGGCACCAGGCTCTTGGGCCCCGAGGGGTTCAAGGTGTTCGCCGGGCTGACCGATGTCGTGCCCTGCACCGACCACAAGGCCACGGGCGAGGAGCGGGCCTGGGGTCGCCGACTGGCCAAGCGCTTCGGGGCCGACGGGCGCATCGACGACCGCANNCCATGGCCGAGGACCTGGCCGGCGGGAAACTCGGCGGGCGCTGAGCCCTTCCCCTCTCTCCCAGGAAGTCGAAAAAAACCACGGCGACACCCCAGGCAATAGCATGGTGCCGTGAAGGTTTCGACTCGAGGAGATTACGCCAGCCGGGCATTGCTGTCTCTGGCCCTGCACACCGATGGCGAAGGGCCGACGGCGGTGCGGGACATCGCCGAGCGCACCGGGCTGCCCCAGCCCTACCTGGAGCAGATCCTCCTGGCCCTGAAGGGTGCCGGCCTCGTCCGGTCCAAGCGCGGGGTCGGGGGCGGGTATGTCCTCGCTCGGCCACCTGAGGAAATCACCCTCTCCCAGATCGTCTCGGCCGTCGACGGCCCCATCGCCGCCGGCGACTTCGGGCTACCCCACGAAAACGGCGCCTGCGACCACGAGGGACAGTGTGTGCTGTTGACGGTGTGGGCCGACGTCGGTGAGCACATGCGCACCCACCTCGACTCGTTCAACCTGGCCGACATGGTGGCGAGGGCCCAGGGTCGAGTGCCGGCCCTCCGCCAGAGCGCCAGCTGAGCCCCACTCCTCCCCCACCGCTGCCGGCCAGCCGGCACGCCGTCGACACCGGCGCCCGATGAACTCGGGTCGGCTGCTGGTCCTCGTCCTCGGGATCCTCATCCTCGCCATCAACATGGTGGGCGTCATCGTGGTGTTGATCGTCCCCCGATCGGCCTCTGGGCCCTCGACCTACCTCATGCGGATGACCCGGTCCGCCTTTCGGTTCGTGGCCCGCCGGGCGCGGACCTACGAGACCATGGACCGGATCCTCGCCACCAGCGAGCCCGTCGCCCTCGTCGTCCTGCTGGCCACCTGGCTGACCGTGGCCGTCATCGGGTTCACGCTGGTCAACTGGGGCATCGGTGCCGCATCCCTCGACGGGGCGTTTGCCGAGGCCGGTTCCTCGGTCTTCACCCTGGGCTTCGCCCTCGGGCACTCGACGGGCTCACACGCGGTCGACTTCGTGGCCGCGGCCACCGGGCTCGTCCTCGTCGCTCTCCAGATCGCCTACCTCCCGACCATCTACAGCGCCTACAACCGGCGTGAGACCCAGGTCACGTTGCTCGAGTCGCGGGCCGGGGCCCCGGCATGGGGACCCGAGCTCCTGATCAGGCACCAGCTGGTCGGGCTCATCGACAACCTGGGCAACCTCTTCGCCGACTGGGAGCGATGGGCGGCTGACGTCGCCGAGAGCCACACGAGCTATCCGTCCCTGCTCTACCTGCGCTCGCCCCGTTCCCAGAACTCCTGGATCGTCAGCCTCATCGCCGTGATGGACGCCGCCGCCATCGCCCAGGCCATCGACCCGAAGGGGGCGCCCATCGAGTCCCGGATGTGCATCCGCATGGGCTTCACCTGTCTCCGGGACATCGCCCAGGTCACCGGCATCGCCTTTGATCCCGATCCGAGCCCCGACGACCCCATCGCCCTGCCCGAAACCGAGTTCGACGCCGCCTGCGCCCACCTCCGGGAGATCGGCTACCCGACCTCCCGCCCGTTCGACGAGGCGTGGTCGCACTTCCGGGGCTGGCGGGTCAACTACGAGGGGGTGGCCTACGCCCTGGCCGCCGCTCTCAACGCCCCTCCCGCCCGGTGGACGGGGCCACGAACCCTCTTCCGGGCCGAGACCCTCCAGCCCGCCCGCCCCATCGACCGTCAGCCGACGAAGCGGCGCCCGTCCACCGAGCACCAGTCCACGACCGATCGTCGCCCCTCTTGAGGTCACAGCCGATCGGGTGCGGCTCAGCCGTTCCAGCTGGAGATGACCGGCTGGCTGCGCTCCCAGCCGAGCTCGCTGATCGAAGCCGGGCTCAGCACGAACAGGCGGGCTGCCTCGGGATCCAGTCCGAGCCAGCGGGCTCCCATGACCCGCAGGACATGGGCGTGGGCGACGCAGGCCACATCGCCCGGCTCGCTCCGGACCCGCTGGATGACCCGGTCGACCCGGGCCCCCACGTCTGGCGCGCTCTCGCCCCCCGGGGTCCCGTCGGAGAACAGGTCCCAGCCCGGCCGCTCCGCCCGGATCTCCTCGGTGGTCAGTCCGTCGTAGGTCCCGTAGTCCCACTCGCACAGGTCGGGTTCGACCACCATGTCTCCCCCCAGCCCGGCCAGCTCACAGGTGGCCCGGGCCCGGAGGAGCGGACTGGTGAGCACGGCGGCGAACTCGGCTCCGGCCAGCCTCGGGGCCAGGGCCGCGGCCTGGGCCTCGCCCTCGGGCAGGAGGGGAAGGTCCGAGTGCCCGGTGTGGCGGCCGTTCCGGCTCCATTCTGTCTCGCCGTGACGTATGAGCACGCATCGGTGTGGGTAAGAGGTCATCCAGACAGGGGACCACTCCGAACTGGTCTTACGCAAACGGAGCCATCGATATCGGCTCCGGATCGAGCATTTCGATGCTGAATGACAATGATGGAATGTCCCGGGCTGATCAGGCGTTACAGAACCGTCGACCCTATGACGATGGAGTGAGGAGAGGGATGACAACTCGCACGATCACCAGAACGAAGGAACAACCAACCACGACAGGTCCCGCCCGGTCGACGGGAGCAACGACGACCCGAGAGACAGCTCCCTCCCCCAGGGCGCAGCGCGCCAGTGCGCCCAGGAACCGCGGTTCCGACGCCGACAGCCTCGGACTGTTCCTCCGAGACCTCGACCATCACCCCCTGCCCGACCATGAGGCTCAGACCGAGCTGGCGAAGCGAGTGGCAGCCGGTGACGAGGCTGCACGCCGGGAGATGGTGGCGGCCAACCTCCGCCTCGTCGTCCACTGGGCCCGTCGTTACCAGGACCGGGGCGTCGACCTTCCCGACCTCATCCAAGAGGGCACCTTCGGCCTCATGCGGGCCGTCGACAAGTTCGATTGGGAGCGGGGCTTCCGCTTCTCGACCTATGCCACGTGGTGGATCCGCCAGGCCCTCCAGCGTGCCGTCCAGCAGCACGGCCGGACCATCCGGCTCCCCATGGAGGTGGCCGAGCGGAACCAACAGGTGGACGCGGCCCTCTGGGAGCTGACCCATCAGTTCCAGCGCCCTCCGACCGACGACGAGATGGACAACGCCACCAATACGACGGCCACCGTCCGCTCGGACCTCTCGCAGGTGGCGAGGGTCGTCGCCAGCCTCGATCAGCCGGCGACGACTGACTCGACGGCGACGTTGGGCGACCTCGTGTCGACCGATCAGAACGACTTCGAGGATGAGGTGGCCGCTGAGCTGACCCTCGACCTGGTCCGCCAGGCCGTGGACGGTCTCACCGACCTGCAGCGCCAGGTCATCCGCCACCGGTTCGGATTCGACGGCACCGACCCGGCCTCGCTCCAGACGACGGCCGAGCGTCTCGGCATCGGCGTGCGCAAAGTGCGCCAGGCCGAGGCAGAGGCCCTCGAGGTGTTGGCCGACAGTCAGATGCTCGAAGCCGCCCACGAGGCCGCCTGAGCGACCCACAGGGGCCTCTCGGCCAACTGTGGTCGCTGAGGGCCGGCTCGTCCCCGGCGCTCAGCCCGAGAGCTCAGCCCGAGAGCTCGGCCAGCTGGACCAACAGGTCGTCGGGCATGGGTGAGGTGAACGACATCCGCTCGCCGGAGACCGGATGGTCGAAGGCCAGGCCGTAGGCGTGGAGGAACGGTCGGGTGATGCTGGCCCCGGGCAGCGAGCGGCCCCGGCTGTAGACGGGGTCGCCGACGACGGGATGGCCGATGGCCGAGAGGTGTACGCGGATCTGGTGGGTCCGGCCCGTCTCCAATGAGACCGTCAACAAGGTGCTCGGGACAGGATCCTCGAAGCGCTGCTCGACCCGGTAGCGGGTCCGGGCCTCTTTGCCCTTTCGGGTGACGGCCATCCTGGTCGGGGAGGTGACCGAGCGCCCGATGGGGGCGTCGACCAGCCCCGACTCCCCCTCCACGGCCCCGAGCACCAGGGCCCGGTAGCTCCGGGACACCTCCCGTTCCCCGAGTTGGGCCACCAGCGAGTGGTAGGCCGCAGGCGTGCGGGCGACGACCATGAGGCCCGAGGTGCCGCGGTCCAGTCGATGGACGATGCCCGGACGGTCGAGCTCGGAGCCGACCTCTGCGACCATGGCCGACAACTCGGGGTAGCGGGACAAGAGCCCTTGGACGAGGGTGCCCGTCCGATGGCCGGCTCCCGGGTGGACGACCAGGCCGGCGGGCTTGTCCACCACGATCACGTCGTCATCCTCGTAGGCCACGGCAAAGACGACTGACGGGTCGCCATCGGGGCCGGCGGGCACATGGTCCTCCCCCTGGTCGACCTCGATCTCCTGGCCCAGTCGCAACACGGCCCGCCGGCTGGTCACGACGGTGCCGTCGATGCGCACCCGGCCCTCGGCCACCAGTACGTCGACGGCCGAGCGGGAGACGTCGGCCACCAGGGCCACGGCCTTGTCCACCCGCATCCCGTCGAGGGAGGAGGGCACCACTACGGAGAGGACGGTCATGGCAGGCGGGGGCTCCGGACGAGAGAGATGAGCAAGAGGGCACAGCCGACCACGATGGAGGCGTCGGCCACGTTGAAAGTCGGCCAGAAGTGCAGGGCGATGAAGTCCACGACCGCTCCGTGGTTGGATCGGAACAGCCGATCGGCGAGGTTGCCGAGGGCACCGCCGAGGATGAGCCCGAGCACGGCGGCCCGGCCCATGGTCGGGGACCGCCACACCAGCACCAACAACCCGGCGATCAGGATCGCCGCCATCAGGACCAAGAGGAACGTCTGGCCCTGGAACAGGCTGAAGGCCGAGCCGCGGTTGAGGGCAAGCTCGAAGTCGAGCGTGCCGATCACATGCACCGACCCGTCGGCCAACCGGGTGACGGCCCACCACTTGGTCAGCTGGTCACAGACGATGACGGCCGCCATCACGACGACGGCCGTGGCCAGTCGCCGGGTACCCGAGCCGGCGGCGACCCCTCGTTGCGCCACCTCCGCCTCGCCGGTCAGCGCCGTGACAGGCCGCCGCTCTTGCAGGCCACGCACAGCCTGGCAAACGGGAGGGCGCGGAGGCGGGCCTTCGGGATGGCCTCGAAGCAGCGCTCGCAGCCCCCGTAGGTCTTCCGGTCGATCTTGCGCAGGGCATCGTCGATCTCCTCGACGGCGGCGGCCGCCTGGGCCGAGAGGGCCAGGTTGCGCTCACGGTCGACGGTGACGGTGCCACCCTCGCCCGACTCCTCGTCGAACTGGACGTCACCGGGCTCGCGCTCCAGGGCCAAGGAGTCGGCCTCGGCCCGCAGGTCGACGGCCTGGCCCTGATAGATGACCCGTTCCTCGAGCAGGAGGACGCGCTGCTCCTCCAAGAACTTCTCGTCATTGGCGTAGGGCGGGGTGGCGGGTCGCTTGGGCGGTGCGGGGGCGGCCTTTTTCGCTGGTATCGGGGCCTTGGCCACCGGGGCGGCTTCGACCAGCGGGGCGGCTTCGGGCTGGGCGGTGGCGGCGGCCTTTTTCGCCGTCACCTTCTTGGTGGTGCCCGCGGCCTTGGCGGGTGCGGTCTTCTTCGGTGCGGCGTTCTTAGTTGGCACTGACTTCTTTCCTGCAGCTGCAGATGTGTGGGAGGCGGACGTAGTTGGTGTGGACGCGGGCTTCTTGGCCGGTGCGGCGGCTTTTCGGGCTGTCGTCGCCTTGCTTGCCGGGGCTTCTACAGCCTTCTTCACTGCCGTCACATCGACCTCCTTCAAGGTTCACCCCTCCGCCAGGAAGCGCCCGCTCGACAGCGACAGGGTCCGACCATCCCGTCTGTCGACGAGCGGGTGACGATACCGTGTCCAGGTTCACTGCGGCAATCCCGACGAGGGATGTTGCCCCAGGCACCATAGTGGTGACGGTCGGTCGGTCAATCAGCGCCAGCCCACGACGATGACCGATCGCTTGCCTCGGAGCTGCTGGTCGAGCCCCTGGGCCGACCGCCGGCCAAGCCGACGCTGCCGACCCTAGGACAGGTTGCCGCCAGAGCTAGCGGCAATGGTGGTGCCGGTCGCATGGACCTGGGCCGTCTCGCCGGTCGGCCCGATGTCGCCTTCGAGGGGGAGGGACGGTGTTTGCGCTGCGTGCTCGGCGGCGGGAGCCGGGGCCAGGCTCGGCGCATCGGACCCACCCGAGTTCTCGAGCGCCGGCGTGATGGGTTGCACGTTCTGGTCGACCCAGCGAAGGATGTCGCTCAACGCCGTGCGGAGCCGGTTGCGCTCGCTCTCCAGGTGGCGTGACATCGAGTCGACCTCCCGGGTGAGCTTGCTCCGTGAGTCCTCCAGTCGGGCTACCTCCTCCCGCAGCCGCTGGTCGGACTCGGCGGCGATCTGGGAGGCCTGGACCGTGGCCTGGTCGGTCAGCAGCCGTGCCTTGGCATTGGCGTCGGAGATCACCTTGGCCGCCTGGGCCTCGGCGTCGGCCTTGGTCTCATCGACGAACTTCTGGGCCAGGATCAGGGTGCGCTGCAAGGTGTCGTCGCCCACCATGGCCGTCTCGATTCTGGCCGGGGCCTCGGGCTGTGGCTGGGGTTGGGGCGGCTGCTGCTGGTGCTGCTCGAGGGCCGTCTCCAGCTGGGAGATGCGCTCTGCGGCCTGGCGCAGCCGTTCTCCGCTCTGGCGTAGCTGCTCTTGCAGCCCCTCGGCCTCCACGGCGGCCTTCTCCAGATACTCATCCACGTCGTCGCGGTGATACCCCTTCAGGGTCTCCCGGAACTCAACGGTGCGAAGTGAATCGAGGGCAGATTGCGAGGAGTCCATGTGCCCATGCTAGCGGCGCGGCCGAGGCGGCCGAGGGATGAATTCGAAAATTGCCCGGGGTTTCGGTCAGAGGCCCCGGACCACCGGGATGAGGATCAGATCGATGACGAGGATGACGATCAGCACCGAAAGGTCGAGGCCGACCCCTCCCACCCTGGCCATTGGGATCACCCGGCGGACCGGGTTGAGGATCGGGTCACAGACCGCAGAGAGGACTTTTTGGACCTTGCGGACCGGCGAGTCGTACGAGACCCGGGCATAGGCGGTGTACCAACTGAGTATGGAGTATGCCAAAAGGGCCAGCAACAACGCATTGAGGAGATAGACGATGAGCGTCAACATGCTGCCTCAGCCCTCTCTCGTCTGGTGGCCCGACCGGAGGTCGGTGCTCAGGGATTGACCAGACCGCGGTCGGCGAGGCGTTGGCGTTCCTCGTCGGAGACCTTCACGTTAGACGGGGTGAGGAGGAATACCTCGTCGGCCACCCGCTCCATGCCACCCGAGAGGGCATAGGTCACGCCGGAGCAGAAGTCGATCATTCGGCGCTGCAAGTCGCGGTCCGCACTCTGCATGTTTACGATCACCGGCTGGTTGTTCATGAGGCGGTTCGCGATCTCCTGGGCGTCGGCGAAGCGGCCGGGGGCCACGATGTGGACCTTCGCTCCTGCACTCTCCTGGGAGATGGGGCGCACCGAGGACGAGCCGATGGTGGCCGCCCTCGGTGTGAGAGTCATCGGGGCGGCCGCCACCGCTGTTCCGGCCGACTCGTCCCTGGTCAACGTCCTGATCCGGGGGTTGGGGGCGACAGCTGGGGCGTCGTCGACCTCGTCGTGCCCGCCGGGCCGTTGACCCATCCGCCCGACTGACGCCGGCGACCGTGAGTCGTAGTCGTCGTAGTCGTCGTAGTCGTCATCGACGAGGCCAAGATAGGCCATGGTCTTTTTCATGAACGAAGCAGCCATCAAATCCTCCCGAGGACAGCGTAGTGCCTGCACCCCCGGGTGGGGGAATGGTCGGGCCAACGCCGAGAGGTCATGTCCGAGGAGGCCGCGGACCGAACAGGGCCCGCCCGAGTCGGACCATCGTCGACCCCTCCGACAGGGCAACCTCTAGATCGTCGGACATGCCCATCGACCGCACGCCCAGCCCGAGCGAGTCGGCCAGGGAGGACACCAGGGCAAAGTCACCCCGGGCCTCTTCGGGCGGTCCCTGACGCCCGACGGCCATGAGCCCGGCGACATCCATCCCCTCGTCGACCAGGGCCGAGACAAGCTCTGGGACCCGCTCCGGCGGGCACCCACCTCTGCCCGCTTGTCCGGTCATGTCCACCTCGACGAGCAGCCGGGCATCCGGGCTCCGGCGGGCTATGGCCTGGCCCTCCTCCAGTCGACTGAGCCCCTGCCACCAGGTCACGACCGGACTCAGGCGGGCCACCTTGTTGCGCTGGATTGCCCCGAGGAAGTGCCAGATCGGCGCGGTTCCGGCCGCGTTGTCGATGGCGGCAGCCTTTTTGACCAGCTCGTCGGCGTAGTTCTCCCCGAGGTTGGGAAGCCCTGCCTCCAAGGCCGCGGTCACCGCGTCGGCGCCGAACCCTTTGGTCACCGCCACCAAGACCACCGACCCGGGATCACTGGAGGCCCGGTCGATGCGCTCGCGTACACGCTCCAGGCGACCGGGGAAGCCGGCGGCATCGAAGGACGGGGCCGGCTCCTCGCTCATCGCTCCCCCGTGTCGGCCTCGGTCCAGACGACGAGGGCCTGGCGTCCCGTGTCTCTGCGGGCACGGTGGGAGAAGTAGCCGGGACCACAGGCGGTGCAGGCGTCGACTCCCGGTCGTTGATCGATGTCGTCGGCTCGAAGGGCCAGGCTCACTGCGGCCGGCAGGTCGAGGGCAGGTCGGCCCTTGCTCGTCTGTCCTCGTACCCCGTCGCCGAGCACGGCGACGACCTCTTCCAGGTCGGCCGGGGAGAACTCATAGCACTCGGCGTGGATACAGGGCCCGAGGGCGGAGGAGAGGTCGGTCGCACCCTCGGCCCGCATGGCCGCTGCGGCCTGGCCGATCACGCCGCCCACCAGGCCCCGCCAACCAGCATGGACGGCGGCGAACACGCCTTCGGGGCTGGCCAGGGCTATCGAGGCGCAGTCGGCCGTCAACATGGCGATTGCCACCTCGGGCGAAGCGGCCACCAGACCGTCTCCGGCGCCCACGCACACCGACCCACCGGTCCTGTGGCCCACCGCCCCGGGCCTCGAGCCAACGGGCGGGGCGCCCACCACGAAGCTGCCATGGACCTGATCGAGCCAGTGGACCTCGGCGACCGGGCCACAGGATCGACCAGCGGTGAGCCCGGTGGCGAACCGGGCCAGACCGCTCATGGCGTCGAACTCGCCGGTAGCGGGCCTCAGGTCGCCCACGGATGCGTCGCTCCACGCCGCTTTGATGGCCGAGCCCACCAGGACCGGGGCGGTTGGGGTGCTCAGCGAAGGAACGAGGGCACGTCGAAGTCGTCGTCACCCAGATCGAGCTCATCGTCTGACGGGTTTGCGAAGATGTCCTCGTGGACCGTCTCCACGCCCAGGACCCGGCTGCGGGTCTCCTCTCGGCCGGTTGCCGGAGTCTGGCCGGTCACCCCTGGAGTGGGCGCCTCCCAGCGCTCGAACCCGGCGGCAATGACCGTGACCCGCACCTCTTCACCCATGGCCTCGTCGATGACGCTGCCGAAGATGATGTTGGCATCGGGATGGGCAACCCCGTGGATGATCTCTGCGGCCTCGTTGACCTCGAAGAGACCGAGGTCGGGACCTCCGGCGATGTTCAACAGGATGCCCCGTGCCCCCTCGATGGAGGCCTCGAGCAGTGGGCTCGTGATCGCCGCTCTCGCCGCGTTGACCGACCGGCCCTCGCCGGTGGCCGAGCCGATGC